>JBAQIQ010000290.1:0-1593 GCA_049288935.1 Candidatus Competibacteraceae bacterium
GGTGGCAGGTCGCCCGCAGCGCCGGCAATCGTTCCGGGTCCGCCACTGCTTGCGCGACTCGATCCGGCGTCACCGGATCGGCGTCGGCGGCATGAAACGCCCGGACGCGCAGCATCTCCAATCGCGCCACGTCGGCCAGATAAGGCACGCTCCGGGCCGGCTCGAACCGTTCGATGAAGGCGGGAAATCCTTCTCCGTACTCCGCCAGCAGGGCGGATTTCGGCGGCGCGGCGCGCACGAAAACTCCCGCCATCGCCCGGAAAAACTCGTCTCCCACCAGTTCCAGCGTCACCGGGAAGGTGTCGGCCAGCGCGTCGATCAAGGAGACGACGACGTTGTTGCGATAGACGGCGAAGCGCCGGGCCGGATCGGAGTCGTTCCAAGCGGTCAATCCTGCCGGGCAGGGCGCGTCAGGATCGAGCAGGGCGGCGGCGAAAAGCCGTTGATCGCTCATGCCGAAATTTCCTGTCGGTCGCGCTGCGCGGATTCGATCCATCGTTCGGCGCACCGGGCTTCGGCGAGCAGGACGGGCAGCGGCGGAATATCGTTGTCGCGCTCGATCAACGTGGGCGTCGGGCCGAGCCGGTCCAGCGCGAAGGCATAGAGTTCCCAGACTGCCGCCGCGATGGCCGCGCCATGCGTGTCGATCAGCAAGGGCGCGCCGGCGGCGTCCCGATCCTCGGCAAAACCCGCCAGATGGATCTCTCCGACTTCGGACAACGGCAGGGCGGCGATAAATACTTGCGGATCGCGGCGATGGTTGACGCCGGAGACATAGGCGTTATTGACATCGAGCAGCAGCCCGCAGCCGGTGCGACGGACGATCTCGGTGATGAAGGTCGCCTCGTCGAAAGTGGAGGCGGCGAATTCGACATAAGTCGCCGGGTTTTCCAGCAGAATTCGGCGTCGCAGGTGTTCCTGGATTTGATCGATGTGATCGCAGACGCGGGTCAGCGTGATCGGATCGTAGGGCAGCGGCAACAGGTCGTTGAAAAACGCGCTGCCGTGGGTCGACCACGCTAGGTGTTCGGAGAAGGATTGCGGTTGGTAGCGGTCGAGGAGCGCGGCCAGACGGTCGAGGTGAGCAATGTCCAACGGGCCTTCCGCGCCGATGGACAAGCCGACGCCGTGGATCGACAGCGGGTAGCGGTCGCGAATCCGGCTCAGATAGTGATGAAAGGGACCGCCGGCGACCAGATAGTTCTCGGCGTGAATCTCGAAGAAGCCGAGATCCGGCCACGTTGCCACGATCTCGGCGAAATGCTGGGGCTTGAGGCCCAGGCCCGCCCGGACGGGCAGACGGCTGGCGCTCTCAACGGCCGGAACACCGCGCGCTGAAGGTTCGAAAGGCGTTTGAATCGTCATCGCGGGCGCTCCGGCCAATCCGGTGGTTACGGTCAGGCTTTCTTTTCCTTGAACTCGGCCAGTTGGCCGAAGCCGGTCGGCGAGGTCGGCGAGGCGGTCTTCTCGCAACTGCCCTTCGGCAGGTACTTCCAGGCATTACCCTGGTGGTCGACCTTGGAGGTGCCGGCACAGGTGGTGCCCGGACCGGCGGCGCAGTCGTTCTTGCCCTTGAGGGAGACGCCGTAACAT
>JBAQIQ010000291.1:0-17491 GCA_049288935.1 Candidatus Competibacteraceae bacterium
TCGCGCCCAGCGGTGGGCGCATCAGTCCAAGGCCAGCGGCTTTGACGGCTTCGGAAGCGCCGAAACCAGCGGACCGCATGAACGGCAGACTCATGGCCGACGACCGGCCACTATCATCCACTCGCTCAGTCAAGCTTACGCCGTATTGGGATTAAAACCGGAGGCCAGCCCTGATGAAATCAAGCTGGCTTATCGACGCTTGATCAAACGACACCATCCCGACAAGCTGGCGTCCAAAGAAGTCTCGTCGGCGGAACTCGTGCGTGCTACGGAGAAAACCCGAGAGGTCACCGCCGCCTATGACCGGATTCGGGAAGCCCGAGGATTTTAGCTGCTTCGGGGGGCGCTTGGAGCGGTCACAACACCCCCCGCTCGGCCAGCGACACGGTCTGGCCATCGCCAACCACGATATGATCAAGCAATCGGACATCCACGGTGGCCAAGGCTTCCTTCAAGCGCAAGGTGATCGCCTCGTCAGCCCGGCTCGGTTCAGCGACGCCGGAAGGATGGTTGTGCGCGGCAATGACCGCAGCCGCGTTGTGATGCAGGGCCCGCTTCACGACTTGGCGCGGATGTACGGCGGAACTGTCAATGGTGCCGAAGAACAGTTCCTCGTACTGAATGACCCGGTGCTTGTTGTCCAGAAACAGGCAGGAAAACACCTCATGGGGATGATGCCGCATCCGAGCCATCAGGTAGCGGCGGGTGTCGGCCACGCTCTGAATCGCATCGACCCGTTGCAGGGTGTCTTCCAGGTGACGGCGGGCCAGTTCCAGCACGGCCTGTAACTGGACATATTTGGCTTGGCCAAGACCCCGCGTTGCACAGAAGCTGGTCTCATCCAGTTCCAGCAACTGCCGCAGACCCCCATGTTCCTTGAGCATGGCGCGCGCCAGGTCAACGGCGCTGCTGCCGCGCACCCCGACCCGCAGAAAAATCGCCAGCAATTCCGCATCGGAAAGCGCCGCAGCGCCCCGCTGCAACAATTTCTCCCGTGGGCGTTCATCATCGGGCCAATCACGAATCGACATCGTACCTTCCTCGGTCAGTCACTCCACACCAGCATGATCACCATGCATCGACAGATCAAGAATTTAAAAAATCACTTCGCTCATCGGCGCTGACTTTGCCCCAAGAGAATGCAAGCGATGCCCTGCCAGCGCCAGTATGGAGCAATATTGCTTTGACTGGGCAGCGTCGAAATGATGAAATTTAATAAAAATTTTTAAAAACAGATTATTAAAAAGTTGGCCGCTGGATTGCAATACCGTAGTTCAAGGATTCGCGCTCACCCCTGACAGGGGTTGTAAGCAGGGCGAATCCGGGCGGCTAACGGGGGCCGCCGTCGCGGACTATGGCGTCCGATTGCGTGTCGAATTGAGCGTGATCGGACGCCCTTTTTATTTCTGCGTCTACCCAAGCTGCGTTAAGCTTATCGCTACTTCCCGACTTTGCCGGAATTCCATCATGCTTCATCAGCCTCTGACCAATATCCGTATTTTGCTGGGTGTCACGGGTGGTATCGCCGCCTACAAGAGCGCTGATCTGGTGCGCCGACTGCGTGAAGCCGGCGCCGAGGTGCAAGTCGCCATGACGCCTGCCGCCAGCGCTTTTGTAGCGCCACTCACTTTTCAAGCCGTCTCTGGCCGATCCGTGCGCACCGAATTGCTGGACCCTCATGCTGAAGCGGGCATGGGGCATATCGAACTGGCCCGCTGGGCGCATTTGATCCTGATCGCCCCCGCCACCGCCGATTTCCTGGCCCGACTGGCGCACGGCATGGCCAATGATCTGCTCAGCACCCTCTGCCTCGCTACCGACCAGCCGGTGGCTGTCGCGCCAGCGATGAACCGGCTGATGTGGCAAAATGCGGCGACTCAGGACAATTGCCGGCTGCTGGCGCGACGTGGGGTACACCTCTGGGGGCCAGGCGTCGGTGAGCAGGCTTGCGGTGAAATTGGCGCAGGGCGAATGCTGGAGCCTTTGGAGCTGCGGAACCTGGTCGTCGATTGGCTCGGGGCCAAGGGCGAGCGGGCTGAACGGCGCGCAGAACACGCAACATCAACCTCCTGGCCGCTGGCGCCGCATGACCTGCAAGGATTGACCGTGCTGTTGACCGCCGGCCCGACCCGCGAAGCGCTCGATCCCGTGCGTTTTATCAGTAACCGCAGCACCGGACGGATGGGCTTCGCTGTTGCTGAAGCGGCGGCGCTGGCCGGGGCGCGGGTCCTGCTGGTGAGCGGTCCAGTGAGTTTAACTACCCCGCCCGGTGTCGAGCGGATCGATGTGGACAGCGCGATTGAGATGCATGAAGCGGTGATGCATCGGGTCCGGCAAGCGGATATTTTCATCGCAACCGCTGCGGTCGCCGATTACCGCGCGGCTCAACCCGCCGAGCAAAAAATCAAGAAAACCCAGGACACGCTCACGCTGCAATTGATTCGCAACCCGGACATTCTCGCGGAAGTGGCGGCCCTGCGTTCGCACCGGCCTTTCACCGTCGGTTTCGCGGCGGAAACGCATGACGTATTGCGCTACGCCGAAGATAAACGCTGTCACAAGAACTTGGACTTGATCGCCGCCAACCAGGTCGGCCTGCCGGGCAGTGGTTTTGAAAGTGAGCGTAACGAACTGCATGTCCTGTGGGAAGGCGGGGAACAGGTGTTACCGCTGGCGGATAAAACCCTGCTGGGGCAACAACTCGTCGCGCTGATCGCAGCGCGATATCGGCTATGGAAAATCTGATGACTCGCCAAACCATTGAACTGAAAATTCTTGATTCCCGCCTGGGACAGGACATTCCTCTACCGGAATACGCCACCGCCGGCTCAGCGGGTCTGGATTTGCGCGCCTGCCTGGCGGAACCGCTGACGGTGCATCCCGGCGAAACACGCCTGATTCCCACCGGCATGGCGATTCATATCGCCAATCCCGACTGGGCCGCCCTGGTGCTACCCCGTTCCGGCCTGGGCCACAAGCACGGCATCGTGCTGGGCAATCTGGTCGGACTGATCGACAGTGATTATCAGGGCGAACTGCTGGTATCGTGCTGGAATCGTGGTCATGCGCCGTTCACCATCACGGTCGGCGAACGCATCGCACAATTGATCATCGTGCCCGTCGTGCGGGCGCAATTCGCGGTCGTTCCTGAATTTACTCCCAGTGCTCGCGGAACCGGCGGCTTCGGTCATTCTGGGCGGCATTGACCCCGCACGCGCCATGAAAAAATCCATTTTCCGGGAATACGACATTCGCGGCGTGGTGGATCGCGACCTGACGCCCGCTGTCGTGCGGGATATCGGGCAGGCGGTGGGCAGCCTGGCCGCCGAGCGTGGCGAAACTTGCGTCGCAGTGGGGCGCGATGGGCGGTTGTCCAGTCCCCGGCTCTGCGATGCGCTCAAAGCCGGGATTCGCGCCGCTGGGCTGGATGTCATTGATCTCGGATCAGTTTCCACCCCGCTACTGTATTACGCAACCCATACCCTCAGCGACACTTGCGCCGGAGTCATGGTCACTGGCAGCCACAACCCACCCCATTACAACGGTCTAAAAATTGTCATCGACAAAATCGCCCTGCACGGCGAGGTGATCCGCGATCTGCGCCGCCGCATTGAAACCGGCGACTTGCGCCAGGGTCAGGGTGGCGAGCGTTCCGCCAGCATTCGCATCGATTACATCCGCCGGATCAGCGCCGCGCTGTCCCTGCCCCGATCACTGAAAGTAGTCGTCGACTGCGGCAACGCGATCGCCGCCAAGACCGCCCCGCCGCTGCTGCGGGCGCTGGGTTGCCAGGTCGTGGAGCTCTATTGTGAAGTGGACGGGCGATTTCCCCACCACCATCCCGACCCCAGCATCCCGGAGAATCTGGTGGATTTACAAGCGGCGGTTTTGGAGCATCAGGCGGATATCGGCCTGGCATTCGACGGTGACGCTGACCGGTTGGGCGTAGTGACGGATACCGGCGAAATCATCTGGCCGGATCGCCTGTTGATGCCGTTGGCGGAAGAAGTGCTGGCCCGTTGCCCTGGCGCGGCGGTGGTCTATGACATCAAATGTTCCCGGTATTTGACCCGGTTGATTGAGCGCCTCGGTGGGCAGCCGATTTTGTGGAAAACCGGCCATTCGCTGATCAAAGCCAAGATGCGCGAAACCGGTGCAATGTTAGGCGGCGAAATGACCGGCCATCTCGTTCATGCGGATGACTGGTTTGGTTTCGACGACGCTTTCTACGCTGCTGCCCGGCTGTTGCGGTTGCTGGCGCAACAGACACTGTCCAGCCATGAATTTTTCGCCGCCTATCCGACCGGCCTGATCACCCCGGAGCTGCGGCTGGACATGGCGGAGGGCGAACCGTTTACCTTCATGGAACAGTTGGCGACGCAGGTCGATTTCGGCCCGGACGCCCAAATAATCACCCTGGACGGGTTGCGGGTAGAATTTCCGCACGGTTGGGGCCTGGTGCGCGCCTCCAACACCACGCCCAGTCTGGTCCTTCGGTTCGAGGCGGACCATGCGTCCGCCATGACCGATATTCAAGAGCGATTTCGCCGGCAACTGTTGGGGTTGCAAGCGGATTTAACGTTACCCTTTTAGCTGTTCCTAACTCCTTCCATTGATGAGGTTGACTCACCTTATGGCTCTCGACGCCCAGGCCGCCACTCAGGTGGCGCATGTTCTCACCGAATCGTTGCCCTATATTCGCCGTTTCGCCGGCAAAACTATGGTCATCAAATACGGCGGCCACGCCATGGAGAATGACGAGCTGAAAAACAGCTTCGCTCGCGATATCGTGCTGATGAAACTGGTCGGTTTTAACCCGGTGATCGTACATGGCGGTGGGCCACAAATCAGCCAGTTGCTCAAACGCATCGGCAAGGAAAGCCGCTTTGTGGACGGGATGCGGGTGACTGACAGCGAGACCATGGACGTGGTGGAAATGGTGCTGGGCGGGCTGGTCAATAAGGAAATTGTTAATAATGTCAACCGTCATGGGGGTCGTGCGGTCGGGCTGACCGGTAAGGACGGCGATCTGATTCACGCTCGCAAGCTGACCATCACCCGCAAAAGCCCGGAACTGGAAGCGCCGGAGATCATCGACATCGGCCATGTCGGTGAAGTAGCCAGTATTGACACCGCTATTATCAAGACCCTGATCAAGGACGATTTCATTCCGATCATCGCCCCGATTGGCGTAGGCAAGGACGGGCAGTCCTACAACATCAACGCTGATTTGGTCGCTGGCAAGATTGCCGAAGTGCTGCACGCTGAGAAGTTGATGCTGCTCACCGACACCACCGGGGTGCTGGACAAGGAAGGCGCACTATTGACCGGGTTGGACGCTCGGCGCGTACAGGCGCTCATCGATGACGGCACGATCCACGGCGGCATGTTGCCAAAAATCGCCTGTGCCCTGGATGCGGTGCGCGCCGGGGTCAAGGCGGCGCATATCATCGACGGGCGGATTGAACATGCGGTGCTGGTGGAATTGTTCACTGACGCCGGCATCGGGACGCTGATTCGGGGTTGAGCACCACGTCAAGACCATCATTCGCTGTTGGTCTGAGCAACAAGGGCCATTCAGCCTCCCTGGAGATTGGCGCTTTGGACTCTGCCTCGGCGCGAGCGACGCCCAATAAAAACAGCGGCCTGCGGGCCGCTGTTTCGCAGAGATTATGAGCTGGGAGACAGGGCGGCGAGGAATGAGTGCTATTTTTGGGCGGGAGTAGCGCAAAACCATATTTTTCCAGCGATATATAGCTATCCCACCCCGCTCGTGGAAATTCCCCTCCTTGGATAAGGAGGGGTGGCGCGTAGCGCCGGGGTGGTTTGAACCCGTGAATCCACAACTCAAAGAGGATTGCTATATGAAAATAAGACTACTCTCAAAAAGCATTACCGTTTTATTGGTGGCTTTGCTCACTGGTTGCGCATCACTGCCCAATTCAACTACAGAGAAAATCAATGATCGCCGTACCGAGTTCGCATTAACTCAGCACGGCGCCATCCCCATTGTTTTTGAAAATGGACTGGGTGGGAGAATGGAGTGGTGGAAAAAAGTAATACCGGAAATCTCAAAAGACACCACGACATTCGCCTATAACCGTCCTGGTTATGGGAATAGCGATCCGGTATCAACGCCCCGTGACGGGTTGCACATAGTGGATGAACTGCGAATGCTACTTCGAAGCAAAGGTGTGAACCCACCCTACATTCTGGTGGGGCACTCACTAGGCGGTTTGTATATGCAGTTTTTTGCCCGACGCTATCCAGATGAAGTGAGCGCACTTATTCTCGTCGACTCTACTCACCCTAAACAACTTGAAGGCGAAGGTTCTTTGGATAGGCAGTCATTCTTGATTCAAGGTTTACTTGGCGTTTTAGTGACAGGTACGGCTAAGGAAGAACTCGACCTGCTTTCTCTAACTGGCGAGCAACTCCTCAGCTTCCCAACTTTGCTAAACAAACCGGTGTTCGTTCTAAGTGCATCTGCGCCGATGAAAGAAAAATCACTGTTGGCGGATGATGCAAACGCAAAACGTAAAGACATCGCCCGGCTTTACCCCGGCTCTAAACAAATATGGGTAGACAGTGGACACGGCATCCCACTGGAAAAGCCAGAGTCGGTTATCTCGGCTATCCGCGAGGCTCTTACGCTAAAGCAACCAAATGATCTTCAGGCGAAGCGCGCGCAGCACCCTACTCCCCTAACATTGCGCTCAAGCGGGACAGTCGTTTGTTATGCCGCAGATTGCCGAACACCGGCTCGACCGTAGCGAAGCGTCGCCCATAGCGGGTTTTGCCTTCTGCGCTGTCGATGGCCCGCTTCAACCGCTCCGTGTGGCTTTCCGGCCCGCCTACGGCTTTGCCCCGGAAGAAGGCGATGGGTCGAACCCGGGTTTGGTGAGCAGCGGCTTCCAGTTTATCGGCCTGGTGAGCAAACCTTTCCCAACCGGTCAGCCGTAGTCAAGCGCCATGGCGGGTTGTTGCCACTGTCGGCAGGTTTGGCCCACTGCCAAACGGTTTTTGTACGCGCTGAGTAATTTCAGGGTCGCTTCCGCATAGTCATGCGAGGATAACTCGCCATCGGCATAGCGCCGCAGGAGATGCAACCAGCGAGCATGCACCGGACAGGGTTTTGAACGGTCGCCGTCGGCCAGGGGACAATCGGCGCAGCGGGCGTGAGCTACGGCTTCAACGACCGCCTGCTTTTGCCACTGTTGACGATACTGCCGAGCATATGCAGCGATCCATTCCAGCGCCCGCGCTTGCCGCTCGTCTGCTGGAAAACCGTCAATATATTGCTCAATAGCGGCAATCTGTTGAAGCAGATACTCTGCATCGGACAGCTCCAGATTTCGCGCTTCTCCAATAAAGCGGGTAATCAGCGCCAGCGTCGCGTCGTCTACGATATACATGATTTTTCTTGCTCGGCCCACCCGAACAACGGGCATAACTACTATAACAAATCATGTTGCGACGCACCAAATTTAATCGAGCGCACTCGCTGCGAAAAAACCGATTCGGGGTCAGCAACGTCCAACCGTAGCAGCCGCACGATTGAACGGCGAGTTGCTCAATCGGCAAACCGCGCTGGCCGCTTTTGTATGGCCGCCGCCACCGCCTCGCGGGTGTCATCGGAAAGCAGCATCGCAGCGTTCCAGGTCGCGACGTATTCCAGCCCGTCAGCGACCCGGTGATCACGGCTATAATTCAGCACCTGCTTGATGCCGCGCACCGTCAACGGCGACTTGGCAGCGATGCCGGCAGCGATGGTTTGCACACTTTCCCAAAGCTGCGCCGCGTCGGCGAACACCCGGTTCACCAATCCCATGGCTTGCGCCTCGGCAGCGTCGAACGGGTTCGCCGTGAACGCCAGCTCCCGCACCCGGCCCTCACCGATCAGATACGGCAGGCGTTGCAAACCGCCGACATCGGCGACGATGGCCAAGTCCGCCTCTTTCAGCGAAAACGTCGCATCCACCGTGGCATAGCGCATATCGCAGGCGGCGATCAAATCCAGCCCGCCCCCGATGCACAAACCCTGAATCGCCGCCAGCACCGGTTTGCGGCAGGTTTCCAGCGCCGTAAACGCCGCCTGCAATCCGAGAATGATCTGCCGCAACCGCTCTTCCCGCCGCCCCGGCTGCAACTTCCCGACCTCGTCGAGCAGCTCACCGACCAACGCAAAATCAATACCGGCGCAGAAATGCCGGCCCGCGCCACTCAGCACTGCGACCCGCGCTTCCGGGGTGTCATCCACCCAGCGAAAAACTGCGCCGATTTCCCGCCAAAGTACGCCATTCAAAGCATTCGCCTTGTCGGGGCGGTTCAGCTCAATCTGCGCAACGTGATCGGTCAGGGTCACATTCAGACAGGTAAATTCCGGCATGGCAGCTCTCCAACATCAGAATCGGAACCGGTTCCGGCTGCGTAGCCACCACGCTTTCACCAGCGCCACCCGCTTGCGCCTCAGGCTCCGGTGTTCATCTGCCATCATTTCCAGAAAACCGGACAATGCTTTGGACTTGTTGATGGTGTACAGCGTCAAGGCGGTAGCCAGCGCAACCATGGATGCAAACAGCAACAGCGGCCACAACAGCATTTGCCGAAAATGTCGCTCACAGGTTTTAATGCTCGCGCAACCCACCGGTTAATGGACAGGGCCGGATTTTACGGTCCTGTCCGGCACCTCGGCTCAAGCGGCTTCCACCACCGGAATCTTGCCAATCCGCGCCTGCCATTCTTTCGGCCCGGTCTTATGAACGCTGCTCCCCTGGGCATCTACCGCCACGGTCACCGGCATATCCTTCACCTCGAATTCGTAGATCGCCTCCATGCCTAAATCCTCAAAGGCCAGCACCCGGGCGGCTTTGATCGCTTTGGACACCAGATAAGCCGCCCCGCCGACCGCCATCAAATAAACCGCCTGGTGATCCTTAATCGCATCAATGGCGATTTGGCCTCGCTCGGATTTGCCGACCATGCCCAACAAACCGGTTTGCTCCAACATCTGCCGGGTGAATTTGTCCATGCGGGTCGCAGTGGTAGGGCCAGCGGGACCCACAACCTCGTCGCGCACTGGATCGACCGGGCCGACGTAGTAGATGAACCGGTTGGTAAAATCGACCGGCAACTTCTGGCCAGCGCTGAGCATATCGGTCATGCGCTTGTGGGCGGCGTCGCGACCGGTCAGCAACTTGCCATTCAGCAACAACACCTCGCCAGTTTTCCAACCGGCCACATCCGCACGAGTCACTGTGGCTAAATCGACCCGGCGGGCGTTGGCCGGCGCATAGGTCAGCTTCGGCCAGTCTTCCAGGCTTGGCGGAGCCAACCGGGCTGGGCCGCTGCCATCGAGATGGAAATGGACATGGCGAGTGGCGGCGCAGTTCGGCACCATCGCAATCGGCAGATTGGCGGCGTGCGTCGGATAATCCAGTACCTTCACATCCAGCACCGTGGTCAGGCCACCCAGACCCTGCGCGCCAATACCCAGCGCGTTGACTTTTTCATACAACTCGATGCGCAATTCTTCGGCGCGGTTCTTCGGGCCACGGGCGATCAAGTCTTGAATATCGACCGGAGCCATCAACGACTCTTTCGCCAGCAGGAACGCTTTCTCCGGCGTGCCGCCGATGCCGATACCCAAAATGCCCGGCGGACACCAGCCGGCGCCCATGGCGGGTACGGTCTTGATCACCCAGTCCACCAAATCATCAGAAGGGTTCAGCATAGCGAACTTGGACTTGGCTTCCGAGCCGCCGCCTTTGGCCGCGCAAATCACCTCGACATGGTGGCCAGGAACGATTTCGTAATGCACCACGGCGGGCGTATTGTCTTTGCTGTTCTGGCGCTTGCCCGCCGGATCGAGGAGCACCGAGGCGCGCAATTTGTTGTCAGGATCGAGATAGGCGCGGCGCACGCCTTCGTTAACCATTTCCTGGACGCTCATCGTCGCATCCCAGCGCACGTCCATACCGATTTTCAGGAACACCAGCGCAATGCCGGTATCCTGGCAAATGGGCCGATGGCCCTCGGCGCACATCCGGGAGTTGATCAGAATTTGTGCGATGGCGTCTTTGGCCGCCGGTGATTGTTCCCGGTCATAGGCCGCCGCCAGCGCTTTAATATAATCGACCGGGTGGTAATAGCTGATGTACTGAAAAGCGTCAGCGATGCTCTGAATAAAATCGTCCTGGCGGATTGTGGTCACGATGGTGTGAACCAGATCTTCTTGGCGAATGTCGGTCATGGGCTTATCTCACGGGCAAGGAAGGGCGCGGAACTGCGCCCGAAAGTTGTTATCAGGGCGATATTTTAGCAGCATCCCACGCTGGGCGGCGCGCTCCATGATCTCTTGGGATACGGCCTTGCCATCCGCTCATCAAGCCAACAAGGCTCGTTTCCTGTCCAATGCGGTCAGAACAGCTCGATATCTTCTTCATCGTCGCCAGCCACCGCTTTATTCCGCTTCTCTTCCATTGCCTTGATGTAAATCGCCAGCGCCTGTTTGACGCTTTTGCCCTCCATCATTGCGTCGAACATCAAGCGCTCTTCTTCCATGGTGTAGCGAGACTTGATCTTTTCCTGCATTCCCAGCCATTCATACGGGTTGTAAAGACGCCGGACATCGGATACCAAATCCGCCAGCGTTCCCAGGCTGGAAGTCACATGACTCAAGCGTTGGGTCAACTTATCGTAGAACTGAAAGGCGACAATCGCCGAATGCATCGTTTCACCGATAATCGCGCAATTGTCGATGATCGTCGCTCTAGCATCCGCGCCTTCCTGCGTGTCCGGGAGTGCGCCGGCGGTTCTTTCGATCATCTTGACCTGACCTATCATCGAAGTGAACGAGTTGCTCAACACTTCGACGGAACCATTACTGTCGCGCATCGACATTTCGATCTGCGCAACGGCCAGCGCCAACATGAGAATGGTTTCCCGGACCTGGCTCCAGTCCAGGTCGGGGTTGCGTGCGGTTGAACCTTGTGCTTCGATCATAATTTTTCCTCGAAATCAGTAAAACGATTATTGAAGAACACTGGATTATTGTAGGCCGTTAGCCGAACCAGCATGAAACAATGCTTCATGCTGGCGCGTTGTTGCCGATAGGCTTGGTGCGCTCAACTCTCCTATCCTGCCTGTTGTGTCATAGGCTGTCTTGAAAAATCATTTTAATTCAAATAGTCACATCTTTCTACCGAGTGAATTCACAAGCATCGGATGGCCAAACACTGAATCGGCCCGTTGTTTGCTTCGATTTTTTAATCCCTTACCTTGAAGCAAAGAGGGGAATCAACCGTTGTGAACCCAGGCGGAGTCATTCGATGTCCACATTTTTCCCTCCTCCCCAGGCACAGGGCCTGTACCGGCCTGAATTCGAGAGAGACAGTTGCGGCTTTGGCCTGATGGCCCAGATGGATAACCAACCCAGCCA
Source organism: Candidatus Competibacteraceae bacterium (assembly GCA_049288935.1). GTDB lineage: Bacteria > Pseudomonadota > Gammaproteobacteria > Competibacterales > Competibacteraceae > UBA2383. Next base: position 11,441 of record JBAQIQ010000291.1, read on the forward strand.
CTGGCTGGTCAGCACCGCCATTGCCTCGCTGGCCCGCCTGACCCACCGGGGCGCGGTGGCTGCCGATGGTAAATCCGGCGATGGCTGCGGACTGCTGATGCGCAAGCCGGATGCCTTCCTGCGCCGGGTCGCTACCGAGGCAGGCATTCCTTTGGGCGAACAGTACGGGGTGGGCATGGTGTTCCTCAACCACGATCCTGCCCTGGCCGCCGCCGCCTGCGCTGATCTGCAAGCGGAACTGGAAAAGGAAGGTCTCACTGTCGCCGGGTGGCGTCCTGTGCCCGTTCAGGCCGATGCCTGTGGTGATGAATCGCGTAAAACTCTGCCGCGAATCGAACAGGTCTTTGTCACGCCGCCCGCAGGAATATCGACTGAGACGTTTGAACGCCATCTATTCATCGCCCGCCGCCGCGCCAACCGGCGCATCCGCCCGCGCGATCCGGTTTACTACGTTCTCTCCCTGTCGGGACGGGTGATCAGTTACAAAGGGCTGGTGATGCCGGCCCATCTGCCGATGTTCTACCCCGATCTCCACGATCCCGAACTGGAATCCTCGATCTGTCTTTTCCATCAACGCTTTTCCACCAACACCCTGCCGCAGTGGTGGCTGGCGCAGCCGTTCCGCTACCTGGCGCATAACGGCGAAATCAATACGATATGCGGCAACCGCAACTGGACCGAAGCCCGCAGTCATACGTTCTCCTCGCCGCTGCTGCCGGATATGGCGGAAATCCGCCCGCTGGTGAATATGCACGGTTCCGATTCCAGCAGTCTCGATAACATGCTGGAAATGCTGACGATGGGCGGCATGGACCTGTTCCGCGCCATGCGCCTGCTGATTCCGCCGGCCTGGCAGAATGTGGAACACATGGACCCCGATCTGCGGGCGTTTTATGAATACAACTCCATGCATCTGGAGCCGTGGGATGGCCCTGCTGGCATTGTCCTCACCGATGGCCGCTACGCCGGTTGTGTGCTGGATCGCAACGGCCTGCGCCCGGCCCGCTATGTCATCACCGCCGACCGACATTTCACCATCGCTTCGGAAATCGGCGTCTATGACTACGCGCCGGAACAGGTCGTCGCCAAGGGCCGGATGAAGCCCGGCGAGATGCTGGTAGTCGATGTCGAAACCGGTCGGCTGTTGACGCCCACGGATATCGATAACGACTTGAAGAGCCGTCATCCCTACCGGCGCTGGTTGCGCGGCAACGTGCAACGCCTGCGCTCACTGTACAAAGACGAGCCGGAACCGGCGCCGCTGGCTCCTGAGCAACTGAATACCGCGCAAAAATTGTTCGGCGTGACCTTCGAGGAACGCGATCAAATCCTGCGAGTGCTGGCCGAGGCGGGACAGGAAGCGATTGGCTCCATGGGTGACGATACGCCCTTCGCGGTACTGTCCAATCGGCCCCGGTCGCTCTATGACTATTTCCGCCAACAGTTCGCCCAGGTGACCAACCCACCGATTGACCCGTTGCGTGAAGCGGTGGTGATGTCGCTGGAAACCTGTCTGGGCGTGGAATGCAATCTGTTCGAGGAAAGTCCCGCCTATGCGCCGCGCCTGACCGTCAATTCGCCGGTCTTGACCGAGGGCCGTCTCCAAACCTTGCTGGCGAATCCCGACGGTCGCTATCCGCATCATCGCATTGACCTGAGCTATCCGCCCGATGAGAGATTGCAGGCGGCGATTGAACGGGTCTGCGATGAAGCAGTGGCCGCAGTGCGCGATGGCGGCGCGGTACTGCTGGTGCTGTCAGATCGCGCCATCGCCCCCGACCGATTGCCGATTCACGCCCTGCTGGCGACCGGCGCCGTGCATCACCGGCTGGTGCGTGAAGGACTGCGTTGCAACGCCAATCTGATTATCGAAACGGCCACCGCCCGCGATCCGCACCACATTGGGGTGTTGATCGGTTACGGCGCTACTTTGGTGCATCCCTGGCTGGCTTATGAAGCGTTGCGCGATTTGATTCGCAGTGGCGAAATCACCGGCCGCGATTTCTCCACCGCCATCGAGAATTATCGCAAAGGCATCAACAAGGGCTTGTACAAGATCATCTCCAAGATGGGCATTTCCACCATCAACAGCTATCGCGGCGCGCAGTTGTTCGAGATCGTCGGTTTGCATGACGAGGTGGTGCATCTCTGTTTCAAGGACACAGTCAGCCGTATTCAGGGCGCACGGTTCGCCGATCTGGAAGCGGAACAGCAGCGGCTCGCTGAACACGCCTGGAAGCGGCGGCAGGCCATTGAGGCCGGCGGTCTGCTCAAATATATGCACGGTGGCGAATACCACGCCTATAACCCGGATGTGGTGTACGCCCTGCAAAAAGCGGTCGGCAGCGGTGATTATTCGGACTATCAGGAGTATGCCCGGTTGGTGAATGAGCGTCCGGTGGCAACCCTGCGCGATCTGTTCCAGCTCAAGCCCCTGGGTCCACCAATTCCGCTGGACGACGTGGAACCGATGGAAGCCCTCCTGCCGCGTTTCGACTCTGCCGGAATGTCGCTGGGCGCGTTGTCCCCGGAAGCCCACGAGGCGCTGGCCATCGCCATGAACCGGCTCGGCGGGCGTTCCAATTCCGGCGAGGGCGGCGAAGACCCCGCCCGTTATGGCACCGAGAAAAGTTCCAAAATCAAGCAGGTGGCCTCCGGGCGCTTTGGCGTCACCCCGGCCTATCTGGTCAATGCCGAAGTGTTGCAAATCAAGGTCGCTCAGGGTGCTAAACCGGGTGAAGGCGGGCAGTTACCCGGTGACAAGGTCAACGCCATGATCGCCCGGCTGCGCTTCTCCAAGCCCGGCGTGGCGCTGATTTCGCCGCCGCCGCACCATGACATTTATTCCATTGAGGACCTGGCGCAACTGATCTTCGATCTCAAGCAAATCAATCCACAGGCGCTGGTATCGGTGAAACTGGTCGCGGAAGCCGGGGTTGGCACCATTGCTGCCGGAGTAGCCAAAGCCTATGCCGACTTGATCACTATCGCCGGTTATGACGGCGGCACCGGCGCCTCGCCGCTCACTTCGGTCAAATACGCCGGTTCACCCTGGGAACTGGGTTTGAGCGAAACGCACCAGACCCTGCGCATGAACCGCTTGCGCGACAAGGTGCGGTTACAAACCGATGGCGGCCTGAAAACCGGGCTGGATGTGATCAAGGCGGCGCTGCTGGGCGCGGAAAGCTTCGGCTTCGGCACCGCGCCGATGGTCGCGCTCGGCTGCAAATATCTGCGGATTTGCCATCTCAACAACTGCGCCACCGGGGTCGCTACGCAAAATAATGTGTTGCGGCTGAACCACTTCCGGGGGACAGCGGATAAGGTGATGAACTATTTCCGCTTCGTCGCCCAGGAAACCCGGGAAATCATGGCGCAACTCGGCGTCCGCAAGTTCGAGGATCTCATTGGCCGCACCGACCTGCTGGAAACCCTGCCTGGCGAAACGAGCAAGCACGGTCATCTCGACCTGTCGCCGCTATTGTCCGACGCTGGCCTGCTGCTGGAGCATCCGCAATTCTGCATCGAGCCGCGTAATGAGCCATTTGACAAAGGCGAACTGGCCGAACAGATGGTGCGCGACGCTCTGCCGGCGATTACGGCGAAAACCGGCGGCCAGTTCCACTATGCGGTTAAAAACATCCATCGCTCCATCGGGGCGCGCTTGTCCGGAGAAATCGCCCGCCGGCATGGCGACTTGGGCATGGAAAACGCGCCGATCAAATTGCAATTGACGGGTAGCGCCGGACAAAGCTTCGGGGTGTGGAACGCCGGTGGTCTGCATCTCTATCTGGAAGGCGACGCCAACGACTATGTCGGCAAGGGCATGGCCGGCGGCAAACTGGTCATCTATCCACCGCGTCAAAGTCAATTCGCCAGCCAGCAAACGCCGATTATCGGCAATACCTGCCTGTATGGCGCCACGGGCGGCGTGTTGTACGCAGCGGGAACCGCGGGTGAACGTTTCGCGGTGCGTAATTCCGGGGCGATGGCCATTGTGGAAGGGGTCGGCGATCACGGCTGCGAATATATGACCGGCGGCGTGGTGGTGGTGCTGGGGGAAACCGGGGTGAATTTTGGCGCAGGCATGACCGGCGGTTTTGCCTTTGTGCTGGATGAGCGCAACGCCTTCGTCGATTGCTACAACCATGAATTGATCGACATTCACCGGATCGCGACCGAACACATGGAGCCGCAGCGCAATTATCTGCTGGAACTGATTGAAGACTATGTCGCGGAAACCGGCAGCGCCTGGGGGCAAGCGATCCTGGATGATTTTCGCTACTACGCCAGCCGGTTCTGGCTGATCAAACCGAAAGCCGCTGATTTGAAATCGCTGGTGGGCGCATTGCGCGAAGCGGCGTAAAGATTGTGTATAATCGGTTTTCAGGGTGGTCCTTTTCACCTTGAAAACCTAATTTTTTCTGTCAATTAGCTATCGCTGGAAAGCTTATGAGTGTTAATTTACTTCCAGAATTTATTAGAAAAAATTATGAGATTCATGAATGGAAACATGCTTGTGCGATCTTGAAGGAAGACTTTCAAAACGAATGGCAGGATGTCATTGCGGTATTGACTGCATTCCGGTTAAGGAAAAGTTGGATCACCCATCCGGGTGGAAGGAAGTCGATGATTTCTGAGTTCATTGATCATTTTCTCTATGAAAAAAGATGGTGTGAAAAAGAATTTAAAACTCAAGTCGTCGTCGATGAAAAAATAGCTGATTCCCCAACACATAAAGTAGATTGCTTCAAAAATCGGGTCGCTTTGGAAATTGAATGGAATAACAAAGATCCATTTTATGATAGAGACTTGAACAATTTTAGACTTTTATTTGATCTTAGAGCGATCAGCGTTGGAATTATTATCACGAGATGTGACCATCTTCAGGATATATTCAACGAACTAGGTCGAGGTTCATCTTATGGTGCATCAACAACACATATGAGTAGACTTCTCCCAAGAATTGAAGGTGGCAGCGGCGCAGGCTGTCCAATCTTAGTTTTTGGAATCTCAAAATCACTTTATGTCGAGGATGACAAAGATGAATAACAATGCTTCCGAAGACCTTTTACAAACACTAGGTGACCGAAAATTTGCGACAATTCTTGCTGATCCACCGTGGCAGTTTGCTAATCGTACTGGCAAGATGGCTCCAGAACACAAACGGTTACAACGGTATCCAACTATGCCGTTAGATGATATTAAGGAACTGCCTATTCAAAAAATTGTTCAGGATAATGCTCATTTGTATCTATGGGTGCCTAATGCATTACTTAACCTTGGTTTGCAAGTCATGGAACATTGGGGATTTACTTACAAAACTAACATTATCTGGTACAAGACCCGTAAGGACGGTGGCCCTGATCGGCGAGGGGTTGGCTTTTATTTTAGAAATGTCACTGAAGTTATTCTCTTTGGCGTTTGTGGAAAAAATGTCAGAACGCTCCAACCGGGTAGAAGTCAGGAAAATATTATCGTTTCGATGAAGCGGGAACACAGCAGAAAACCTGATGAACAATATCAAATTATCGAATCATGCAGTAATGGACCCTACATCGAACTGTTTGCTCGTGGTCCACGAGAAGGTTGGTTTGTCTGGGGCAATCAGGCCGAAGAATACAGTCCTGATTGGCCTACTTATTCGAACCGTCACCACATTGTTGATCTCCTCAGTCCGCAAGAACCACTTTTTTAAATTCAGCAATTTTTAATGGAAATCACACCACATGAGCTACAGAGATTTTTCCCTGAATCAGATTAAAGAACAATTTAGCCTTGATATAGTTGAAGATCGTGTGCTTTTTCAAAATCCAAGAGCATTCCCAGTCTCAGACCTGCTGAAGCTCATGGAGCGTTATATTCCCTTAGCGAACTGGATTAATACCGAAAAAGCCCGCTCAGAATTCATTATCGCCCCGATTCTATAGCGTTCCTTTGCGAGTTGTGGATTAGGTATTTTCGCCATCCGTTTTATCTTAAAATATATTTGAAAATATTTTCAATTAGTTATAAATCATGGTGAAATTTTAAGAATTCCACAACCTGTAT
>JBAQIQ010000292.1:0-4920 GCA_049288935.1 Candidatus Competibacteraceae bacterium
ATTGGTACTTGAATACTCCACAACCTGTATAGGGATGCTATAGACCAATGCAGGCTTTATAAAATTACGTCCCCGGTAGATTTGGCGTCACGTCTCAAGGTGACGGTTGAGGAACTGGAAGCCTTGGCAAAGGATGAGGGGAGCTATCGGATTTTCGACATTGAACAGAACGGAAAGAAACGTTCTATTCAAGAGCCAAAACCATCATTGCAACGGCTCCATGCGCGAATTCACTTACTTTTGTCTCGTATCGAAACGCCCGACTACTTGCATTCCGCCATCAAGGGGCGGTCTTATGTTTCTAATGCGCGGGCGCACCTGAATGACGGTAACGTGATGAAGGTGGATGTTAAAAAATTCTTTCGGTCTGTGCCTAGAGCGGCAATTTACAGGTTTTTCTTGGATCATTTGAAATGCGCGGAACATGCGGCAGGACTATTGGCAAACCTTCTGACCATCGGCGGTTATCTCCCCACCGGCAGCAGTTCTAGCCCAATCATGTCCTATTATGCTTTCAAAGATATGTTTGACGAGATTGAAGTATTGGCGAAAGCGCACGACCTTAAAATGACTTGCTATGTGGATGACCTAACGATTAGCGGTCAGCGTGCAACCCCGAAGCTGCTATATCAGATTCGCCAAATTATAGCGAAGAACGGATTGAAATCTCATAAGATAAGGTATTTTACAGCCAATCGCCCCAAGGTCATTACTGGGGTTGTTATCGCTAAGGGCAAGGCTTGTCTCCTCAATAGGCGACATCTTCTTATCAAAGAAGGGTACAATGATCTTTGCGTGGCAGGAACGCCAGAAAAGAAACTTGAGATTCTAAAAGTGTTAATCAGTCGCGTGTATGAGGCCGCACAGATTGATACGTCATGGTTACCAAAAGCAAAGATACTTCAATCTCTCCGACGCGATCTCAAGGCACAACTCAGCATAGCTGTTGGATCATAGGATTGTCTTTTTCTTACCGTCAGAGCTTTTCAAACCGGGCAGGCTTGTGGCAGTATGTCTCTGTATTCAGAGGGAAAATTTTTGCAACAACTTGTTTCACAAATTTCGTGAGGCGTGCCTAAAGCAAAAAATCCAACAAGCTGTTGGACAAATTTCGTAAAGACACCGCAGGTGGGTATCACTACCCTTTTTGGCTTTTGATAATATCAATCGCGTCGCGTGGGGTAACGATCTTCACCCCGCAGGTTTCAGGCAGCGACAGTAAATCCTTGTCACCGGAAACGAGATAATCCGCCTGTCCGGCAAGCGCCGTCGCCAGAATTTTATCGTCGTCGGCATCCCGCGAAAGATGAATGTCCGGCAGGTATTCCGCCAGTGTCGCCAGATTCTTCAGCCCGTCAACGAGAATCGCCGCTTCGGCGCTGCGCACCCGCTCCCGAAGGTGCGGGTAATCCAGAACGCGAGTTACTTCCTCAATTTGTGCGGCGGAGGACACCAGCTCAAAATCGCCTTGCCGCCAAGCTTGATAAAGCAAGTCTGGCGGGGTTCCTCGTGTGAGGAGGGCGCTTAACAGAATGTTGGTGTCAAGGACCAGGCGCACGGGCAGCCATCACGGCGGAGTCAATGAGCTGCATCAATTCGGCCTGATCGACTGAGGCGTTGCGGTTTTTGATGCGATCTACGGTCAGTGCAAACAGCCGTTCTTTAACCGCCTCTTCGACGAAGGCCGACAGGTCACCTTTCTTTGCGCCGGACATGCCCAGAAACGCCCGCAAGGCACGGTCGGTTTCTTCGGATACAACAAGGGTCCATCGGGTACTCATATCATCCCCCATAAAAAGCGGATATGTACATAAGCATACAAATTCAGGCCGGTCCTGTCAACGATATTTATGTATATATTTTTGAATAATAGAGAATTTATAACAAATTGAGCAGGGCAGCGCTGTCCGGCTTTTCTATCAGTTTTTCTTGTTTTCATCTTATCGTGTTTTCTTGCCTTCTGTTTTTCTTTCCTATCGCCACAGCTTTTCAAACCGGGCCGGATTGGTGGCGGTATAGCGGACGGTGTGTTGGATGTTGCGGTGTCCTAGATAGTCCTGAATCAGCCTTGTATCCGCGCCCTGATCGGCCAGGGCGAAGCCGCAGGCATGGCGCAGCATGTGGGGGTGAGCGGGCAGGGGCAGCCCGGCCTGTTCGCCATAGCGGCGGATAGCTCCCCAGACCGTGCGGCGATTGAGCGGCCCGCGCCGTTCACTGACGAAGAAGGATTCCCCCAGCGGGGCCAGGGCCGCTCGTTCCTTGAGCCATGCCTTGATCAGCCGCAGTTCATCCGCCCGGAGCGGATGCGTGGTGAACAGCCCTTGCTTGAGGCGGGCGACATGCAGGACGCGGCTTTCGCTATCCACTTGCGAGAGCTTCATCCCGCAGGCTTCCGAGACCCGCAGGCCGTGGCGGAACAGCAGCAGCACCAGGCAGCGGTCGCGGGCCTCGTGGCGCGCGCCTTTGACGGCGGCGATCAGCTTGTCCACTTCCAGGCCGGTGAGGTGTTTGCGCTCATCCATCGTTTTGTCTCATGTTAGGGTTTTTGGGCCTTTGGGAATTCAACGGCTTGCGGGCGGTTCGTGGGGAAACATAGGACAAAATGAAACATTTTGTCCAGTCTTGGTGTAGTACCAAAGTTCAAAGGTCCTATTTCTCCAAAGTAGAAATGTCACCAGGGTTGCTTTTTTGGCGACCGATGGAGGGCATGGAAGATGGAGTTACAAGAGACCGTTCGGCCCGGCCGGTCTCTTCAACGGTGCGTTTCAACGGCTATTGGCGCGCAGGAAAGCAGCATAACCCGCCTCATCAAGTGTGCCCGCTGCCAATGCGAAAACGGCTTGGGCTGCATCGGCTTCATTGGCCGAAAACCGGTAGCCATTGAGTTCAAGAAACAGAATGCCAACCACAAAGCCGGTTCGTTTGTTGCCATCGATGAAGGGATGGTTGCGCACGATTCCCGCCGTATAAGCGGCGGCGAGGTCGATCAAGTCGGGGGCGTCTGCATAGGCGTCTATCTGCTGCGGTCTGGCGAGCGCGGATTTCAGCAAGGCGTCATCCCGCACCCCCGCCGCGCCGCCGTGCAAGGCTAACAGGCGGTCATAAAGAGCGAGCGTGTCCCGCTCGTCGATCCACAGCGGCTGGGTCACTGGGCGAGAACATGCAGCGTGTTGCGATAGCGTCCGATAATGTCCTCGGCCTTTGCCATTTTCTGTTCAAAGGCAGGATCGTAAGGCGTCAGGCGGTAGCCGCCGTCCGGCGCTTCGATCAGGAATAGAGGTCTGCCGTCTTCCGTGTGCAGGCGGTTAATAACTTCTTTTGGCAAGACAACGCCCAGTGAATTACCGAATTTGCGGACCTTGAGTTCAACCATGTGGAATCCTCCAATGTTATTATTATTGTAATAACTTTTGATCGGCTTTGCAAGTCTGATGTTACATCGGGCGGGAGTCTTCTGGAGAAAAGCCCTTTCCGGGCGGTGAAGTGAATGTATAGGGCCAAAGCTCAAAGGTCCGGTTTTTCCTTTCTGGCCTGCCATTATTTTCTTGAATGTAGTTACAAAACGTGGTTACATGAATAATGGAGTTCGAGTGGAACGAAATCAAACGTCTGAGCAATATCCGCGACCATGGCGTTGATTTCGTGGGCGTGACGCAGCTTTTTGACGGCAGACCCGTTTTTACCTACGCATCGCCGAGGAACGATGAAGAGCGATGGGGAACCGTGGGGCTGATCGATGAAAAGTTTTATCTGGTGGTTTGGACAAAACGCAACGAGGGGGTGCGGATTATCTCCGCATATAGAGCCGATGACTGGGAAATCAGAGAATACCGTCAGCTATTCGGCGGCGCAGCTTGAGGCCATGCGGGCGCGTGGCGAGGATCAAACTGACGTGGGCATGAGCCATGACGAGGCGATGCGCCGCCGCCATGCCGATTCCGAGGCTCCCCAGCCCTATGCCGGTTGGGAGGACACCATCACCGTAGGACTTCCCGAGGCCAAGGAACAAATCACCTTGCGCCTTGATCGGGATATGGTTCGGTGGTTCCGGGCCAGAGGCAAAGGGTATCAAACCCTCATGAATGCCGTGCTCAGGGGCTATTACGAGCACGAGCACAGAACCCCTTGAGGGACGGGATGCAACGCACGGATTTTGAAATCGGGTTTGAGTTTGAATGCGGGGGGCGGCGTTGGCGCTGCACCGATATTGGCACGCGCACGGTGATTGCCATTGCGCTTGAGTACCCCGATGACCCGAGTTGGTACAACGGCCCGCCCTATGCCGTTGCCGAAGCTGTGTTTGATGAATACGACCTGGAAGGGTGTAAGCCGGTTGAGGATGATCCGGAAATCCGCCGAAACCTGAAGGCTGTTGAAAACGCCGTTTCTCAACAGCGGCTCGAAGGGCTTGCAGGCCCGCCAGAGGTGGTTGCTGATATGGAACGCGCTGCCCGAGGGGAGATCGGGATCGAGGAAGGCATCCAGAACACCCGCGAAAAATTTAGGCAGGATCAGCTATGAGCAAAAGAAAGCAATACAAGTCGGAGGCCCTTGCCGCCATCCATGAAACAATGAAAGCGCTGCACCAGATTCAGGCTATTGATAAGAAAACCATGCGGGACTTTGATGTGGCCTGTCTGGTGGACCTTTCGGAGATGGAGCCGGAGGAGATACGCGCCTTGTGAAAGGGAGCGCGTTTCGCAACCGGTTTTCGCCGCTTATAGGCGTTCGGGGACGCCCTGACCGCCAAGGGTTCTGTTGCGTTAGCTGAGAGAGTCCGCTTTCGGTAAGCGACCCGGCCCCTGTCCTAACTTGAGAACCCGCATGATCGACTTTAGAGGCCACCGCTTTGAACGAGACATCATCCTGAGAGTGTTCGTGGGTACCTGGCGTACCCATTGAGCTACCGGAACTTGGAAG
>JBAQIQ010000293.1:0-4931 GCA_049288935.1 Candidatus Competibacteraceae bacterium
GGCTACGTGGGGCCGGCCGGCGCCGTGGTCATCGGCACGGTCGCGGGATTCGCCTGCTTCGGCGCTACCCAGTACGTCAAGCGGGTGTTGAAAGTGGATGATTCCTTGGACGTGTTTCCAGTGCATGGCGTGGGTGGAGTGCTGGGAACGCTGGCGGCTGGCGTGTTCGCTTCCACCGAACTCGGCCTGTTCAAGGGTCAGGGTTTTGCGACCGGTATCGGCAGCATGGGACAGCAGTTAGGCGTGCAATTCGTGGCAGTGATCGCGACGGTCGCTTACACGGCGGTCGTGACCTTCATCTTGCTCAAGCTGGTGGAAAAGCTGGTCGGTTTGCGGGTGGGGCGGGAAGACGAGATCGGCGGCCTGGATATCGCCCTGCACGACGAGCGGGGTTACGATCTGTAGAGGCGTTTTCCCCTCGTCCCCGTCTGCCCCTCTTGATGGGAGGGCGTGAACTCCATCAGCCAGACCCGTGCTGATCTGGGGTCACCTCCGTCATGATGGAGCGGCGCTCCCGGCAGGCTTGTTGTTGGCAGGCGCGGGAGCAATAGACTTTGGTGCGGCGTTGCGCAGCGAGAGGCTGACCGCACTGGGTACAAGTCGCCGAGGGTGGCTGAGCTTCAGCGGCGCGGTGAACGCTTCGTTCCCGTTGCGCGTGCGCTTTGCAGGCTTCACAGGTCTTCATGCGGCCGTCGTGGGCGATGAAGGGTTGCCCGCATAACAGCCTATTTTATCAGGATTTGGTGCGTTCCTGCCCGTCAGCGGCCCGCCACGGCTAACGCCTGACGACAAAACCGCCCGGGCCAACCGTGGCCGGTCAAGCGGCATCAAAAATTGACCCCTCCGGCTCACTCCGTGATTCAGTAGAATCCAGACCGCCGACCCATGCGGTTTAACGCCGGTCGGAACCGGTTTCCGCGCCACGCAGTACGTGCGGCTCGCCCTGCGGGAACGAGCAGTGGGTCAACCGATCCGCACCCCGGTGACTCGGCCCTGCGGCCACTCAGGGAGCAGGACGATAAAAGTCGCACTGATCGAGGCGCCGCTCGATGTCATCCTGAACCCGGTGGTAAGCCACACTGTCGCGCCGTTCAAAGCGACGGCGAAATTCGGGATCCTGCAATCCTTCCGGCAGGGCAGTGATCGAGGGCATGAGGGCGGTTTCGACTTCGAGCGCTGCGACTCGCCGCTGCACCGCTTGCGCCGAAGTGACCGACGCGAGGGCGTGTTCAGCGAACCGCACGCCAGCACGATCCGCCATCAAGTCCGCAAAACTAAAGCCCGAACCCCCTTGCGAATCCTGGACTTCCTTGAATACGCCGATGACATTCGCCAGGTGGCTATCGGTCAGCCCGGTGAGGGCGGCGGAGATCGTAAAATGTTGCGCCAGATCGCTGCGTCCCGCCAAGGTCGGGCGCAGGGAGGTGGGCGCGTGATATTTTTCACCCAGCAGGCGCGTCGGATCCCGGCCCGACAGGTAGAGCGCCAACGTCACCAGTACCGCACGATTTTCCTCCACCGGATTACCCCCCAGAGCCGTGCGCTCAGCAGCGCGGGTGAACAGCGGCTTCAACAGAAAAATCAGCGAGCGGTTCTTGGGCAGTGTCCGGGTGGCCGCCACCAGAACCTCCTGGTAAACGCCCAAGCGCAGGCGGTCGGTTTTGGGCAAGACCCAGTCGCGCCCCTGGGCTTCCAGACGTCGGGCCAGTTCCTGATCATAACGGACCGTGACCGCTACCGTTCCGCTCGCAATCTGGAGATCCGAGAGCGTTGCCCAGATGGGCCTGAGCATCTGATACTCCGGGTCACCCAGCCAGCGCCCGCTGATGTGGTCGATGAGCCAGCGACACACGCCGCCCGGGATCGACAGACGCCCGAGGTGAACCTGCGTCAAGCGCAGTCCTGATTCGTCGGACGTCAGTTGCACGTTCGCATTGAGATAGCGGCCGATCGGATTCGCCGGCAACGAGAGGGTGGCCTCGATCTGGGCCTGGTGGGGCGTGAACCGGGTCATCGCCTTCACCGGGGCGGCGCCCGACCATCGCGACAACGTCTGGTCCAGCAGCAGGCGGACGTCTCGCTCGGTCAAGGTCAACCGACGGGTTTCGCCCTCCTGGAGTTGGCGAGGATCGAGATCCCGCAGCAGGCGCTGGGCGCGTTGGACATCTCCCACCGCCAGTGGAGCACTCTCGCGGACCCGAGGCGTCTCCTCCACCAGGAACCAGAGCAACGTGGGGAGGCCCAGCACCAGGCTTAGAACCAGTAAATAAAAGAAGACCTTGAAAAGCTTGAATAAGCTACGCATCAGCTATGACCCGATCCCGGATGAATGATTTTAGAACGTCCTATGTGACTGTTCCGTCGTGTCCATCCGCTAAGGATAGCGTCCATCCTGATGGATTCCTGACCGCTGAGGACGGTGGACCCCGACGGCGGCTGGGGGGAACATTGAACAGATTTTTGAACCCCGGTGACTGAACAAAGCCCGCCATGACCCAGGACCCGATCCGGGATTCAGAGAGCATCCGCGATGACGATGGCGGGTTCGAAGGGAAGGACTTGGGCTTCAGCGGCAGACCTCATTCCCCAGGCCGCCAGGCGAAGGGCGAAGGGCGCCCAGAGTTCGGGGCGGTGTTGCAGCGCTTCCAGGGGGATGTGCAGCCAGAGCGCTGGAGGAAGGTCGGCGAGCGTCGCTGCGGTGAGGGCCAACGCCTCGCGGGTTTCCCACAGGAAGCCGCAGCGGGCTTCCGGGCATGCCGTCCAGAGCTGGAGGATCTCGCGGTGCTCAAAACTGCTGAAGAGCACCCGATCGAGGGCGTTGGCGGATTTCACCGCAGCGAGGGCCGGCTTCCAGCCGGGTCGTCCCTTCAGTTCTACATTTACCCGCAACGCCGGTAACTGGAGGACGTCCAATAAGCGAGGTACGGATTCGCCGTTTTTCAGGCCGGGCAGCGCCGAGGCGTTCATCTGCCGCAAAATCCCGCCCGCCGAGGCGGTGCGGTCAAGGGTCTCGTCGTGGAGAACCATGCAGACCCCGTCTCGGGTGGGCTGAACGTCCAGTTCGAAGCCGTCCATGCCCACAGCGAGGGCCGCCCGGAAAGCGTCGAGACTGTTCTCCAGATGCGTCGTGGACAGTCCGCGATGGCCTAAGATCAGGGACAAGGAGCGCCTCCGGGGATTCGGTGGTTCAAACAGTCGCCGAGCCGCAACGCTTACCCCCTGCCCTGCCGGTCATTTTGGCCCATTGAATCCTGTCGGGCCGTCAGATTGGCCTACTGGGCTCAAAGCGGTGACCCCTTCCATCACCGTCTGCCCCTCCCGAGGCGTCCGGTTGCCCCCTCATAAAACACGCCAGGACGTAGCGATTGCCCTCCGCATCCGGTCTCTCACTTCCTGCGGTTCGGAAAGACCGTATGACGGCGCTATTTTTTGATCTTTTCTGCCATGGCATGTCTATTGCTTTATCCATAGGGAGTTCACTTTCTTAAGGAGTCACCCAAGATGAATGACGACTCGTTGGCAGGAGACCCCATCGCCCGATCGGGGACTCGGCCCTCCCTCCGGTTGGAGAGCCACCACCCGGCCTTCGTCCGGCGGATGGCGGCGCGGCTGGCTTTGGAGTCGATGCGGATTGAGAAAACTGCCCGGGTGGCGGCCCATGAGGTGTGGGAAGAATCGAGCCGACCCCGCCGACTCCCCGGCCCTGCGGCCCAAGCGATCTAATCTGGATTGGAGTAATGCGATGAACAATTTCGGCTTTCCGGTATCTCCCGCCATGCGGTTAGCGGATTTGTCAACTGCGCTGGCCCGCCAGGGGCTCTGTTTGTATTGGGATGTCGCCCATCGCGCGGTGATGGTGATGGCCGCCACTCCATCATGAAGAGTGGACTCACGCCCCACAACACAATAAGGTTTGCTTTCTCGGACACTTAGAGCCTGATTTCGGTCGAGTGAAAAGCGATGATGCCGAAATTTGCAGCTAGACGCTATTCGGTAGAGAGATGGCTACCCGACCGAAAATGTTGCCCCGAGTTGATCACGCCGATTAACGACATTCCTGCTGTTGTCTTGGCGGCAAGCTCTTGCACTCCGGTAGATTCCGCCGCCTCTGACGCTCCTGCTCCGCCTGCTTTTGTTGCTGTTGCCGAGCTTGTTCCCGCTCGGCCTGGCGCTGGGCTTCTCGTTCGGCTTGCCGCTGGGCCTGATCGGCTTGACGACGGGCTTCCCGTTCGGCCTGCCGCTGAGCTTGTTCGGCCTGCCGCCGGGTGCGTTCTTGCTCAATCTGCTGCTGGCGGGCCTGCTCCCGTTCGGCTGGGCGCTGGGTGCGTTCTTGGTCGGTTCGTTGCCGGTCTTGGCCCTGCTCGGATGGTTGTCGTTGCTCCCATTCGGTCCATCGCCTGGCGCGTTCCCGCACGGCTTCTTGGCGGCGTTCTTCCAGAGTCTGCTGTTCCGCCTCTGGCCGCTGCCTGCGGCGCTCTTGTTCCATGGGCGGACGCCCATCATCCCGTTCCTCGAACTCGACAGAGCGAGGACGGTTCGGGGAATGCCGATCCGCCCCCGACCATTCTCCGCGATCTCGCCAGTCCCGATCTCGATCACCCGACCGGTGTTCCCACGGAGCCGTACCCGGAGGCCGATGCTCGGGGCGGTGGTCACGCGGGGCGCCCACGCGGGGCGGTCGGACCGCTGGCGGCGGTGGAGCGACCGTCGTCCTGATCACTTCGGGCCGAAACAGGATCACTCGCCCGTTCCGCACCGATGTCTCTCTCCCCAACGGTCGGTCGGTTTCATCGACCCGATGACGCACCACTCGGGTTCGAGTTTCCCCTTCGAAACGATCGAGGTCGATGCTGCGATTCACCACTCGTCGGTTGATGACGGTGTAACGAGTGACGTTCGCAGTAGTGTGGATCAGGGTCACGTTGCGGGGA
>JBAQIQ010000294.1:0-8887 GCA_049288935.1 Candidatus Competibacteraceae bacterium
GTCCCAGCCAGGCCAGTAGCTCGGTGGGCGGCACCGCCAACCGGGCGACCGTCGCGTCAATGACGCCCGCCGCCAATCCACGCCAGCCGGCATGAGCCGCCGCGACCACCGTACCGGCTCGGTCGCATAACAGGATCGGCAGACAATCCGCCGTCATCACCACACAGGGCTGGCCCGACGCACGAGTGAAGGCGGCGTCGGCAACGATAGGAATGTTCACCGCTTCAGTGGCGACGACCGTGATTCCATGAATCTGTTCCAGCCAGGCCGGTTCAGCAGGCAACCCCGCCATCGCCGCCAATCGTCGCCGATTTTCCGCAACATGAGCCGGGTCATCGCCGACATGCTGAGCCAGATTCAGGCTCGCATAGGGCGGCGGACTGATCCCGCCATGCCGGGTCGTATTCACGGCTCGCACGGTCACTGGCGCTGGCCAGTCAGGGAGGATGAAATGTTCAGGGCGCCACCTGTTCATGATGGATTCTCCGCATCTTCGGCTAACACCGCGATCAATTCCGCTAAATCGGCTGGCAACTCCGCTTGCCATGCCAGCCGTTCGCCCGTGACCGGATGGGTCAATGTTAATCGCTCGGCGTGCAAAGCCTGGCGGCGGAACTGCTGGATCGTTTCGATGCAACACAATGTCGCGCCTGGCGGAACCCGTGGTCGCCCGCCATACACAGGATCGCCCAGCAACGGCCAGCGGATATGGGCCAGGTGGACACGAATCTGGTGAGTGCGGCCCGTTTCCAGTTTCACTCGCAGCAGGGCATGGGTGCGAAACCGGCGCAGCACCCGGTAATGCGTAACCGCCGGTTTACCACCCGGCGCGACCGCCATGCGCTGCCGATCCACCGGATGCCGCCCCATTGGCGCATCCACCGCGCCGCCCGCTACGGGAACGCCATTCACCACCGCCAAATACTCCCGCTCGATGGCCCGCGCCTGCAACTGCTCAACCAGCGCGGTATGCGCCCGCAGGCTGCGCGCCACGACGAGCAATCCGGTAGTATCCTTGTCCAGACGATGCACCAGCCCGGCGCGCGGCAACCCCGCTAATTCCGGGGCATGATGCAGCAGCGCATTCACTAAAGTCCCATCACGGTTGCCGGCGGCGGGATGAACAACCAAGCCGGCAGGTTTGTTAATCACCAGTAGATCGGCGTCCTCGTAAACCATCGCCAAGGGAATATCCTGAGCCACCGCAGTGGTTTCAACTTCCAGCGTTAGTTCGCCGCTGACGATCTCGCCGCCAGTGACCGGATCACGAGGTCGGCGCAGCGCGCCATCCACCCGTAACTGGCCCGCTTTGAGCCACTGTTGCAGACGATTGCGGGAATAGTGGGGCAGTAATTCCGCCAGCGCCTGATCCAGGCGCATCCCAGCGCAGGTGGCAGGAATCCGGCAGTCAATCCGTTCGGTTGGCATGATGGTTTTTAGCGGCTCGGGCGTTATACTGATTTTCATGATGCATTCTACTCCCGACCACTGCCCTGCCCTGTCATCCGCCATGCGCCGCCTATTCCAATTATTGCTCGTTATCCCGCTGGCCACCGTGTTGCTGGCCGGTTGCTCGCTGCTCCCGGAAAAAATCGATGAAACCAAGAGCTGGACGGTCCAGCGCCTGTACAGCGAGGCCCGGGATTCCATGAACGAAGGCAACTACCAGACCGCCATCGAGTATCTGGACAAGATTCAGGCTCGCTACCCGTTTGGCCGCTATGCCCAGCAGGCGCAGCTCGACACCGTCTACTGTCAGTATAAGGACGGCGAACCGGACGCCGCCATCGCCGCCGCTGACCGTTTCATCAAGGCCAACCCCCGGCATCCCTATGTCGATTATGCTTATTACATGAAAGGGCTGGTGAATTTCCAGCGCAGTAACACGCTGTTTGACCGGCTGGCGCCGATTGATCGCGCCAAGACCGACACCAATACCGCCCGCCAATCCTTCAACGACTTTTCCGAACTGGTGCGGAAATTTCCCAACAGCAAATACGCCGAGGACGCCCGCCAGCGGGTTTTATTCCTGCACAACAGCCTGGCGACCTATGAAGTCAATGTCGCTGATTACTATCTGCGGCGCGGCGCTTATGTCGCGGCGGTCAACCGCGCCAAGTATGTGCTGGAAACCTACGCCCGCACCCCGGTGACCGAAACAGCGCTCAGCATCATGACTCAAGCCTATGTCAAGATGGACCTGCCGCAACTGGCCGCTGACAGCCTGCGGGTGCTGGAACGCAATTACCCGCAATCTCCCGAACTGCCGAAACTGAGTGCATTGGTCAAGCGGTCGGGTTAAAACTGATGATGATTTAATCACTGCGAGGGCCGCGCCATGTGGGATTTTTTTGAAACTGTCCGCCACCGCCACTCCATCCGCAAGTACCAGCCAGACATGCCGGTCGAACCCGAAAAGTTGCACGCCATTCTGGAAATGGCTTGCGCCGCGCCCTCAGCGGGGGATTTACAGTCCTATCGCATCTTTGTCGTGCGTGATCAAGAGGAACGACAAGCACTGGTCCAGGTCGCCCACGAGCAAACCTTTATTGCCGAAGCGCCGGTTTGTCTGGTGTTCTGCGCCGACCCCGCCCGTTCCGCCAGCGCGTTTGGCGAACGAGGGGCCAAACTCTATGCGCTACAGGACACGACCATCGCCGCTGCCTATGCGCAACTGGCGATTGTCGCTGCGGGCATGGGGTCCACCTGGGTGGGCTATTTCGAGGAAGATCAAGTTCGCCAAGTCCTGAAACTGGAGCCGGGACTGACGCCGCTGGCGCTGCTCAGCCTGGGCTATCCGGCGGAGCTACCGGAATCCAGCTCGCGCCGGCGGTTGGATGAAGTGGTGACGTGGCGGTAAGAAATCTTTCGGCAGTACATCAAAACGCCCATCACAGAGACAGGCGTTCTCAGAAACCCATAGCGCATCACCAAAAGGCTCATTAAATGCAAATCCGGGTTGGCTACGAATTGGTCTATGACTGCCCTCAACCCACGCCGATGATACTGACGCTCAGCATTCATTTTACGCGCGTCTCCGACATCCTCGTCCCTGACCACCTCATTACCCACCCCCCCGTTCCTATCACCGCCTATCGCGACGCCTTTGGCAACTGGTGCAGCCGCATCATTGCGCCGAAGGGCCAAATCCGGCTGTCCACTGATGCGGTCGTGAACGATTCAGGGCAGGTGGATAGCGTCGTCCCGACAGCGCCGCAAATTCCAGTGCAAGACCTGCCGAATGAGACTTTAATGTTCCTCTTGGGGAGCCGCTATTGCGAAACCGACCGACTCTCGCAAACCGCGTGGGATTTGTTCGGCCGCTCCCCGCCGGGGTGGGCGCGGGTCCAAGCGGTTTGCGATTTTGTGCATCACCACATCACCTTTGGTTACGAGCACGCCCGCGCCACCCGCACGGCCTGGGAAGTTTTTCATGAAAAAACCGGCGTCTGCCGTGATTATGCGCATCTCGCCGTCGCGTTCTGCCGCTGCCTGAATATCCCGGCCCGCTATTGCACTGGTTATCTGGGTGATATGGGTACGCCTCCGCCCTACGGCCCGATGGATTTCGCTGCCTGGTTCGAAGCCTACTTGGGCGGTCATTGGTATACCTTTGATGCTCGAAACAACGTGCCACGCATTGGCCGGGTGTTGATTGCGCAGGGTCGCGACGCCGCTGATGTCGCCATCAGCAACACGTTTGGCCCCAATACGTTGACCCACTTTAAAGTCTGGACGGATGAGGTGGACATCGGGCTGCAACAGCCCACGGTCAGATGAATCACCTAGCCAAGGGCGACGCAGCCATGCCTCATGGTGGAAAGATCGCTACGCCAGGGACTCTGGCCGAGCCAGGCGGAATCCGCTCTGGAATCTTCTCCGATCTACGCGGCGTCAGCCAATTGGTCGTCGCCGCCGTGGCGGGTGTAACGACCATCGTCGAGGAAATGCATCGCAATATTGCCGGCATCTCACCGATGGTCGGCGCAGCGCCCAAGGGCCGGGCGCGGGGTATCTCTGGGCTGGTCTACCGCAGCGTGCGCGGCGTTACCCAAGTGGTGGGTTTTGGCCTCAATACCGCATTAGCGCCACTCACGCCGTTGCTGGTTCACCGCAGCAGCCCTTCGCCGCGTCGCGAAGCGCTGTTAGCCGCTCTCAATGGCGTGCTGGGCGATGACCTGGTCACCTCGCACAACCCGCTGGCGATTTCCATGCGCCTGCGCCAGCAGGGACAGCCCCTGGTGCTGGATCGACCGGCGCTTGCGACCCGCTTCCCGCCTTCTGCAAGCAAGTTACTTGTGCTGGTGCATGGCCTGTGCATGAACGATCTGGAGTGGCGGCGCGGGGGACACGACCACGGCGCGGCACTGGCCCAAGACTTGGGATACACCCCGCTCTATCTGCACTACAACAGCGGCCAACATATCTCCACAAACGGTCAAGAATTCGCCGCCCTTTTGGAACGGCTGGTTCAAGCATGGCCGGCTCCCATCAGCGAACTGACCCTCGTCGGTCACAGCATGGGCGGTCTGGTGTCACGCAGCGCTTGCCACTACGCGAAGCAAGCGGATCATACGTGGCTCCGTCACCTGAAAACGCTGATGTGCCTGGGTACGCCCCATCACGGCGCACCGCTGGAGCGGGCGGGCAATTGGGTCAACCTGATCGCGGGAATCAGCCCCTACACAGCTCCATTCACCCGATTGGGCAAAATTCGCAGCGCCGGTGTCAAAGACTTGCGCTACGGCAATATCCTGGATGAGGATTGGGCTAGGCGCGGCAGCGAACATCCACAGGACCCGAGAAAGCAGACGCCGCTACCAGAGGGGACGAAATGCTTCGTGATCGCGGCGACCCAACAGCCGACCTCCAGCGATCCGGGATCGCATCGACTGGGAGATGGACTGGTTCCCGTAAAGAGTGCGCTCGGCCAGCATAAGAATGCAGCGTTGACTCTACCGATTCCTGCCTCGCGCCAGGCTCTTTGCTATGGATTGAACCACTTCGACTTGCTCAGCCACCGCGATGTCTATGACCAAATCCATCACTGGCTGGCGGAAAGCTAACGCAGCGTCCAGCGCGCTGCCCAACGGGTCACTGTAGCGAACCGCTGTTGGCGACGACTGACGGCTGCCAACCCGCTGCGCCAGGTTCCACGGCAAAGTCGGCGGCAATGCCCAGTCCCACGACGGCCAGAAGCGAACCATGCCCTCCCCCCTCACCGGGAATCGGGGTGGGGACGAGATACACCAGCGGCAACCGCTCCCGTTCCCAGGGCGGAATGCCGGCCTCCTGCAACAGTTTCTTCAATTCCTGGCTGTGCCGGCGACCTGTTGGGCGAAATCGTTCACCCCCCTGGCGAAACCCGACCCTCAGCAAACCGCCCGCCAACACTTCAGAACGTAACCCCGCCCCCCTCGTTTCCTGCATCTGCAACCAGCCAATACCCGGCAAATCCAGGGGTGGCCAACCTTCAGCGGCGGATCGCCAGAGCAGCCTCTGCTGGGCATCGGGCGTCTGCAAGGGCCGCATGGCATACAGCTTTTCCCGATAACGCCGGACTTCCACTCCTGGCCAGCGAACGCAGGGATTACGGTCAGCAGTGGCCGTCAGGACGTCATGCAGGAGCTGTTGCAACTGCCGGGCGTCGGGAATCGGCAGAGCCAGTTGCCGCAACCAATAACGTAATAAATGACGTTGACGCTGTTCGCTCAAAGCGCGTAACGCGGGCAGTGACAGGCAGTCTGAGCGGTCAGTGACCGCCCCGGCCCAATCGGCGGCGGCGGCCTCATCCAACCAGGCCGACGTTTCAGCACAGAGCTGCGCGGAACGCGCTAGAGTCCGGCTGGCCGCAGGCCAGCGCTCCCGCAGTAGCGGCAAGATCCGGTGGCGGAGATAATTGCGGTCGAAGCCGGCATCCTGATTGCTGGAGTCCTCGATCCAGTGCAAATCATGAACGCGGGCATAGGCCAGCAATTCAGCGCGATCCACCTCCAGCAACGGGCGCAGTAACCAGCCCTGACCCAACCGACTGACGGTGGGCATCGCCGCCAAGCCGTGTGGTCCCGCGCCACGCAGGAGCTGCAATAACAAGGTCTCGGCCTGATCATCACGGTGATGAGCCGTCAATAGCGCGGAATCAGGCCCCAACTCAGCGGCGAGGGCGGCGTAACGGGCGCGACGGGCAGCGGCTTCGGGGCTTTCCCCCGGTGCAGATCGCGCATCAATGGTTACTACCCGGAACGGGATATCCAGCCCATGACAGACGCCGGCGCAATGTTCGCCCCAAGCGGCGGAAGCCGCTTGCAAACCGTGATCGACATAGAGAGCCGCTAACGTCCGGTTACGCCAGCCACGACACTGGATCGCCAGCCAGTGCAGCAGCGCATGAGAATCAACGCCGCCGCTGTAACCGACGACGAGTCTGCGAAGACCAGGATAGCCGCCCAGTCGTGCAATCGCCGCTTCAATACCTGGAAATTCAGCCATCCACCGGCTTATCCTTCCCCAGCAGCGCCGCAACGCTGCTTTGCCAGGTGGATTGCAGCGATGTCGCTGGCGCCGCTTCCTTGAACGTCCCATACCCCATCAAGCGTTGATGTCGCTGTTCCAGCAATTCATCAATCGACAAGGAATCCAGCGGCTGCAGGCTCTCCCGCAGCGCCGCCCGCACATTTTCGACCATCAGCGCCAAGTCACGATGCGCACCGCCCGGTGGTTCAGGAATCACCCGGTCGATCAAATTCAATTTCAACAATCGATCAGCGGTCAAACCCATCGCTTCAGCGGCGTCCGGGGCTCTATCCGCACTCTTCCACAGAATTGCCGCGCAACCTTCCGGCGAAATCACCGAATAGGTACCGTACTGCAACATCAGCACCCGGTCGCACACCCCGACCGCCAGCGCCCCGCCAGACCCCCCTTCGCCAATGACCACGCCAACAATCGACGTCCGCAATCGGCTCATCTCGAACAGATTCCGCGCAATGGCCTCGCTCTGGCCGCGTTCCTCAGCGCCGATGCCTGGATAAGCGCCGGGCGTGTCGATAAAGGTCAACACCGGCAACCGGAACCGCTCCGCCAGCTTCATCAGCCGTAATGCCTTGCGGTAACCCTCCGGGCGCGGCATCCCAAAGTTACGATAAATCTTCTCCTTGGTGTCTCGCCCCTTCTGATGGCCAATGATCATCACCGGCCGACCGTCCAGTCGCGCCAACCCGCCCACGATAGCGTGGTCATCGGCAAAGGTGCGGTCACCATGCAGTTCCTGGAAATCCGTGAACAGGTATTCGATATAGTCCAGCGTATAGGGCCGCAAGGGATGACGGGCAATTTGTGAAATCTGCCAGGGCGTAAGGGTGGCGAAAATCGAAACGGTCAGCGCTTTGCTCTTGGCTTCCAGCCGGGCGATCTCATCGCCGATATTCAAATCCTGCTCGGCGCTAAGATGCCGCAGTTCCTTGAGCATCGCCTCCAATTCGGCGATTGGTTTTTCAAAATCCAGACAGTTATTCAGGTTCATGGCGTCTTGATGATGGATTCTTCATTCCGGCAAGCGCACTGCGAGATAAAGCGATTCATTTTCACGCCTTACCAATAGCGGCGTCACCTTACCCCGGGGCAGTTCCCTGGCCAGCTCCACGAACTGGTTAGCGCTCTTTACCGGCTGATGGTTGACTTGCAGAATGATATCGTCCGGATACAGGCCTGCATTGGCCGCCGGCCCCTCGCCCAAACTGGTGACCAATACCCCCTGGTCGTCCGCGCCCAGCCCACGCCGCTGTTCGTTACTGAGATCAGCGACGGTCATGCCCAAACGCGGGTCGCTGTATTCATCCATGGTCGAAACCCGATCTTCGGCCGCTTCCAGTCGGGCAATCGTCGCCTTAATTTCCAACGGTTCGCCATTGCGCAGGATCGACATCGCTATCGTCTTGCCCACCGGGGTCACACCGATCATCCGGGGCAGTTGCGAAGAATCCTCCACCGGCTCGCCGGCGTAGCGCAAGATAATATCGCCGGGTTTGAAACCCGCGCTGGCCGCCGGGCTATCGGGCAAAATCTGCGCCACCAAAGCGCCACGCGGCCGGTCAAGTTTGAACGCCTCGGCCAGATCATTGTTAACGGATTGCAACAAGATGCCCAGCCAACCTCGGGTCACCTCACCGGTGGCTTTGAGCTGATCGACCACCTGGATCGCCAGCTTAATGGGAATGGCGAATGACAGCCCCATGTAACCGCCGGTGCTGCTGTAAATCTGTGAATTGATGCCGACCACTTCACCGCGCAGATTAAACAGCGGACCGCCGGAACTGCCCGGGTTGACGGCCACATCGCTTTGAATAAACGGGACGTAAGTACCGCTGGGCAGATTGCGGCCCACAGCGCTAACAATGCCTTGAGTGGCGGTGCGCTCTAAACCGAACGGCGACCCGATAGCCAGCACCCATTCGCCGACTTCCAGCGTATCAGAGTCACCTATTTTGACGGTCGGCAGATTTTCGCCCTCAATCTTCAGCACCGCGACATCCGTCAGTTCATCAACACCGATGACCTTGGCGGGACGCTCGCGCTGGTCGCTCAGTCGGACAATAATCTTGTCGACGTCCTGGGCAACGTGGGCGTTGGTCAGAATGTAGCCATCCGGCGAAATGATGAACCCGGAACCGAGCGAGTTGGCCTGGCGGTCGCCGGGAAGTTCGGGACGTTCCTGGAAAAAGCGCTTGAAGAACTCCAGATAAGGGTTTTCACTGCCCGGTAGTTCCGGTAAGCCGGACGAGCGGGTCCGTCGGCTGGATGCTTGTGTGGAACTGATGTTGACGACGGACGCTTCGTTTTGTTTAACCAGCTTGCGAAAATCCGGCAATGGCTGCGGCGTGGGATCGGC
>JBAQIQ010000295.1:0-10439 GCA_049288935.1 Candidatus Competibacteraceae bacterium
GAAAACGTCCTCTCTCATCCCCTCGAACCTCTCAGAATCCATGGCAGCATCCCTCTGTTAGCCCGCAGAGAGAATCACACTTCAGCTAACTTGGGAATCCCACAAAACAGGTTTCGAAAGAGGTCTATTCGATCTGCCGCTCCAAAAGGTACGCTCATCGTCGATTCTCCCAGACACCTCGGTGTCACTGTTTTCCTAAGAATGAGCATTTACACAATCGAATGTACAGTCTCTTCGGTCGCCCAGGCACGGCAAGGCTTGCAACGCTATTTCAAGTTTTACAATGAACGGTGCCCACATTTCTCGCTTGACGGCAAAACCCCCGATAGCGTGTACTTCGATTCGCTGCCTATCCAGCAGGCAGCCTAAACCGCAGAAACTCACTTAAACCCAGCAAAATGTTGTCCAACAAACCGGGGCCACCGCTTAGGATCACCCGGCTACGCGCTACTCCCGGCCTGCGCCACCCAAGCTTGCGCCGCCGCCGCCGCCTCACGCACCCGGTTCGGCGCTGCGCCACCCAGCACATTACGGGCCGCGACCGAACCCTCCAGCGACAGCACGGCGAACACATCGTCCTCGATTAGTGGCGAAAACTGCTGTAATTCCGCCAACGCCATCTCCGCCAAATCCCGCCCGCTCTCCACGCCCAGCCGCACCGCCTTACCGACGATTTCATGGGCGTCGCGGAACGGTATGCCTTTGCGCACCAGATAATCCGCCAAATCCGTCGCCGTGGCGAAACCGCGCTGGGCCGATTGCCGGAGGTGGTCACGCTTGGGGCGCAGCGCCGGAATCATATCGGCGAAGGCGCGCAAACAACCCTGCACGGTGTCCACTGTATCAAACAGTGGTTCCTTATCCTCCTGATTGTCCTTGTTATAGGCCAGTGGCTGGCTCTTCATCAGGGTGAGCAGGGCGACTAAATGCCCGTTCACCCGTCCAACTTTGCCGCGCACCAGTTCCGGCACGTCAGGATTTTTTTTCTGCGGCATGATCGAGGAACCGGTACAAAACCGATCCGGCAAATCCACAAAATCAAACTGTGCTGAAGACCACAGCACCAATTCTTCCGCCATCCGCGACAGATGCGTCATCAAGATCGCCGCAGCAGCGGTGAACTCAATGGCGAAATCCCGGTCGCTGACCGCATCCAGCGAATTGGCGCAGGGCGCATCAAAGCCCAGCAATTGCGCCGTGTACTGCCGGTCCAGCGGATAACTGGTGCCCGCCAGCGCTGCCGCGCCCAGTGGCATCACATTAACCCGCTTGCGGCAATCGATCAGTCGCTCATGGTCACGCTTCATCATCTCGAACCAGGCCAGCAGGTGATGGCCCAAAGTCACCGGCTGAGCGACTTGCAGATGGGTGAATCCCGGCATGATCGTATCGGCTTCGCGCGGGGCCAGGTCCGCCAATCCGCCCATCATGCGCCGGATTTCCGCGAGGATGGCGTCGATAGCGTCGCGTAGATACAGGCGAATGTCCGTGGCTACTTGATCATTGCGTGAGCGCCCGGTATGCAAGCGCTTGCCCGCCTCGCCAATTCGCTCGGTCAACCGCGCTTCGATGTTCATATGCACATCTTCCAGGGCGATGGACCACGCGAATTCCCCGCGCTCGATTTCGCCGCGAATGGCTTCCAGCCCCTCCACAATCGCCGCGCAATCCACGGCGGATAACACCCCGATCCGCGCCAGCATCCGGGCGTGGGCGATAGAGCCGTGAATATCCTGCCGATACATCCGCCGGTCGAAGTCCACCGAGGCGGTGAAAGCGGCCACGAAGGCGTCGGTACTCTCGGTGAACCGTCCGCCCCAGCTCTGATTAGTCTTTGTATCGCTCATAAGATATTCTTTAGGCAAATTTTAAGGAACCATAGCTTAGCAAACCATGCCCTCTGACACCCTGCGTATCGCTACCCGTAAAAGCCCTCTGGCGCTCTGGCAAGCTGAACACGTCGCCGAACGGTTGCGTCAGGCCCATCCCGGCCTGAATGTGGAACTGATCGGCATGATCACCCGGGGTGACAAAATGATCGACAGTCCGCTGGCCAAGATGGGCGGCAAAGGCTTGTTCGTCAAGGAGTTGGAACAGGGGCTATTGGAAGACCGCGCCGATCTCGCGGTGCATTCGATGAAAGATGTCCCGGTCGACTTCCCGGATGGACTCGGGTTGCCGGTCATTCTGGCGCGTGAAGATCCCCGCGACGCTTTTGTCTCCCCCCACTATCCCCATCCCGATGACCTGCCTGCCGGCGCTCGGGTGGGCACCTCCAGCCTGCGTCGGCAGTGCCAACTGGCCGCCCGCTATCCCGGTTGGGAAATTCGCAGTTTGCGCGGCAATGTCGGCAGCCGGCTGGCCAAACTGGAGGCTGGCGAATTTGACGCCATCGTTCTGGCCGCCGCCGGGCTGAAACGACTGGGTTTGACGGAGCGCATCACGCTGGCGTTGGAGCCGGAATTCAGCTTGCCCGCTATGGGGCAGGGGGCGATCGGTGTGGAATGTCGGCTGGAGGATGAGCAAACACGGGACTTGATCACCGTGCTGGATGATCCAGCTACGCACGTTCGGGTCACGGCGGAGCGGGCCTTCAACGCCCGGTTGCAGGGCGGTTGCCAGGTGCCCATTGCCGGTTATGCGTTGCTGGAGAATGGACAAATTTGGCTGCGCGGACTGGTGGGAGCGCCGGATGGCAGCCAAATCGTTGCCGGTGAGCTTCGCGGTGCAGTGACGGCAGCAGCAATGCTGGGCGCGGCGCTGGCTGAGGAACTGCTCGGACGCGGCGCTGAAGCCATTTTACGCCGGGTTCTTGCGGCGGGTTGAAATGCAGCAGCAGGCGTTCTTACCCCTGGCCACGCTTGCGGGCCAGGAAAGCCCATGCCTGAACGGTTTAGGCGTCCTGGTCACCCGCCCGGAGCATCAGGCCGGTCCGCTTTGCTGTTTGATCGAGCAATATGGCGGGGCCGCGATCCGTTGCCCGACGTTGCGAATTACCGAACCGCACGACTGGGCGCCGGCGCTGGCTATTGTCGACCGGTTGGCCGATGACCATTTGATCATTTTCACCAGCGCCAACGCTGTGGACCGGGCGCTGCCGCTGATTCAAAAACGCGGTGGCTTCCCGTCTCAACTGGACATTGCCGCCATTGGTCAGGCGACGGTCCGGGCTCTGGAAAAGCACGGAGTCACCGATTGCCTGTGCCCCGAACAGGATTTTACCAGTGAAGCACTACTGGCGTTGCCGCGTTTCCAGAACGTCGCGGGCCAGCGCATCGTTATCGTGTGCGGCGAGGGGGGGCGGACATGGCTGGCGGACACGTTGACTGCCCGTGGCGCTCAGGTGGCTCGCGCTGAGGTCTACCGGCGTGAACCGCCATCCGCCGATGTCGGACCGTTGCTGGAACGCTGGGCGCACAGCGACATTGGCGCAGTCGTCATAACCAGCACCGAGAGCCTACAGAATCTTTTTGCTATGCTAGGCGCTATCGGGCAACCTTATTTGCGCAATACACCCTTGGTAGTCGTCAGTGCTCGCATTCGGCGCAGCGCCGTGGAACAGGGTTGCCGCTACCTCCTGCTGGCTCGGGAAGCCAGTGACGAGGCCATTGTCGCTGCTCTATTCGATCTCACAATGAATCCCCTTACCCCCAGTCCGGTAACATAATATGACCGATCAAAAATCCGATAGCGATAACAAGACGCCTACCCTCGACAAACCGGCATCTGTAACCCCCCCAGTGGCTACATCCCCCCAAAGCGGCCGGGGACTGGCGGCCCTCGCCTTGTTGGTCGGACTCGGCGCCGGCGGTGGCAGCGGCTATCTGTGGTACCTGTGGCAACAGGATCAGGCCACCCAGGCCAGTCGGCTGGACGCGGCCATCAAACAGTCCCTTGCTCAGCGCGATCCCGAATTTCAGGCGCTTAAAACCCAGGTGCAAAAGTTCCAAGAGTTCCAGACCGGCATCACGCAGGCGCGCACCGATAACCAGGCGCTCCGCGAACAATTGCTGGGCTTGACCGGCGACCTGCAGCCGCTGAAAAACGCCATGGAGCTGCACAAGGGCGAAACCGATGTCATCAAGGGTGAGATGAAACTGCTGCGGGAAAGTCAGGACGCACACAAGGACAACACCCAGCAGCAGAAAGCGGATTTGAGCCAGCAGCTACAGGAACAACTGGCCAGCATCGCTGCTTTGCGTGAGCAACTTCAGAACCTGAAGCTGGGCCAGGCCGGTCTAACCACCGAATTGGAAGCGGTCAGGACCATCGCCGCCAAAGGTGGCGATATCAACGCCTTTCCACTGGCTGAAGTGGACTATCTGCTGCGGCTGGCCGATGCCAAGCTGAAACTGGAACGCAATGTTCCCGCTGCGCGCCTGGCGCTGGACGTTGCCCAGCAGCGGCTGACAGCAGTGAATGAAACCCGGCTGGCCTCGGTGAAAACCATGCTCGGCGAAGCCATCGCCAGTCTACGTGGGGTACAGTTACCTGATATTAAAGCACTTTCTCACAAAATTATAGCGATGGAGAAGCCGGTTGGCAGCCTGCCGCTGAAGCTTGATTCTGGAATCTCCGATATTCGGGAACGAATCAAGCCAGCGACGACCGTCAGCCTGAGTGCTGGTGCCGACCGTTCCTGGTGGGAGCGCGGCAGCGAAGCGGTTTGGAACCAATTCAAAGACATCGTTGTGATCCGCCGCCAGCGTATCGAGACGCCGCCGCTCATCGCCCGGGAAAATGAATTTTTCTTGCGCCAGAATCTGCGCCTGGAATTGGAAGGGATGCGTCTGGCGTTATTGCGTGGCGACGCTGAGACCTATCAAACGTCCTATCAAAGCGTCTACGACTGGACGCAAACCTATTTCGATGTCGCTGACTCGAAGGTCACGGCATTCCTCGCTGAACTGCAAGCTTTGCAAACCATTCAATTGAATCCTTACATCCCGGATCTGACCGGTCTTCGCCAGGCGCTTCAGGAATTCATGACCCAGCGGCAACCCATTCGCGCCCTGCGGTCGGCGCCCGCGCTGGTCCCCGCGCAATCGACTGAACCGGCAGTGACCGAGGAGGCGCAGTAATGAGATTGCTTATCAGCATCATCGTCACCCTGTTCATCTCGGTCTGGGTGGCGTTATCGCTCCGGGAAGAACCGGGCTACGCCATGTTCAGCATGGGTCAATTGACGATTGAGACCAGCCTCACTTTCTTCATTATTTTTATTGGGTTAGCCTTTTTTGTTTTCTATGTATTGATCCGGCTAGCCGTTCGTTTGTGGCAAACACCGGGCCAGACCCTGGAGGCCCATCAACGGCGACTCCAGAAAAAGGCTCGGCGGCTATTTGATCTGGGTCTCCGGCAACTGTCCGCCGGTCAGTGGGCCACTGCGGAGAAGACCCTGCTGAAGGGCGCCGAGCACAGCTCAACTCCGGCCTTGCACTATCTGAGCGCAGCGCGGGCTGTCCACCATTTGAATGAAGTCAAATGGCGTCGTGACTTGCATCTGCGCCGGGCGGAAGAAGCGCCGGACGCCGACAAGTTGACTGTGCAACTGACGCGCGCTGAATTCTGGCTGGATGATGGAGATGCTGAACAGGCTCGCGTTATCCTGGAATCGTTGCACCATCTCAATCCGCGTCATCCGGGCGTTCTGCAATGGCTGGCCAGGGCCTATCAGCAACTGTGTGCTTGGGAGCCGCTACAAAAACTGTTGCCGGATGTGCAAAAGCAGAAAGCAATCAGCCCCGAGGCGTTTGCGGAATTGCAGGCGCAAACCTTCCGGGCGCTGCTGGAAAGTGCTGCATCTAGCGGTTCATTGGATAATTTGCGGGCGCTGTGGAAGCAAACGCCTGCCACGTTGCGCGAGGAGGACGAGGAATTTTTGATCGCCTATGCAACGGCCTTGTGTGACGGCCAGGCGATTGAAGATGCCGAAGCGCTGCTGCGTGAGGCGATCAACCGGCGCTGGAGCATCAAGCTGGTCGTCGGTTATGGGATGCTGGGGCGCGGCAACGCCACTGCGCAACTGGCGACCGCCGAGGGCTGGCTGACCCGGCATGGCGATGACGCCTATTTGTTGTTGACGCTGGGCCGATTGGCCAAGCGCTGCCAGCAGAACGCCAAGGCCCGTGATTATCTGGAGCGCAGCATTCAGATCATGCCAACCCCAGACGCTTATCAGGAGCTGGGCGAGTTGCTGGAATCCCTGCATGAGCTGACCTACGCGGGTCAATGTTTCCACGCCGGGCTGCGATTACTGGTGGGCAAACCGCAGGAACAGTCCGGCGCAATGTTGCCCGCCACGGAAGCCGCACAACAGTTGCAGGCTCCGGCTCAATCGCCCGCCGCCGCGGTGGCCTGAAAACTGCTGGGAAACCCCCCCGCTGCCGCCAGCGGGGAAGCGGCGGAGTGGAGGTGGTCGTCTTTTCATCGCCTCAACGCGCTGCAAACTCAAAGGAATCGTAAAACAACTGCTCGATTGGCAAACCCTGCGCCGCAAACGTGCGCTTTGCGGCTTCGATCATCGGCGGCGGACCACTCATGTAAACAGCGTAGTCGCTGAGGTCGGGATAGTCGGCGGCGACCGCTTCATGTACCCAGCCGGTGCGCCCTTCCCAATTCTCTTCCAGGCGAGGTTCCGATAACACCGGCGTATAGCGGAAATGGGGATGTTCCGCCGCCCAGCGATGCGGCATTGCGTCCAGATACAGATCGGCTTTTGCCCTTGCGCCCCAATACAAGTGCAGCGACCGCTCCAATCCAATATGGAAAGCATGTTCCAGTATTCCCTTTAATGGCGCGAATCCGGTGCCGCCACCGATCAACAGGATCGGTCGCGGCGAATCTTCACGCAGAAAAAAGGTCCCCAGCGGTCCTTGAAAGCGCAACAGCGCCTTATCTTTCATCCGCTCGAACACGTAGCCGGTGAAGAAACCGCCGGGTACCTGCCGGACATGCAATTCCAGCAGATCGTCGGCATGCGGCGGATGGGCCAGTGAAAAGCTGCGTCGTCGCCCATCGGCCAGCAGAATGTCGATATACTGCCCAGCGAGAAATTGTAATCGCTCGTTATTGGGCAGTTTCAAATACAGCCGCATGACATCCTGCGCCAATAGTTCCCGTTTCTCGACCCGACAGGGCAGGGTCTTGACCACAATATCGCCGCTGGCCTTGACTTCACGCGCCTCAATCACCAAGTCTGAGCACGGGCGCGCCTGGCACAGCAGCGCCTTGCCTTCCGCCTGTTCACGCTCGCTTAACCCGGATGGACGGCCATCGGGATAGTCCACAGCGCCCGACAGAATCGTCCCCATGCAGGAGCCGCAGTTTCCATTACGACAGCCATAAGGCAGCGTACTGCCTTTCTCGCGCAACGCAGCGTCCAATACTGCTTCGTTTTCTCCAACCTGGAACTCATGACCGCTAGGCTGGACGGTGACGTGATAAAACATCGCGATCCTCTCTCTAAGTGAAGCCGATGGACAATGGTGAGCCTGCCAGGCTGATACAGTAACCCTACACAATAGCCAGTGGTGACCCTACACAGTGCGAATCCTGGGCAAATTACTCAACAGTTACCTCGTTGGCGTGGGATTATTAGCGCATATCGTGTTGGTGGGCGCGGTTCTGTATGGTCTTTCCCAGTCGCAACTGACCTTCCGACAACTGTTGGTCAACGCGGTGCAGAAAAGCGGCGTTGCCTCCCCTACGGTCGTAGAATGGATCGCGCCGTCGCCTCGTTTTGCAGACTTTACCCTTGATGGCCGGTTGCGGAAGACTCACCCTCGGATTTTGTTGCCAGCGTTGACCGAGTGGTCGGGAAAGGGCGCATCGGCGCTGATGACAGAACGCACGGCGCTTTATAAGCAACGGGGCATCGCCGATCTGTCAACTTGTAGCGGGGGTATTTTAGGGTTGACCGCCTGCTGGCTGACATCTGGCAAAGCGGCGCAAGCCGAACTGCTCTTGAAGGCGGTGAGGGAATTCCATGTCGAAGCCCCGACCGTCAACGATGATGATAGTGGCAATGGCTGGAAGCTGGCCTTCGCTTATGATTTTCTGCAACTCTATCCTGATCTGTCCGCAACCGACCGGGTTCAAATCGAAGTGCGCATTGAAGCCGCTTTGCGGGAAACACTCCGGCTTCTGGACGAATCATCGGTTTCGCTCTGGCATGGCCGCAGTTCACTGGCCGCTATTGCCTGGCTGTGCGCCGTTGTGTTGGACCCCGGCGATTCCAGCGAACGCCAGCAGTTGATCGCCCGTGCCCAGGGTCATTTTCTGGAGACGATCCAGGCCCTGGAACTGACCGAGGGGTGGCCGGAAGGTTATACCTACTGGATCAATAATCGTGCGCTCCTGATCGCTCTGGCGGGTTCGGCGTATCTGAACGGGTTGGAAAACAGTCGCCAGGCGGAACGAGTGCGCAAGGTGTTGCGACGGGTTGGGTATTGGACGGTTTACGCGACCCGACCGGATCAGCGCATCGAAGGTCTGGGCGACGAAGGTCCGCGCGTGGATTTGAAAGAGGAAACCCGTCCTGCCATCGACCTCATAGTCCAGGCTACCCGCGATGCAGTGCTGGCCGGTTATTCCGATTATCTGGCGCGGCTGCACGGCGTCGGAAGCTACTATCGGGATCACCGCTGGGGATTCAATCTGTTCAACGACCCCACGGTCACACCGATGGGCGGTGGCGTTCTGGCGGAATTCAACAATCTACTGCCTGCGGCTGAACTGTTCGGGCGAGACAGCTTCAATCTCGCGTATATCCGCTCCGACTGGTCGCCGGACGCCACCTTTATCAGCTTTCGGGCGGGCGATACCTTCACCCATCACGGTCATTACGACGCCGGACATTTTACCCTGTTCAAGGGCGCGCCGCTGGCGATCAATAGCAGTCCCTATGGCGATTATTTCGGGCCAAACCGCCTCAACTACGCCATCCGCGGCATCGCCAAAAATACGCTGTTGATTTTGCGGCCCGGCGAAAAAGTCCAGCCCAACCGGTTTTTCAAAGACAATGTCGCCGATGGCGGGCCGCGCATTATCATGCCGACGGGCAGCGCGATCAGCAGCGTCCGCGACTGGTTGGATCAACGGGGTCGGGGTCTGCATCTGGAAGGCGGTCGGCTGGAGCGCTTCGAGCATCAGGAAGGTGATTACACTTACCTTGCCGCGGATTTGACTGCCGCCTACAACCATCCGCAGCACGATGAAGGGGGGTGGGGCGGCAAGGTTGAGCGGGTTGAACGACAGTTGCTGTACCTGCCTGAGGAGGATCGGCTGCTAATCCGCGATCGGGTGCGGGTTGTCCAGGCCGACTTCGTTAAGAAATGGCTGCTGCACACCGTTGGACGACCCGAAGTGGCGGAGTTAAGCACCCTCAAAGGTCAGCCCGATAACGGCATTCTGGAAAGCCCCAGTGATTTCGCTGAAGTGAAGAATAATCGTGGGCGGCTGACGATTCAGCGCATCCTGCCGCAAGACGCGGTGATGCGCCTGGTCGGTGGCAAGGATTATCAGTACTACGTTGAAGCGGATGGCGATGAGACGCAACTGGATGGGATCAATTTCGTTGAAGGTTCCAGCTTGAAACCCTGGTTCGATATCGGTTGGTGGCGGCTGGAAATTCAACCCAGCGGCTTGCGTCAGGACGACACCTTCCTGGTGATGCTGACTCCAGCCCTTGATACGCCTCGTTTAGCCAGGGCTGCGCCGCTGGAGCTGGATCAGGCAGGTAGTGGCGTGGTGACCGATGCTTCCGCGACGGTGTTTATGGAAGCACCGACCGGTGATGCATTACGACTGACGATTCCTGTTGCAACGCACGTTGTGCGAGTGATTGGATTACCGCCGTTATCGCACGCATCGTTGCAGGTGGAAAATGGGCCAGCGCCGGCGGTTGAAAGCACGGCCAGCACGGGCGGAATTGCGGTATTTGCAGGGGCGATCAATTGGCAGGGGCGGCTCATTTTGCGGTGGCGGTAAACCCGGCCAACGCGGTTGCCGGCTCTGCCAGTGACTGAAATCGCGCCAATCGAACGGCATTGCGCTGGCGATGACCGAGCAGCGGCATCAGTCCCCTGGCCAGAATCGCTTGCATCGCCTTTTCGCTGAGCAGAACCTCAGTTGCGGGCTGTAACACCCGCTCGCCCGCTTCCTCATAAACATGCGCGGGCCAACCCTCCAGTTCCAACACATCGCCTGGACTGAATGCTTCGCCATTCTCCACGAACGCCGCTGTCATCAGCCGGGCGCAAACGAAGGCCGGGTTTCCCCACAGATAGGCGCCTGGATCGCGGCCCATCGGCATTTCTTCAAATTCAAGCTGCTCAACCGGATCTGTTTTGCGGCCATAAGGCAATCGCAACAACACCCGTGGCAGCGCCAGTCCTAGCCAGGGTGCAATCATGCACTGCCGCAGCGCCCGCCAATGC
>JBAQIQ010000296.1:0-3367 GCA_049288935.1 Candidatus Competibacteraceae bacterium
TGTCGGGATCGCTCGCAACGACATCGCGACATAAAACCTTACCGTCGGCATCGACCACGCAGATATGCGTCGTCTTGGGGGTTCTCGTGACGGCGGTGCAAAAAGTGCCGCTAAGCAAGTTGTTGAAACATAGCGATAAAAGGCACAAGAAAATTGCAACCCATTGATATCGTTGACCGGTGAGGTTTCTCGACCTTCAGCCAGCGGTGTGTAGGCTCTTTCCTGGGAGGGCCGAGTCGTGGATGCGCCGTTTCGACAATATCTTGGTTGCGAACGGTTTCCGGAGAATTTAACCGAACCCGAAGTCGCGCATTTCTTCTCGCTTTCCGAGGTCGATCGGCGAGCCGTCCGCCGCCGCCGGCGACCGTTAAACCGGTTGGGCGTGGCGCTACAGGTTGGTTTTCTGCGCCTCACGGGAGCACCACTCAATTCCGTGGAGATGATTCCGCCGCAAGTGCTGGCTCATCTCGGTGCCGAGCTTGGGATTGCACCGCCCCGGCTTGCCTCAATCCGCGCGCTTTACCGCCGCCACCGCACGCTGTTCGAGCACCAGGACGCAGCGAAACAGGCACTGGGTTTGCGCGACCTCACCGAGCACGGGGAACGCGCGTTGAATGGCTTTCTGCGGCGCGAGGCCGGCGACAAATTCCTCGTGGACGAGTTGGAACAAGCCGCGCGCGCATGGCTCCGTGATCACCACTACGTCCAGTTGCCAACGCGACGGCTGAGGAGTTCTGCATCAGGCGCCCGGCGCCATTACGATGGCGGTCTTTTGGCCGGCGCGGTAGCCGCAGTGGGGACAGAACAGACGAAGGTCTGGCCGCTTGAGCTGTCGGAGACGATGCCAAACGGCAAGACGCGGTTGGAATGGCTTCGAGACAGTCCCGCATCCCGTAAAACCAAAGGCCTCGCCGACCATATCGCGAAGATCGATTTTCTGAAGAAACTTGGGGCCGACAGGCTCCATCTTGGCTTGGCAGCCGGAATGTTGAAGGCCCAGGCGAGATCAATGCTCTACCGCAAGCCTGCGACGCTCAAGCGGATGCGTGGTGAGCGAAAGACCATTGATCTCGCCTGTTTTTTGCGCTTGCAACTGCTGCGTCTCACGGATGGCGGTCTGGGGATGATCGACTACCGGATCGCCGATCTCTGGCGTCAGGCCCGAACCCGCGCCGAGGCGGCGGTCGAGGACGAACTGCGCCGACATCAAGCGTTGGTCTTGCAATTGGCAAGCCTTGTCGATGATGAGAATACCTCCGCTTCCGTCGCGCGCGACCAGATGCGCACCATGTTGGCACCGTTCCTGCCGGCCGGCGCGCACGGTCAATCCACGAAGGTTGGCCGGGTCCGGCGGGAACTGGCGACAGCAGGCAGAGGCGCGAGTGAGTTGTTGGGCGCGGTTTCGTCGATCAGCCTGGACCTGCCGTCGACGCACCCGCTTGCACAGGCATTGACGACACTGGACCGGGTGGCGGCTTCGGAAATGGGGCGATTGCCGGAAGGCACCGCCAATCCATTCGGTCGGACGTGGGCGTTCCTCATCGATCAACCGGACCGCGAGGCCGCCTTTGGCGGCTATAGGGCGGCGACGCTCATGCTGCTCAAACGCTCGCTGCGGAATGGGCAGGCCAGCGTCGACCACAGCCTGGAACACCGTGCCCCTGAGGACCGCTTGATCCCAAAGGCGCAATGGCAAAAGGAACGAGCACGGTTCGTGCGAAACCTCGCCGTGCCAGCCAAGCCGGAAGCGACCATCCGCTGGATCAAGGATGAACTCGCGATGGCCCTGAAAGCCATCGATGCGGCGGTGTCGAGGGGCGATATCCGGATTGAAAACGATCGGTTGGTCGTTCCAAAACTCAAGGCGGCTCCCGAAGACGAAAGGCTCAAGGCCATTCGCCGCGAGCTGTTCGCCGGCGTCGGAAAGATCCAATTGCCGGATCTGCTTATCACCATCGATGCCGCCACGCGCTTTTCCTGGGCGCTGTTGGGCAGGTCACCCGCAAGCGAGCATGAACTCATAATCCTCTACGCGGCCCTGATCGCCTTGGGCTCAGATCTGACCGCCGCCGACATGGCGCGCATGACGCTCAATATTGAAGCCGACGCAGTCGGCGAGATGATGCGCCGCATCGAGGCGAATGGTCGATTGCCGGCGGCCAACCGCTTGGTGCTTGATCATTTCAGGACGCTTCCGGTCACCAGGCTGTGGGGAGGCGGAATTCAGGCATCGGCCGACATGATGAGCCTTGATGCAACACGCCGACTCTGGACAGCCCGCCATGATCCGCGACGGCGCACGCCGGCAGTCGGAACCTACACCCATGTGCTCGACCAATGGGTGATCCTGCATGACCAGGCCGTCGTCCTGAACCGACGGCAAGCCGGGGCCGCTATCGAAGGGGCTCTTCGCCACGAAGCCGTCGATCTCCACCGTGTCGCGGTGGATACGCATGGCCACACACATTTCGGTATGGCGCTGGCCAATCTGGTGGGGTTTGATCTCGCGCCGAGGCTGGCCGGCATGAACAAGCGCAAGCTCTATCTCCCGCGTGGCCTCGATGTACCTGCTAGCCTGCGGCCAATTGTGAGCGAGACCGTCTCAACCAGCGCCATCACTCGGGGATGGGACCCGCTCCTCCGAATTGCGGCATCGACCAAGAGTGGTTGGTGTTCCGCGACCTACGTTTTGGACCGCTTTGGCAGCGCCGCGCGGGGCGATGAGGCGTTTCAGGCAGGGGATGCCTTCGGCAGGCTGTTACTGACCCGCTTCCTAGGCGCTTATCTCGGCGATCCGGCGTTCCGTGGGATGAATGACGCTTTGCTCAGCCAAGGCGAGTCGGTCCACACCCTGCAGCGCGCGATCTATTCCGGGCCGATCGGCGCACGGCATGGCCGCACGCCCGAACAAATGGCCGCGATATCATCAGGCCTGACACTGCTTACCAACGTTATCATGACGTGGAACGCGACCCGGATCGGTGAGGTTCGAGCGCGAATGCCGGACACCTTTCCGGATCATCACATCATGCACATCGCCCCCAATGCGCACGAGCATATCAACACCAAAGGCGTCATCACCATTGACGTCTCGCCACACCGGGATCGGCTCCTGGGCGGGAAACCGCCAGCGGCAGGGATCAGGAGCGTAATATGAAAAACCTCCAGAATGAGGGATATCAATCACTTACCGCGAGTTCCGCGTTATCATATCAGCAATTTCAATGGGTTGCTTAGCGGCACTTTTTGCACCGCCGTCACGAGAACCCCGAACACCATCGCTTAGGCATGCAACTGCCTTGCTTCCGGCACCATGGAACTCTCCCGAGAGGCGGCCGCATTTGTAACTCGCAGATTTTCCTTTTCC
>JBAQIQ010000297.1:0-2020 GCA_049288935.1 Candidatus Competibacteraceae bacterium
TAATGATCTTTAAAAATTTAATCCGGTACTGTTAGCCCCACGTAGCGCAGCAGTTCCAGGGAACCTTTGGCAAACTGATCCAAGAAGCGGTCGATCTCGGTGCGGAGCGCTTCGAGGTCATCGGCCCAGCGATGGAGGTGGGTCACGTCTTGGCGCAATTTACGCCAAAGCTTCTCGATGGGATTGCACCACGAGGCCTAAGTGGGTAGCGGCACGATTTGGATCGGTAGCGGCAAGTCCCCCCAGCGGCGGATGGCGGCGGGGCGGGGTTCCGTGGGCCACTTCGGGGGGCGATACCAGGGCCAGCGGGTCTCCTGCGGTTCCAAGGCGACCAGAAGGTCGGGATGGGTATGCACCGGCCAATTATCTTGAATGACATAAATCCGCTCCGCGTCCGGATACGCTGGGCACAGGGCCTGATAAAACGCCACTAGGAAGCCCACGGTGATCTTCCCGGCCCGGCGGTGGAAGACACCCCCGGTCAATGCATTCAAGGCCCCGAGGATCCGGGTCACCGTATTCGATTTCGGGCTGCGCACCGCCCGGGCTTGCTCGGACGATCCCGTGGGCGCATACGCAGGGGCCACGGTCGGTTGCCGTTCGACGGTGACTTCGTCCAGGTAGACGGTGATCACCCGCCCGGGCTGGGCCTGGGCCGCCGCCACCGCCGCAGCGACATCGGCCAATTTGGCGTCGTAGTCCGGGTCCGGACTGCGGATCGAGGCCCGTGCCCGCTTCCACACGATGCGGCCGCGCCGGAGCACGGTATGGACCCCAGCCAGGGTCAAGCCGCCCAGCCACACACACGCCTGGCGCAGACTCGCCAAGGTCCAGCGCGTCTGCTCGACCCCGCAAACGCGCGGGTCACGCTGGCCCAGGTGTTGTAACTCGGCGTGGGCTGCCGCCGCCGTCGCGTGCTGAGGGGGAAAAAGCGGGCTTACGTCCGCGTCCGGGATGGACTTTCAGGCCATCAACGCCGGTCGCTTGATAGCGGTCTAACCACGCATAGACGGTATCGGGATCCCGCGGACGTAACAGGCCCTGCTGGGCCACAAGTGCCGCCGGCATCCCATCGGCGATTTTCAACAACGCCGCTGACCGCTCGCGCACATACGGTTGACGGGCATGATCCCGGAGATGGACCAATTCTTGGCGTTCGGTCTCACTCAACATGAGCTGGCGGCGCGGCATGGTCGGCTCCTCTGGCGCGGGTGGAATCGCCCCTAAGTATACCGGATTAAATTTTTAAAGATCATAAGGCCGAGGCTTTCCACTGCACCAGGGACACACTGATGCGTGAACATAGGCATTGTTACGATTGCCCTGCTCCCAATGTTGAGAGCGGCGTTGCAGTCTGCGTTGGCTTCATGTCCGCAGGCCACACACCTAAACACGGATTGATTGGGGCGGTTCTTTTTGTCGATGTGTCCGCACACCGAGCACTGACGACTGGTATTGCGCGGGTCAATCACAAAGACCGGAACGCCGGACAGTCGCGCCTTGTATTCGATAAAGCCGCGCAGTTCGGCGAATCCCCAGTTGTGCAAGCGTCTCCTCTGCTCTTTGTTGGCCTTAGCCCTGGCGCGGATATGCTTGAGGTCTTCAAGACTAATCGCGCTTTGGGAGCGTTCGGCTTTGGAAACGATGCGACGCGAAACGTTGTGGTTGACCCACTTTTGAAAACGGCGCTGTCTTCCGCTCATTTTCCTAAGCCGACGCTTCGCGGCTTTTGTCCCTTTTTTCTGCAATATGGCGCGACGTTTAACGTACCACTCTCTTTTTGCTTCTACATCCTTGCCGCTGAACGGTTCCCCAGTCGAGTCCGTGGCGATATTGACGATACCGAGATCAACCCCAAGAACGCCATCCGGCGTCAACAAATCAGGGTCGTCGAGGGTGTGATTCAAAGTGATGCACCGACGAAATGACCGGTTCATGCGGCTTCTTTTTCGACCCCTTGCCAATAGGTCTCCCACTCCCGGTGAGCCCGGTTGAGCCGGAGCGCCAACATCGTCTCGAT
>JBAQIQ010000298.1:0-6982 GCA_049288935.1 Candidatus Competibacteraceae bacterium
ACACTGCTGTCCGGCCGGTAGCCCTGTTGGGCTGCTGCCGCCGCCAGCACGTCCAGCATGTCTCGACTGTAGCCGGTGTTGGCGCCGATGCGAATGCCGCGCCCGCGCAGGGCCGCAGCCACTTCTCGACAGCGCGGAACCAGTTGCGCAGAGTCGCGAATGGCGGCGATTTGCAGGGGGGCAAATTCCTGATAGAGCTGATCGATGACCGCCTCGTCCGGCATCGCGCCCTGCAGTTCGCGCCAGGCGGCAGCGACCTGGGGCAACGCGCACAACTGGCGGATATGTTCCCTTTTCTCCATACCCATTGGCCCACGCACCTCGTCCAGGTTCAAGTCAATGCCCTGAGCGGCGAACAATCGCGTGAACGCCGCGACCGGAGCCAGCGAGCCAAAATCGACCGTGGTGCCAGCCCAGTCGAAAATAACGGCCTGAACCGGCCCGCGATAGCTGCGTTGATAGTGGAAGTACATGTGGCGGGGTTTCCTCAAAAATCGACCGTATGCAGAACTCCGGGGAGCGGCGTGCCAACAGCATGCCGGATAACCCTTGCATTTTTATGAACAGCGCTCCGGCAACCGGCGCGCTGGTCCTGAGAGAGGGAATCAGGAGACATCGCGCTTAATGGGCGCTCAGGTCCATAACGCCCGAATGCCAAAATAGGCGATGTCCTTGAAGCGGCGCAGTGCGCCTTTGAGTAAGGATGCCTGTGGCCGGGTGCAAAAGGTCATACTGAGAATGACCCGTAACTCGTTTTCCTGCAATCGGGTGACCTTGTGCAATACTCGTGCGCCTTCAAACAAAATCAACGTGTTAGGCGGGGTAGGTATTGTTGCCTCCTGGTCATCCTGGCGGATCACCAGTTGCGCCGAGGACCGTCGATCCTCCTGAAGATGGCGATTGACCAGTGGTAGCAGCACCGTGAAATGGCGGCCATGGTAGAAGTTGTAGTCGTAGTGCCAGCCGATATGATCGCGTGGCCGGTCATAAAACAGCAGCGAGCAGGAACTTTGATCATTGATCGGCGTGGGCAACACCGGTTCGCCGATCACCGCTGTACACAACTTGCGCAGGTAGTCTGACTGGTAAAAGGCGACAATTTCCGGAGCGGTCCGATGCAAATCCTCGTAAGCGATGGTCCCGCCCTGCTTATGGGCCGGGAAGTAGCTGCGCTCGATCTGCCTGAAGCGCAATGCGGTTTCCCGCAGCATGGCGAAAGCGGACTCCGGCAGCGGTTCGGCGACGACCGCAATCCGTTGCTGAAAGTCGGGCAACGCCTCTGGCAGGCGATCGGGCAGGTTCAACGTAGCGCCATGCTGGACGATGAAGTCACGCTGGCGCGCCTGTAATTGACGATATTGATGTTGCCTGCGCAGCTTGAGGCCCGTGAAGGCCAGCGCGCCCACAGCAGTGGGAATCAGCAGAATTTCCGGTAACATGCGACGCTCCGGCAGCGATCAAAGGAAAAATTCAGGCAGACGCGCCCGCGAAGTCGATCCTCCTTAAAAATCGACGGTATTGAGATCTTCGGGGCGCGGCGTTCCATCCAGAATGCCCAGGGCGTCCAGCGCAGTCCGCACCGCCGCCAGCACGCCCTGCATCTGTTCCGTGAATAATTGACCGATGCAGCCGATGCGGAAGCTCTCCACTTCGGTCAGTTTGCCTGGGTAGATGATGAAGCCCTGACTCTTGATCAGGTCGTAGAAGGTGGGAAAATTGAACCGGGGATCGCCAGGGGAGTGGAAGGTCACGATGATCGGCGACAGCCAGCGGTCCGCCAGCAAGGTATGGAAACCCATGGCCCGCATTCCAGCGACCAGTAGATCACGGTTGGCGGTGTAACGGGCTAAACGGCCAGCCACTCCGCCTTCCGCTTCATGCTCGTCCAACGCTTGCGCAAAGGCAGCGACAACGTGGGTCGGCGGGGTGAAGCGCCATTGCCCGGTACGCTCCATATCAGTCCATTGGTCATACAAATCCAGGCTGAGCGAGTGGGCATTGCCGGCGCAAATTTCCAGCGCGTCCCGACGCATCAGGGAAAAACCGAATCCTGGAACACCCTCGAAGCATTTGTTGGCGGAAGCCACGACGGCGTCAAAGGGTAATTCGCGGGCGTCGATCGGCAAGGCCCCAAAGGCGCTCATGGCGTCAATGATCAATCGCCGCCCACGCTGCGCGACGACCTCGGCGATGTTCTCAACCGGATTGAGAATCCCGGAAGACGTTTCGCAATGCACCACGGCAACGTGGGTGATGGCCGGGTCGGCGGCCAGCATCTCATCCACTTGGGCTGGCGGCGGCGGTAAATAGTCGCCCATGTCCAGAGTCACGAACGGGCGACCCAGATAGCGGAGGATTTTGGCCATCCGCTGACCATAGGCGCCGTTCATCAGCACGAGCGCCTTGCCGGTGCGGGGTATCAGGGTCGCCAGGGTCGCCTCGACCGCGTAAGTGCCGCTGCCTTGCAGGGGAACGCAGACGAAATCCTCGCCCTCGGCGTGAGCGACCCGGAGCAGGCGGCGGCAGATGTCGGCGGTTAAATCGTTAAAATCGCGGTCCCAGGAACCCCAGTCGCGCAGCATGGCCTGCTTGGTGGCCAACGAGGTAGTTAATGGACCGGGAGTTAACAGGTAGGGTTCTTGGGACGGGTTCATAACAGAGGGTATCCACTAGCGATGTCATGGTTTTCAAACGATGATTATCGCGGTCAACTGTTATGGTTTTATTAAACCCTGATGACACCCCCAAAGATGGACCAGGCCGAAATCGAATGGAACCTCCTGAGCAGGCCGTTTTGAATCGGCGCATCCCTGCAGCCACCCCCGCACGTTGACCCGCACGGATTGATCCAGGTCAGCCGGATGAAGAAGTCCGGGGAATGAACTGATAAAGCCAGGTCTCCGAGATCGCCTGGTCGTTCGAGCGCAGGTAGGCTCGCAGATTGGCAGGTTCACCGCCTTCCAGTTCAATCTCGAAATTCCCTCGCCAGCGGCGGGCGCCTGCCAATTGAAAAGCGCCGGGGCTGCGCAAGCTCCCGCGTGTGGTGCTGGCCACCAATTGAACGGGCGCTTGCTTGTCCAACGCCGCTAACGGTCCCCCGGCGAAATCAATAGCGAACCAGGCTCTATGCACTGGGCGTGGTGGTGTTTTGGGCAGGGTGGTCCAGCCCATGCGGGTAGCGATCACCCGACTCCGGTCCGGCCAACCGGGTTCGTCGGCGACCCAATGCAGCCGGTAGCGGAAAGTTCGAGTCGCGCCAGCCAGTGCCGGCTCCCGTGGAACCCAGTACGCCACGATATTATCGTTGACTTCATAATCGGTTGGAATCTCGACCAACTGGACCGACCCCTCCCCCCAGGGCTCCAGCGGTTCCACCCATAATGTGGGCC
This sequence comes from Candidatus Competibacteraceae bacterium, assembly GCA_049288935.1. Taxonomy (GTDB): domain Bacteria; phylum Pseudomonadota; class Gammaproteobacteria; order Competibacterales; family Competibacteraceae; genus UBA2383. The sequence goes on from JBAQIQ010000298.1 coordinate 3,390, forward strand.
GCCGCTCGTAAAACACCAAGTCATCCTGATAGTTGTCGAACTGGCGATCCCGTTGCGACAAGCCAAATCCTCGGGGGTTGTGATCGACAAAGTCGTTGGTCTGCACGAAGGGCGGGTTGTTGAGCGGTCGCCAGATCCGTTCCCCGGCCCCGGTCCACAAGGCCAGACCGTCGCTGTCGTGAACTTCCGGCCGCCAATCCCAACTGGGCTGGTGGTTGGTCTCGGAAAACCAGAACATGCTGGTCAATGGCGCTACCCCCAATCGACCCACCGTCGCCCGAAAGAACAGAATGGCCTCAATGTCCATCACCACCTGCTCTCGGCGGCTCGCCAGAATTCGATAGGCCCCGGTCACACTGGCGCCTTCCAGCAAAGCATAAATCATCACTGCCTGAGGGTCGGCGGTCGGCTCCAGCCAGAACTGGGTAAAGCGGGGAAATTCCTCCGCCTTGGGCAGGGCGGTGTCGATGGCGATGCCGCGCGCCGAGATGCCGTACTGATCCAAGGTTCCGGCGCTGCGAAAATAAGAGGCCCCCAGGAAGGCCAGCCAGTCTCGCTCCTCGGTTCGGGAATGCAGTACCCGGAAACCGGCAAACCCCAGATCATCCGGCAGTGCCGCAGCAAAATCTGCCTTGCCAAACGTGAACATCCGGGAGGAATAACGCACTTCGCGGGCGATCCCCTCACGCACGGCGTGGATCTTCACCGGCAAGGGAAAAAGCCGCCCCAGATGGAAGAAGCGCACCGGATACGGTCCATCCCCGTCGCGCCAGAGCGCCGTTTCCGGTCGAGCCTGGATCTCCAGATGAGCGTCGTAATCGATTCGATCCAGGACATCCGCCTGGCGAATGATGGGGGCCTGGTAGGGTTGAGTAGCCAAGCGTTGGGCCTGCTGGCGCAATCCGTCGAAACTGAACGGTTGTTTCGACCCCCACTCCAACCCCGCAGGCAAGCTCACCTCTGCTTGAGCACTTTGCCCGACGCGAGATAACCACGGGAGAAGCAATGCGCTCGTGAGAAAGGAACGTCGGGTCATGGAGTGTTTCATGGTGAAGACCTGTCTCATCGTTATGCTGGAGTGATAGGCGCGATCTGTCCCCAACCAGGGACGCTCGCTGTTGAAATCGGCGGGTTCCGTTTGAAGATTCTGCCGTAGAAATATAGCAGGTTGCCGAATGGCCGACTCTTACCCGCTCCTTTTCGACTACAGTTTTCGCTCCAACGGGCGTCTTCATCACCCACTCCTACAGGACGATCTCGGGCCGACGTCCGCATTGCGATCAGGGGAGTGAAGGAAAGTCGCTATCGCCCGCAGCGCACCGCTTCGGCTGGAAAGCGTTTGAAAATGAAGAAACTCACCGGCAGGATGTCGGCGCCACTGTGGCTTTGAACCGCTCAACTATCACTTCGATTCACCATGTCTATCCAACTCACGATCGCCGTAACCCAACTGGTCAGCCGCCGCCGCCCCACGCTGGTGTCACTGGTCGGCATCGCGCTGGGCGTCGCCTTCTTCCTGGCGGTCTCTTCGCTGATGCGCGGCTCTGAGCGGGATTTCATCGAACGACTGATCGACAACAGTCCGCATATCACCGTTTCCGATGAATACCGCAAGCCTGAAAAGCAGCCAGCCCGGCAACAGTGGCCAGAGGGCGCCGTTGAGGTGCGTCGGGTCAAACCGCTGACCGAGGTGCGGGGCCTTCGCGGCCATGTTCAGAAACTGGCTTTTATCGAATCCCTGCCCGGCCTGCGCGCTGCCCCGGTATTGTTGGGGTCAGTGGTGCTGACCTTCGCCGGACGCATTGAAGGCGTGACCCTCAACGGCATCGTGCCGGACAAGATGCAGGGGGTATCCACCATCGAGGAAAAGCTGATTCATGGCTCGCTGGACACGCTGGCAGCGAATCCGAACGGCATCATGATCGGCGCGGGACTGGCGAAAAAATTCGGCCTGGCAATGGGCAGCGTCATCAACGCCTCGTCGCCGGGAGGTGAAGTCCGCACGTTGAAAGTGGTCGGCATCTTCCGCACCGGCAACGCCAATTACGACGAGTCCCAGACCTTCGTCCTACTCAAACGGGCGCAGGGCCTGCTGGATCGGGCCAACCGGGTCAACCGCTTCATCCTGCAACTGGATGATCCTTACGCCGCTCGCGAAGTCGCCGCCGTAATCGAGCAGCAAGTGGGCTACAAAGCCATGTCCTGGCAGGAATCGGCGGAAGATTTAATGAGCGTGCTACTGGTGCGCAATCTGATCATGTACAGCGTCGTTTCAGCGATCCTGGTGGTCGCGTCCTTCGGTATTTACAACACCATTTCCACCATCGTCATGGAGAAAATCCACGACATCGCCATTCTCAAGTCCATGGGTTTTCACGCCCGCGACATCCGCCACATCTTTCTCGCTGAAGGCGTTATTTTAGGCATCCTCGGCAGTCTGATGGGCGTCACCTTCGGCGTTGGGTTGATGTGGCTGCTGATGCAGGTTGAGATTAAGCCACCCGGCGCGACGGATATCGTGCATTTGCCGATCTATTGGGGTTGGGAGCAATACCTGCTGGCGGCCAGTTTCGCCATGATTTCCGCTATAGGCGCCGCTTATCTGCCAGCCCGTAAAGCCGGGCGCGTGCAGCCGGTCATGATTTTGCGGGGCATGGCGTGAATCCGGTGCTGGCGGCGGAGCGGCTGGGACGTCTTCTGCCCGGCGAGGCGCCAGTGACTTTGGTGCGGGACATCGACCTGGAAGTCGAGCGCGGCGAGTTTTTGGCCATCATGGGGCCGTCCGGTTCCGGCAAATCCTCGCTGCTGTATCTGCTCGGCCTGCTGGATACTCCGACATCGGGCCGAGTGCTGCTGGAGGGGCAGGACACCTCCGGCTATGGTGAGGATGAACTGGCGGCCACCCGGTTGCGTCACCTCGGTTTCGTATTCCAGTTCCATTTTCTGTTGGCTGAATTCACCGTACTGGAGAATGTGCAACTGCCCATGCGCCGGCTAGGAACGCTCAGCGATACGGCAGCGCGACAACGCGCTCACCAGTTACTGAACCAGTTTGGACTCAGCGAACACGGCCACAAGCATCCACATCAACTCTCCGGCGGACAGCGTCAGCGCGTCGCCATCGCCCGCGCTTTGGCCAACGAACCGGCCATTATCCTGGCCGATGAACCGACCGGTAATCTGGACAGCCACGCCTCGGCGAACGTGCGGCAAATCCTGCATGATCTGACACGGGAGATGGGCAAAACGGTGATCGTCGTCACTCACGATCCTTCCTTCGCCAGCGCTGCCGACCGGCGCATCGGCATCGTCGATGGCCAAATCGATCCGAACTGGCGGGCCTGATCTCCGACAACACTGGGCGCCCGCCAGTCCGCACTGATCAGACGATCACGGTGGAATTGCTCACAGATATCGCCATTGCAAATAGACCATGCTGATAGCGATGGACATGAGCATGATCGGGAAGGCCATCAGGGTGTACTGGATGAAGCGGATCGGCTGGCCGGCCCGCTCGGCGAAACCGGCCACCACCAGGTTGGCGCTGGCGCCGATCAAGGTGCCGTTGCCGCCCAGACACGCGCCCAGCGACA
>JBAQIQ010000299.1:0-3668 GCA_049288935.1 Candidatus Competibacteraceae bacterium
GCATTGGCGAAGCACCACCGACCGGACTGCCGCCACGACCCGCCACCAGATGCAGTTATTCGCGCAACTCTGCGGCTGGCTGGATCGCCTCGATTTAGCCTTTCAGGTGCGCACCCTCGGGAAAGCACTCACGTCGGGTGCGCAAACGCTCCTGCCCAGCCCGTTAGCGCCGGACGAGATCGCGGTGCGCATCGCCCGCATTCGCGCCCAGGATGCCCGGGTGGCGCTGCATCTGGAATTGGTGCGGGTGGTGGGCCTGACCCATCGGCAAGCGGCGCGGCTGCAACCGGCCGTGTCCTGCCGGGACGGTCACCTGGACGTGATCTGGGAAGCGCCTAAAAACCAGGTGCTGCGGTATGCGCTCACCGGCGAGCGCCAGCGGGCTGTCGTGCAGGACGCCCTGACCCGGTTGCCCGATCCGCAGGAAGCCGTTTGTCCGGCTCCGCTCGCGCTGTCCACCTGGCTGCGGCACGTCTATCACTTGCAGCGTACCCTCGGGCGCATCGGCGTCCCCGGCGAGCCGACCCTGGCCCAGCTCAAAGACCCGGAGGCCGCACCGCCGATCATCCTCTATCGCGAGGACTGGCTGTTGCAGCGCGCCGGCCTGGCGCGGGCGGTTTTGTCCCCAAAGCCGGTGGATAACTCACCGGTGAACTGACGCAATCTTCAATACCGGCAAGAGCTTGTCTGAATATCCGGGATTGCGCAAAAAACAGTCAAACGGCGCTTGACGCGCCGGATCCTCTTCGCCATAGTCATGCTGTTAAAAAAGGTTTCCCCGCACCTTGCCAAAAAACCGGGGACAGGGTGCCCTGCCTGTCTAAACCTGGGCCGGGTGTTCCCGCACCGTCGTAAGCAAACTGGGGACAGGGTGTCCTACCTGTCTAAACCTGGGACAACGCAGGGGGCCTCTGCGAACAAAAAGGCCAAAACGGCATCGCAACGCTCTGCGATTTCCACCACTCACCAGGGAAGGCGTAACCGGGATTGCGTGTGGTCACCCGGTAAAATCCGCCGCACGGGCCGCTGACGCGCACTGAGAGCCAAAAGAGTACTCGCTCTTTTGCCGTGTGACGGAGATCGGCCATTACTACAGTACGGGATCGGCTGACGCCGATACCGTTGATCCCACGGGGGACGCATCCGTTCCCCGTCGGGGGCGTGGCGCGTCTCCTTACTTTCAGGAGAGAGCACCATGCAAGCCTCCTTTCTCTGCGGTGTCATCCTGGGATGCGCCGCTCGCCATCCCGCAGCGGTCCTCCAGGCCGGATGCGCCTTTCTGTGGACCGCCGTGTGGGCCATCGTGTGGGCCATGTGGCAGGTCGTCAATCGGTCTGCAGCGACCCGCAACGTCGCTATCCTCCTCGGTTTTGGTGTCCTGACCGAGGTCGCGATCGGCGGCGGCGTCTCGCTGGCGCTGGTCCTGTTCCTGGCCGCCAAACTGTCGTTTTGGTGTCGATGAAGATACCGAAACGGATCAAGCGATCGCGGTAGGTTCGTAAACCTTCCCAGACCACGAATTTTCGATCAACAACCCCCCGGGGACGCATCCGTTCCCCGTCCGGGGCGTGGTGCGTCTCCTTTTTTATTGGAGAACCCCCATGAAGAAGCTCTCACCGTCTTTTCAGGCCGTGATGGACATCGCCCGCCACACCGGCGCGGGGATGACCGTCACGCGCTCGCTCACCATTCCATGGCCCACCGGCAGTTGCCAGGTGTGGGAATTTACCCCGGCGCTGCCCCCGTGGGACCGGTCGCCGGTGGTGGTAGCCGTCTTCCTCCAGGATCGGAACCTTCGTTCCTGGCAGGCGGTCAGCCTGCCCTACCCGCAGGCCATTGACCACTACCAGGCCATCAGCCGGGCCAACGCGCCACCGGCTGCGCCGCCCGCCCTCGCGGGCGGACCGGTGTTCAGGAGCGCGCCGTAATGCGGCTCTCTCCGACCGCCGTTTTGAAGTACGAAACCTGTCCCCAGCAGTATTACCTGGAGGCGGTGCTGGGAGTTTGGCCCGCCCACAAGGCCGCCAATCTGGTGTTCGGCGGTGTGGTGCACAAGGCCATGGAGGCGTGGTTGCGGGGCGAGGCTCAAGGCCAACCCCCCGACCCCCTCCGGCTGTTCGAGCAGGGCTGGCAGGCGGCGCGGGAGGCGGGCGGTATCGACTACGCCGCCACGCAGTCGCCGGAATCCCTGGCGGACACCGGCCGAGCGTTGGTGACGCAATTTGCCGCCGCCTGGCCGGACTTCGACCGGTTACCCGCGCTGGATCGACAAGGCGAGCTGCTGTTGGAGCGCAAGCTGGAAATCCCGCTGGCGCCGGGCGTGGTCTATGTCGGCGTGCCCGACCTGGTGGCTTTTGGTCCGGAGGGGTCGCTGGAGTGTCTGGATTTCAAAACACCCAGCACCCTGACCGACCCGGACTGGTTGGTCGTCGCGGATCAACTCACCGGGTATCAGCTCCTGCTGGACGCCCACGCCGACCGGCTGGGCCTGCCCCCGGTTGAGCGATTGGGTCTCCTGGAGTTGATCAAGCGGAAGGTGACGCCAAAGGGCAAAGGCCCCGAGGTGTGTCCTCCGGTCACGGTGGCGCGTCGCTCCCCCACTGAGGTGGACGCCTATCTCCAGAAGGTGCGTTGGGTCGCGGAAGACATCGACCGGGGCCGCTTTCCGAAGCGCGGACTGATGGCCCACAACTCCCCCTGTGGATTATGCGGGGTGAAGGGACTGTGCCAGCGCGGCGACCCGGAAGGGTTGATCGTGCCCGACGCGGAGCCCGCAGCGCGAGCCGCCTGAAGTATCGTTCGATTCAGCAGCGGTTCGCGCCGCTTTGGTGAAGCAAAAACCTCCACCGGGGACACCCTCCCCGGTCAAGGGCGTGGCGTGTCCTCATTTTTGTTGTTTGAGGAGGCCATGATGACCAGAGAGGAATGGAAGGAATTTTATCGCTGGCTGGAAACCGCCAGCGATTCCGAGCTGCGGAGGACCCTCGACAAAATCGAGGGCCTCCTGTCCATGCTCAAGGACAGGGATGTCCAAGCCGACGCGCTGCGGATGCGGCGCGAGATCGAGGGGGAACTCCTCAGCAGGAGTTCCCGCCCTTAAGCCCCGCCACCACCTGCAAGCCCAGCCGGTTGCGGGCTTTCAACAGCGCCAACAGGCGTTGATATTCCGCATCGTCGTTGCGGGCGATCGCCACCAGCAGGTTGCGTTCCAGCGAGCGCGGGCCGTTCCCGGCGATGGCGAGCAACTGATCGGTCAAACCCGCTGCTGAAATCCGCCGTGCGGTTTGCAGATCATCCATCGTGGTGATGGCTTCCAGGCGGAGTCCGAAACGGGTAAACCGTTTGCGGTACAGCCGTTTCCCTTCCTCGGTCCAGGTGAGTCGTCCGCTCTCATCCAGGTGATAGAGCGGTTCAAGTTCATCCTCGTCGAGGACGGAGTTTGGGTCGTCGGAACGCATGTGGGCACTCCTGTCGACGGATGGGATCCGCCGCGCATGAATCGTTGTTTTGCCATCCTCCGGGGATATTCCATCCCCAACGGGGCGTGGTGTGTCCCCTTCGTGTGATGGGAACAACATAGCACGAGTTTTTGATCAGCAACCCCGCCGGGGCGTTCCCTGCCCGGCCGGGCGAGGGGGCGTCCCGCCGGGGTGGGAGGTATCCGTGCA
>JBAQIQ010000300.1:0-4613 GCA_049288935.1 Candidatus Competibacteraceae bacterium
CCTGTAGGCGACCCCCCCTCGCCTGTAGGCGATACCCCCTCGCCTGTAGGCGATACCCTCTCGCCTGTAGGCGACACCCTCTCGCCTGTAGGCGACACCCTCTCGCCTGTAGGCGACATCTTTAAAGGAATCGAGATTACTACTGAGATTTCTACAGAGACTACTACCACCACCACCACCCCAAACCCCTCCTTCTCGAACGCACGCTCGGCGGAACCCGAACCGGCGCGTGGTAGTGGTGCGCAAGACCCAAACCCGGAACCGCAAGACAGCGACCACGGGATGACCGCACAGGAGCCGAACGAGGAAAAGACGGTCAGCCAGAGGAAAGCGCCACCAGACCCCACCACGGGAACCGGCTCCAACACAGCAACCGAAAACCCAAAGACGGTTAACCAGGAAGAGGTTTACAACGGCCAGTGGCCAGAACTCGTGTATCCAGCCAAGCTCACCAAGCAGGAACAGGCTGACATCGCCACGCAGGTTGAGCCCCTACCGCCTGAGATCGCCCAGCAAATGCTGGATGTCATTGAGTCCAGAATCCACAGCGGCCAGATCCGAACCAACCCCGCCGCCGTGCTCAGGGGCATCCTCCGCAAGTACCACGTCGATCCCGGCAGCTTCGATCCATCCAGTGGGTTTCAAATTGCCGATCAGCGCCGCCGCCGCGCCGAAGCGGAAGCGCGGTTACGCGCCGCTGCCCAAGCCGACCTATCGCGTGAAACCACGGCGAGAATCAGGTGTGGCCGATCCGAGGAACAACGGCGAAACGCCCGGAAATTTGTGGAGGAATCGCTACGCGCCTTGCGTGGGAGATAACAACCGGGAGCTGATTAAACGCCGCTGGGCAGGAACCGCGACAGAAAGGCGCAGGAAAGGCACAGAACGGGCCAGCAGGGCGGCGCTGTTGCTATCCTGACCCCTTCAACTACCCCCTTCGGAACAGCGCCTAAAAACGCCTCTGGAGGGCCTTTGAACGCAACTGGCCTGCTGGCCTTGCTAACGAGGGCATGGATGCCAACGATCCTGGAGATGTCACTGGAGGCCCGTCATGACGAGCGCATCGGAGGAGTTGGGGAAGAGAGAGCGGCTGCCACTGCGTCCCCTGCGCTGGCCGCGTGTCATCACCCTGGCGCTGGCCCTGGCGGCTGTCCCGACCGTGCTGGCGTGGCAGCATTTCCAGGTCGAGCAGGACTATCACGCGCTGTGGATGCTGCTCCACCGGGCGCGAACTCAGGCGATGATGGCCGGGCCGGTGACCGTGCGCTTTACCCACCATCGCGCCGTGGTGGAGGATCGCACCGGCGAGGTGCTGGAATGGCTGTTCCTGGCCACCCTGCACGAGGTGCGCTACCAGACCACCCAGGGCGACCGGCGCATCGTGTTCAGTGCAGGCGGGCAAACGAGTCCCTACAACGTTCACCTGCACGGCGGCGACATGACGCTGAGATCGTGGACTGGTCAGGAACGCTCGCTGTGGGTGCATTGCACGGGCGGGATCACCGGGGGGCGGAATGAGGATTGGACGCTCAATAGCGATTTAAGCCGAGGAGACGGCGGCGCAGCGCAAGACCGGCGAGGCCGAACAGCGAGAGCGTCATCGGTTCTGATACCGGAGTTGCGGTCCCCTCGACATAGGTTCGGAAGCCGAAATCGCCCAGCGTCGGCGGATTGCCGGCATAGCCGACGAAACTCCAGGCGTAGCCATTTCCTATTCTGGCGAAAGCATTGCCGCCGCCATAGGCCGAGGCTGGAAGATCCAGCGACCACACGAAACGATCCGCGCCGCTGCCATACAGCAGGATTGAGTAGGCGACGCCGGCATGGACAGAGACCGGAGTTGCAAACGTGATCAATGGGCTAAACGGCGCGACCTGGCCCAAGGTGACATCGACGACCGGCAAATCCGCCGTGCTGATCGTCGCTGCCGCTAACAAGTGACTGCCGACAATCGGGGTCTGTAGGTAGTTATGGCCGGTGCTGGCCGGGCCGGTCTCTGTATTGCGGACTTCGATGGACAGCGATCCCGTGGTTAATGAATCCGGCGTTCGGCCTAAGCGCAGTTCAAGGCCGGTCAATAAGCCGTCAACGCCCGCTGTGAAGGTTTGCCCCAGTTGCTTCCAGAACTCGCTGGCCCCAAAACTGTAGCTGTAATGGGCCGTGGCTTGTTCTTGATCCAGGATCGGCGTAGCCGCCAGCGGTGGACTCATCCCCAATAATCCTGTAGCCAGGATGACAGTGACAGTGGATAGAGTGGACATGATCGGATTCCAGGTGGGTGAGCGATGCTGAACCTGTAATCAAACACCATGCCACATGGCGAACGACTGTTTTTAATAGGATTATTGAATAAAAAGAATCACAAATCGTACCAATCTGATACGGACCGGGCCAGATTAGTTCGCAGTGTATGTGGAGTGGGTTTCTTGCGGAGCGTGGGAGGCGTTTCGTCAGCTCCCGCACGGGATCGCCCAATACGCCTGGGCGACGGGATGGGCGACGGGAGCCGCCAGAAGCCGGAACCCGTCGCGCCCCGCGTTCACGGTTGGCGATAGGTGATGGCGCACAGCGTCGCGCCCTGGGGGTCTTGCAGGACGCAGAAACGGCCAATGTCGGGAATATCTTCCGGCGGACGTAGCAGTTTCCCGCCCAGGGCTTCCATCTGGCGGGCGGCAGCGGGGGTGTGCCCGCCGTCTTGCTCAGGCTTGACCGGGGATTCCCGCGCCGAAAGATCAGGCATTGATGAGGCGTCCCGAAGGATTGGGGAGGGCGTTTGCGCCGGGATCGCAACCGGGTTGCTGAGTTGCCGGGAGGTTGCTATAGTCTCAGCGTCTGATTTGCAAGCAACGGTTGTTGTGACATGGCAAAAAAGATAACTTTTCAAACAACAAAAATTCTGGCAACCCCCTTTGTAACTTGTTGTTTTGAAAATATTTGTGGCGTCAAGCCCTCTGAACCGCAGCCCTGATTAAAAAGGGATTAAGACACAATCGGTTGATCGAAGCCGAACTCGGCAATCGCCTCTGAACCGCAGCCCTGATTAAATGGGTTGGCCTGCTTCGCCGGGGTGACGGCAGCGGGGTGTTATCACCAGGCCATCATCATCGGCCCGCGCAAACCCAAAGAAGTGCCGGAGCTCGGTTGGCTTAACACCATTCTCGGCAACCTCAAAACCGGCTTCGGCGGCGCCTACCATGCGTTCAAATTCGCCAAATACGGGATCCGCTACCTCGCTGCCTTCGCTTATCGCTTTAACCGGCGCTTTCACCTCAACACCCTTCCCAACCGTCTGCTCGTCGCCGCCGCGGCCAACGGACCACGACCGGCCCGTTGGCTTCGTCGGGCTGAAGAATCTTGCTAATCAGGATAGTTAATGGGGCGTCTTTAAACGCTCAAGAGGCTTTTTTATCTTTTTCATTAGGTAGAAAAAATGATTGCTTGGCCTATTGAAAAAGCAGGGTTAAATAAGGAGACCGGGAATCGCTGTCAGCACGCCGCGCTCAACCTGCCCGACCCGGTCAAGGGCGAGACTATCGCGCTGCTGACCGCCCGCCGAGATGCCGACCGCAGCGCACTGGTCGCGGTAGCCCACCGTGAAGGATTGAGCGAACTCTACATTCCCCGCCAAGTGCTGACCGTGCCCGAAATTCCGCTGCTGGGGTCCGGCAAGCCCGACAACGCGGCGATCCGCCGGCTGGCGGCGGGCTTCCCCCTGGAGTAGTCTGGCAGCGCGAACCCATCCTACTTTTGTGGCAGAATTTGCGTTGGAGTAACGCAGCGACACCCGCGTTCCCCGAACGAATTCTCGCTGCCAACAGCGGGTCGGATCGATTTGCCAGACGGTTTCTGTCGACTCCCATCCCGTCTGTCCAGATAGCTAAAACCAGATGCTTAGAGTGATTTGAAATGGCCAAAGAAAAAACAACGCTCGTGTCGCTTGCCCATGATCTGCGAAAAAGCGAGGAGCTGTTGAGTTATGTGCTCGACGCAACAGGCGATGGCATCTGGGATTGGCACGTAGCGAGCAAAGAAGTAGACCATAACCTGACTTGGTGCAAAATTCTCGGCCTAAACGATAATCATTTGCAACACTCGCTTGAGTTTTATATTTCTCTGATCCATCCACAAGACTTGGCCTTGGTGCAGGAGTCCCTTAAGCTGTGCCTGAGCGGCACACAGGACTACTCGGTCGAATACCGCTTGCGCCATTTGGATGGACACTATATATGGGTAATGGACCGTGGAAAGGTGGTTGAAAAACTGGCAGATGGTTCACCATTTCGAGTTGTCGGCGCCATTCGCAATATCTCGGAACGAAAAAATCTCGAACAGAAAGTCGAAGAAAAAAATAGATTGCTTGACACCATTTTGTCAAATATCGATGCCTGCGTTTACATGAAGGACCACGCTTTGCGCTACTTATATATTAACAAGAGCACTGCAGAGTTTTATGGAAAAACACCGGAGCAAATGATCGGATACCCTGATATAGCATCCCTATACAGGTTGTGGAGTATTCAAGTACCAATGAGGTTTTTCAAAATTAAAAATCTTTTTATTGAGGAAATTAAAAAAGCTACATTTAACCTGATTAAAAGTCTTATTTTCAAAAA
>JBAQIQ010000301.1:0-3108 GCA_049288935.1 Candidatus Competibacteraceae bacterium
GTAATCAGTCGGGCTTGCAAACCGTGGAGGCTGAACGACTCCGGTTCAACGCCCAGGTGGTCCTGTATCCAGGGTAAAATATGGGCCTGAAACCAGTCGATATGAGCGGGTAGGCGTTGAATGAGCCCTTTGAACTGATGGGTCAGCAGGGGGATCAGGAAGAGTAACAAGAGCAACAGCCCGAGTAGAATCACGCCAAAAACCAACGCAACCGCCCATGAGCGTGGAATCTTGCGCGCTTCCAGCCGGTCGATCAGCGGATCACCCAGATAGGCCAGTAGCGCAGCGCACAGGAAAGGCGTTAATACTGGCGCCAGCAGGTACAACAGGCTGATGGCGAGGGCGGTAAAGATCAGCCAGAAGCGCATTCGGGACTCGTTCTGCAAGCTTTGCATGGCATTCCACGGTATCTGATTCGGGTGTCCAGCGCCTCGACCCACTCCATGATGAATCGCGCCAGGGCCTTCCCTTCCAGCCATTTTACCCTAGTGCCCGGCAGGGTGATCCATCAGTGGCAGTCAATCTCACGGAATTTATTACTTACAGGGGTAGTGTTCTCAACGTGGATATGAAGATTCACAACTATTTGATTATTTTTAATTTTATCTGTTAGATATTCACGTCTGGAGCACTACCCAAGACGGCTATAGCAGCTTCTCCTTTTGCAGAGGCCTTTCAATACTCACTAACGGGGATTCAGTCGCCGCCAGGCAGCGGGGTCCTGCTGGCTGCCCGATTTCTCCCAAATGCCGCGCCGGGACTGTTTGGCTTCATTTTGCGCCTGTCGATAGGCGGGCGAGTTGTTGTACTGCTCGTACATCACCGCCCAACCTTTTTTCACCATTTCCAAACCCACATCACGGTCGTCGACCCACACCTGTGCGACGGTACGGCCATAGCGATCCTGATCCTGCACCTGCAACCGGATTCCGCGATCCGGCAGCAATCCCTGCAATGCCTGTTTTGCCGCATGACCCCACGGTTTTTGACCCATTTCCGGTGCATCGATGCCAAACATCCGCACTTTAACCTCACCGACTGAGCAGCGGGCAGTCAGCGTATCGCCATCGTAGACACTGTTGACCGTGCAGGTGAGCTCTGCGCCTTTAGGTGTCGTAGCGGGCGGCGCTTTGGGTTCGTACAGGAAATAGCTGACCCCAACAATGGCGATAACCAGCCCGCCTATGGCCCAAGGCGAACGGTTCGTACGGCGCCGGGTGCGGCTCAGCTCGCCGCGCAGTAGGCTGCGTAATAATTTGAGAAATTCTTGTTGCACCTTTGAGCTTCCTATGCCGCCCGTAGCGCTTGGGCGTGCCAGGCCAGATGTTCACCGATAAAGGTGGCGATGAAATGGTAGCTGTGGTCGTAGCCATCCTGCATTCGCACGGTGAGCGGAAAATTCCGTGCAGCGCAGACCCGTTCTAGCGACGCCGTATGCAACTGCTGGGACAAAAATTCATCGGCAGTACCCTGGTCGATCAGCAGGGGAATGGTTGCAGCTCCTGCCTCGATCAATCGAGCAGAGTCATAAGTGGCCCATGCCTCACGGTCGTTACCCAAATAGGCTTTGAAGCAACCTTGCCCCCAACCGCTCGCCATCGGGTGGCAGATTGGGGCGAAGGCCGACGCTGATTGATACATTCCGGGTTCTTTCAAGGCGCAGATCAACGCCCCATGTCCACCCATCGAATGACCGGTGATTGATCGCAGATCGGGAATCAGCGGCAATTCCGCCTCGACCAGCGCCGGCAATTCGCGAGTCACGTACTCGTACATCTGGTAATGCCGCGCCCATGGGGGCTGGGTCGCATTGACGTAGAAACCGGCGCCCTGTCCCAGATCGTAGCGGTCTGGCACATCCGGAGCCTCTTCGCCACGCGGACTGGTATCAGGAATGACCAGCGCCAGACCTAACTCCGCCGCGTAGCGCTGCGCCCCAGCCTTGACCCGGAAGTTGTCATCGGTACAGGTCAGGCCAGATAGCCAGTAAACCGCCGGCACTTTCTCCATCGCTGCCTGGGGCGGCAGATAAACCGAGAAGGTCATCTCGCAGTGACAACTCGCCGAATCATGGCGGTAACGATTCAGCCAGCCGCCAAATTCCTTGATCGCTTCAATATGTTCCACGCTGACTGCTCCTAGAAAAGAATGACCGAACGGATGCTCTGGCCTTCGTGCATCAGATCGAAGGCGGTATTGATCTGTTCCAGCGGCATCGTGTGCGTGACCATGCGATCCAGCTCGATTTTGCCCTGGAGGTAGTTTTCAACATAGCCAGGGAGTTGTGTGCGGCCCTTGACCCCGCCGAACGCGGTGCCTTTCCAGACGCGGCCCGTGACCAGTTGAAACGGGCGGGTGCGGATTTCCTGGCCCGCGCCGGCCACGCCGATGATGGTGGACACGCCCCAACCCATGTGGCAGCACTCCAGCGCCTGGCGCATGATCTCGACATTGCCGATGCATTCAAACGAATAGTCCACTCCGCCATTGGTCATTTCCTTGATGGCGTCCACCACGTTGCCGCTGATCTGCGCCGGGTTGAGGGTATCGGTTGCGCCCAGCGCAGTCGCCATGGCGAATTTGTCAGGGTTGACATCGATAGCGATGATCCGGCCGGCCTGGGCCATGACCGCACCCTGGATCACCGACAGACCGATCCCGCCGAGGCCGAAGACGGCGACTGTCGAACCCGGCTCGACCTTGGCAGTATTCAGCACCGCGCCGATGCCAGTGGTGACGCCGCAGCCCAGCAGACAGACCTTGTCCAGCGGCGCGGCGGGATTGATTTTGGCCAGGGCGATTTCCGGGACAACCGTGTATTCGGCGAAGGTCGAGCAACCCATGTAGTGAAACAGCGGTGTCCCCCGGCAGGAGAAGCGGCGGGTGTGGTCGGGCATGTAGCCGGTCCACACCGTCGCGGCGATGGACTGGCAGAGATTGGTTTTGCTGGAATGGCAATATTCACAGTCGCCGCATTCCGGGATGTAAAGCGGGATGACGTGATCGCCGGGCTTGAGCCCCTTGACGCCGGGGCCGCACTCGACCACCTCGCAACCGCCTTCGTGACCGAGAACGCAGGGAAAAGCGCCTTCGGGATCGTCGCCGGAC
>JBAQIQ010000302.1:0-1625 GCA_049288935.1 Candidatus Competibacteraceae bacterium
TCCCCCGCGAGGGGGGAGGGAGCAAGGCTCGTGAGCCCTATGAACCCCCTTTCGGCGGGTGAAGCCAGGCCCCAGGCGGCCTATGGGGCCGCTAAGGAGATTTTCGAGGAACTTTATACCATTGTATGCCATAGTAGCGCTCGGTTGTAACGCGATGAGTCCAACAACATGATCGTGAATACCGCTTCGAGCAAGCCGCCTGCTCTTGATGATGGGCACCGTGACGACCTCAGACTGGCCGCGTCGAAGATGTTAGGGGCCGAGCGGCGCACATTCCAGGCGGCGATGGCTTTGAAGTACTGCACCGGTAGCCCGCGGCAGGCCGAAGCGGTGTTTGGGTGGAGCCGCCAGGCGGTCGCACTGGGGTTGCACGAGCAGCGCACGGGGATCGTCTGCTTGAGTGCACAGTCGGCCGTTGCGGGCGACAAATTATGGGAAGAGAAGCACCCAGCGGCGGCGACGGTGTTGTGGGCGTTGGCCGAATCCCATGCGCAGCAAGACCCGACCTTTCGCAGTACGATCACCTTCACCCGACTGACCGCGGCGGAGGCCATTAACCAGTTACGGGCGCGAGGGGTGGCGGACGCGGACCTACCGTCCCCCAGCACCATGGCCGCGGTGTTGAACCGCAACGGTTACCGGCTGCGTCCGGTGCTCAAGGCCAAGCCCCAAAAAAAATTGTCGAAACCGACGCCATCTTCGCCAACATCCGGTCCAAAGACGCGGCGGCACCAGGAGGTGGGGTCCTGCGCGTGAGCATGGACTGCAAGGCGACGGTGAAGATTGGCGACTACTCGCGCGGCGGTCGCACGCGCGGTGACACCCAGGCCGCCGACCACGACATGGGCTGCCAGGAGAAATACACGCCTTTCGGCGTGGTGGATGAAGACAGCGGCGCCCTGCATGTGGCCTTCGGCGGTTCTGCCAAGACCAGCGACTTCATTGTCGACAACCTCTTCGCGTGGTGGGAGCAGCAGGCGCCCGAGCGCCGCGACGGGGTGACCCTGCTCCAGATCAAGGCCGACAACGGGCCGGAAAGCAATGGCCGGCGCACCCAGTTTCTCAAACGGATGGTGGACTTCGCCGACCACATCGGCAAACCGATACAATTGTTGTATTACCCGCCATACCACAGCAAATACAATCCGATCGAGCGCTGCTGGGGGATGCTCGAAAAGCACTGGAACGGGACGAAACTGGTCGACGACCAGACCATGTTGGCGTGGGCCAAGAGCATGACTTGGAAGGGTCTCCACCCGCTGGTCGAGATGAATCGCAAGGTCTACGACAAAGGCATCTCACTGTCGAAAGTCGCTATGCAGTCGGTCGAGGCGCGACTGAAACGCAACCCCGCTCTACCCAAGTGGGACATTCTTATCAAACCTGCTTGTGAGGTATGAGATTTTCCGGAAATCACCTTAAAGGCGGCGGCCTGGAGGAGGTTGGTCAGGAAGCTGTGGGCGCAGGCGGCGGACTTTTCCGGCAGGGTCTCAACATCAACCCAGCGCGTGGCGCTGTCGATGGCGGCAAACAGATAGCGCCGTGGGTCCTCGTCGGGCATTTGCGGTAGGTACTTGACGTCGACATGCACCAAGCCGGGGGCGTCGTCCTTGAAGGGCTGATAG
>JBAQIQ010000303.1:0-10128 GCA_049288935.1 Candidatus Competibacteraceae bacterium
CGCCCTTGGCGAGCGATCTCATCCAGTCCCATCCGGCTGGGGCGATAGAGGATCGTCAGCGGATAGCGGCTGGAATAATACAGGCCCGCCAACTCCCAGGGACCCAAGTGGGGCGTAATCAGTATCACTCCCTGTTGGCGGTTCACAGCGGCCACCAGTTCCTCTTCGCCGATCACCGATCCCTGGATCAGTCGCAGTAACCGCTGGCCGGGCCAAAGCCAGAAGGGACCCAGCTCCAGCAACCCCTTGCCGGTTTCCATCAGATTCCGGCGCAGTAACCGATTCCGTTCAACCAAGGATTGATCGGGAAAGCACAGCGCCAGATTACGCTCGGCAATTCGCCGCAACGGGTTGGGCATCCACCACCACAACCAACCCAGCAACGCCCCCAGTGTGTGGCTCCAAGAGAGCGGCAGAGCGGCAGCCAGGCGCAACCCAGCGCCGATCCAGGCCGACCGACTCATTACAACGGATTATCCGGGCTTTCAAAGTCAAAATCGGGCGGCGGGCGACCGTCATGAACCAGGTTGCGTCGCTGTTGCAGATAAGCGCTGCGCTGAAAGGCATAAGGATCGATCTGGGCGTCGGCGAACGCCCGTTCAATCTGCAACACTCCAGCCCGGCGGTTGATCAGATTCAAACCCCAGAGACTCCACTCGACCGTACTAGAATCCGTCGCCCAATCAATAGGGTTGATTGTGAAGTCGCCCACCAGCCCGACAGTATCGCGCACCGTGCTAGGTCCCAGGAACGGCAGAACGATGTAGTAACCCTCGCCGACCCCCCAAAAGCCCAGGGTTTGACCGAAATCCTCGCGGTTCTTGGGCAATCCCATAGGGCTAGCAACGTCAAACAGGCCGAGAAGGCCGAAGGTAGTATTGAAAACGATCCGGCTGCTGTCTTGCGCCGCTAGATGAAATTTAAATTGCAACACGTCATTGACCAGCACTACGACATCGTTCAGGTTGCTGAAAAAGTTACCGACACTGGCAATGACCGGATCGGGGAGCACTTTCTGATAGACCTGGGCGACTGGCTTGAAAAGCGCCTTATCGACAGCATCGTTCACCGCAAACATGGCGCGGTTATAACCTTCGAGGGGATCGGGATCGTCGCGCTGGAGTTCACTGGTCGACGCGCATCCGGTCAGTAAAGCAGCGGCCAGGGTCGTCAACAGGGCGTTGCGGAATCGGTTCATGACAATGGCCCATGAGAGAAGAGACGGGATAGTGAAGGTTGATTTTACCCTAACCCTGACCAGCGCGCATGGCGTCGCTATACTACGAAAATCCACAGGCGCCTGGTCCGGCTCGCAACCGAAGGAGCGCTCATGCATTTCTCTTATTCTGATGATCCGCTCCAGTGCCTGGAGCATCTCAACCGCATTGGTATTGCACTGTCCAGGGAACGGGATACGGCAAAGCTGCTGGAAACCATCCTGGTCGAGGCCAAGACCCTGTTGCATGCGGATGGCGGCACCTTGTACCAGTTGGAGGAAAACCAGCAGCAACTGCGTTTTGAAGTGCTGTACAACGACTCATTGCAACTTTACCTGGGTGGCGCCACTGGCGCGCCGATTCCGTTCGCCCCGATCCCGCTCTACGATTCAACCGGCCAGCCCAACACCAGCATGGTGGTCACCTATGCGGTGCTGAACAATACGACGGTTATTATCGACGATGCTTACGCAGAACAGAACTTCGACTGCTCGGGAACGCACCACTTCGATCAACAAACCGGCTACCACTCCCGCTCCTTCCTGACCGTGCCGATGAAGAATCATGAAGAGCAAATCATCGGTGTTTTCCAACTTATTAACGCTCTTGATCCAGCCACCGGGCAGGTGCGGACCTTTTCGGCAACCGACCGGCAACTCGCGGAATCGCTAGCTTCCCAGGCAGCTATCGCGCTGACGAATCATCAGTTGATTCAACAACTGAAAAGCCTGTTTGAGTCGCTCATCACCCTCATTAACACCGCCATCGATCATAAATCCCCCTATACCGGCGCACACTGTCAACGGGTGCCGATTCTGACCATGATGATCGCCGAGGCGGCCTGCCGTTCCGAATCAGGCAACCTCAAGGAGTATCGTCCTACGGCTGAGGAATTGTATGAACTCAAGATTGCCGGCCTCCTGCACGATTGCGGCAAAATCGCTACGCCCGTGCATGTGGTGGACAAATCGACCAAGCTGGAAACCCTTTTCGACCGTATCCAACTGATCGATACCCGCTTCGAGGTACTCAAACGTGACGCTGAGATTGCCTTGCTGAAGGAGAAGCTGGCGGCAGTGGAGCGTGGCGATCCAGCAACGATTCCGGCACTGGAGCAACAATGGCGTCACTATCTGGCTGAACTGGAAGAGGACCAGAAGTTTATACGCTGCAATAATACCGGTGGCGAATTGATGGATGTCGCTGCCCAGGAACGCATCCGGCGCATCGCTGTCCGCCGCTGGTCAGGTATCGACGGCCCAGCACAGAACTTTCTGTCCGAGGATGAAATTCGTAATCTATGCATTTCCCGGGGAACGCTCAACCCTGTTGAGCGCGCCATTATTGAACAACATGTGGCGCTCACCATGCAGATGCTCAATAGCCTGCCTTGGCCGAAAACATTACGGAATGTTCCCGAATACGCCGGTTGCCACCATGAACGGCTCGATGGACGCGGCTATCATCGGGGTCTCGGCGAAGCGGCGCTCCCACTGCCGGCGCGCATCCTCTGCCTGGCCGATGTCTTCGAAGCACTGACCGCCCGCGACCGCCCCTATCGACCAGGCAAGCCGCTGAGCGAGGTGCTGACCATCCTCGGCCGGATGGCGCAAGAGCATCAAATCGATACTGATCTGTTCGATGTCTTTATACGCGAGGGTGTCTGGCTGGATTACGCCCGCCAGTATTTACTGCCTGACCAGATCGATGCGGTAGACTTGCACCAGATTCCGGGCTATACCCCTTGAACTTTGCCGAAACTGGCGACCTTTTGCTTACCAAGCGGTCATCCTTTTCCACCGGGAGGCTCCTGCCCCGACCCTTCCGCTTGCAGGACAACCGGCCATACCTTGGGGAATATTGTCATGCACTACGGATGTTGTCTGTGGATTTTACTGGGTGCGTTGCTGTGGACACCGTCGGCGCCAGCCAATAAATCGGCTGCAGAAGAATTCACCGTACCGCTACAAACCACCACACCGCGTTCTGTGCCACGCCGCGCGGACCGGGTACGCAAGAGCAAGGATGAGTTCACCGGTGAACCCGCTTTCCAGGCGAAAACCGCTCACGCCGCCATCACTGCGGCAACCAGCCAAAAAGTGACAGGCTGCCAAATGATCCGGTTTGACACCGGGTTCGGCTGGGTGGCGACGGGCAACGCTTCCTATCAAGCCCCAGAGAATCCCGTCGCCTTGCGCCGATCCCGGCAGGAGGCCCGATTCAAGGCCTTCACCGAGGCCCGCACCCGGTTATCAGGATGCTTGCGGGCGCTGACGCCAGAGGCCCGGCGCAAAGTCGCCGAGAGTTTGGAGCAGGATGATACGATTCGGTTGGCGCTGATTAATCTAGCCGCCAGTGACGCAGAAAAGTCGGAACAGGCGTTACGTATTCTGGCGCGCGGCTTTGTGGCGTACTCTGTCGCAGACAAGAAAGACCCTCCCGCGATCCAGGTTCACTTAGTCGCCACGCCCAAGACGGCAACCCGGCTGACCCGCCCCACCGCCAACGCCGTTGAAACGATGTCAATTCAGGAGGGGTTGCGGCAAGTCCTGGCTGAAATCCAGGCGGGGCTGATTCCGCCCGTCGGCAACCGGCTGATCGTGGTCAACGCCACTGGTGAACTTACGCTGATCGGCTACGCCATCAATCTGGTGGGCGCTCATCCCGATCCAGCGGCTCAGAATAAGCTGCGAGCAGATGCTGAAAAAATCGCTACAGTCCAGGCCACTGAGGCGCTCATAGGATTGGCTGCCGGCGATGATACGGGATGGCGAAGCCGCCTGGATGAAATCAGTCAGCAGGAGATTCGCACTATCGCCAGTGGCTATGACGACAGCGAACCCAGCGTGCGCCGCTTCATGCAAATCCGTGATTTGGTCATGGCTGCGGCTAAGGACGATCCGGGATTGCAGACGCTGAACGATGGTAACAAGCTGCCAGCAGCAGTAGCTATCAAACGCTTCAGTGGTGAAGATGCGGTTGCTGTGGCGGTAGTCTACACACCCACCATTAGAAAACCCGCGCCGCCCCCTCCTCCATCGGAGCCGTCGGCCAGCCCATTATCCGCGCCGCTAACCTTACCCATCACGACGCCATCCAGTCCTTTGCCACCGCCCCCCACTCCTGTTGCTAAACCACCAGCCGGGTCTACTCCCCCCGTCTCTCCCGAATACCCCAATCCCCCGGGTCCCGTGGAAACTCGTTAACGCTGACAGTGTGGACAGTAGTAGGTCGACCGCTGACCTAACCGGCAGCGGTCGATCCGCTCGCCGCAAATACGACAGGTCAATTGGTAGCGGTCGTAGACGCAAAGCTGCTGCCGGAAATAGCCGGGTTCCCCATTCCCACCCACAAAATCGCGCAGAGTCGTACCGCCTTGCCGAATCGCCTCGCCCAGAATGGCCCGAATGGCCTCTGCCAGCCGTTCATATTCACCCAGCGTAATTTGTCCAGCCGAGCGCAACGGGCTGATCCTGGCAGCGAATAGCGACTCGCTAGCGTAAATGTTGCCCACGCCGACCACAATGTGGTGATCCATGATGAAGGGCTTCACTGCCAGTATCCGCCCTTGTGCCCGCTGGTAAAGCCAGGCTCCGGAAAACGTCGCGTCGAACGGTTCTGGACCCAGCATCTGGAGCAGGGGGTGTTGCTCCGGCGATTCCGCTGTCCACAGCACCGCGCCGAAGCGGCGACTGTCGTTGAAGCGCAGGCATTGCCCGTTGGCCAGCCGAACATCAACATGATCATGTTTCCCATCAGGCGTATCGGCGGACAGAATGCGCAACCGACCGGTCATGCCCAAATGGAAAATCGCAGTTCCAACTTCGGTGCGCAGCAATAGATACTTGGCGCGCCGGTCCACGCGCTGGATGATCTGCCCCGGCCACATCGTCGCCAGGCTTTCGGAGACCGGCCAGCGCAAGCGAGGTTGCCGGACAATGACTTGCGTGACCATTTGGCCGGTCACATGCGGCGCAATGCCGCGCCGGACTGTTTCTACTTCAGGCAGTTCGGGCATCATTCCGCCTTGGTGACCGGGGATTCCAGGGACTCAATTGTCGACACCAAAAAACTGGCCGCTGCGCTGGTCAACAATGGGTACAACCGGTCTGGGCAAAGGTGGACTGTGCCACCGACTTGCAGATAACGCAGGCCCTCAATAGGCGTCGTCGCACCAAAATGAATGTCCCGGCCGTTCAGCCGTAGCCGCAATTGAGCCGGTTTAAGATGCAGCGTCGGCAAATTCAGCTCGGCAGCGGAATACTGCAAGGAGCAATGCATAACAGCAACTTCCAACACCCGGTTGATCAGGACAGGATTGGCCCAGCCGCCATGAGGCCTGGTCATCCGCCAGCCATGATCCCACCGCTCAAAAGCCAACGATTCCCGATCTGGATACCACACTTCGATGTGTTGAATCTGTTCTCCAGTTAGACCTAACAGGGGCGGAATCACTGGCTGTTCCTTACCGGGCTCAAGCAGCGCCAGCGCCACTAATCCGCCCACCAGACCCAGCAGGCCCAGATTGATCCAGCGCCGCCGTATCAGCACATTCATCGTCAGCGCCGCCTCCGGTAAAAGGCAATCAGCCAACCGCTGGTCACCAATCCGGCGGGCAAGATCACTAGGAAAACTACTGCCAGCCACGCCAGCGCGCGCTCCGAAAGATGCAGGCTGGGATCGAGAACCGCTCTGGGCGGAACCATGATCAGCGCCTCGTCCAACACCAGCCAGTTCAGGATATTCAATCCCAGCTCCAGATTGGCGCCGTTACCCAGATAAGTGTTGGAGAGAAAGTCACCATCCCCCATGACCACAACCCGTTGCTGAGCAACTTCCCCAGCAGCAACCGGTTTAGGCCGGAACAGGGCCACGCCGGCGATGAGCGGACCCGCTCGTTCGGTAGTGTCAGGATCGAACTGAAGCGGACCTTCCAGCGCACCGGTTTCGGTCCAACTTGAAGATTGGCTTTCCAACAACACGGCTGCTTGCCACCCGGCAGAGCGCTGAATTTCCAGAGCAACCGCCTGGGGGAGCAGGGCCGGCGAACGCAGGGACGCCGTAACCGGGTGCGGCCCGTAATCGACGATGGGAATCAACGCAGGATGGCGGATGCCCAATCGGGGCGCATCCGCGTCCATGACCACGCCCGACAGCACCGTAATCCCCAACAAGGCCGCTAGCGCCGGCAACCGGGAAGGCTCGTCGGGTTCCAGCAACCAGAGCAGATTGCCGCCCCGTCGCACATAACCCAGCATCACTTGCATCTCATCCGACGACAACGACGTTTGTGGACTAGCGATCACCAGTACTGCTGCCTCAGCGGAAATCTGTGATTCCTTCTCTAAATGAAGTGGGCGCGCTTGAATACCAATTTTTTCCAGTTCTCGCCCGAACGTACCCCAATCGTGATTCGCCACCCCCCGTGGTTTGCGCTCACCGTGACCCTCTAAAAAGAGCACTACACGATCTTGGGAACGGCTCAGGCGCTGTAAGGTCTGGGTCAGCGCTTGCTCGCTTAGGCGCGAGAGTTTTTCACCACGCCCGCTATATTCCACATACAGCTCACCATCAACGCTAATGCCCAGTTGGCGAACCTGGTCCGGCAGCAAATCAGGGTTAATAAAATGCAGTGCAATATCAGACTTGTGCCGCTGATAGCGGTCGATCAGTCGAATGATACTCTCGCGTAAGGGAGAACGGTCACGAGCGTAAGCAGTCACCCGGATTGGCCCTTCCAGACGAGTTAGCAAGGCTTGACTGGCCGCCGACAGCGTATTGCGCCCGCCCGCCGTCCAATCTACCCGAATTGGATAGCGAACGCTTAACCAGGCCAGCAGGCCGGTCACTAGAGCAAACAGCAGCAGAAACAACAGATGTTGGAACCATAGCCGCCGGCGGGTGGAAGGATCGATATGCATAGCGATCCTCAATCCCGCAAGCGCAAATCGTCCAGCCGGCGGATCGCCAGGCTCAGAAACATCGCGCTGAACAGTAGGTAATAGATAAAATCAGCACTGTCGAACAGTCCCAGCAGGAAGGTGTCGTAATGGCGGCGCAAGGATAAATAGCCGAGTAAATCACCCGTTATTCCCGGTACGGTGCTGGCTGCGTCGACCATCCATAGCGCCAGCAAGAGCCCCAGCGTCGTGAGGGCGGCCACTGCCGGTTGGGTGGTCAGTACCGATAGATACAGGCCAGCCGCTGAAGCCGCAGCGACCAGCAAACTCAGTCCCAGTATGCCTGCCAGCAGTTTTCCAGGATCGAGCGCCGCACCCAGCGCCAACGATAGGGGCATCAGCGCAATCAGGGCGACCGTCATCAATAGGAATGCCAGAATTCCCAGATATTTACCCAGTACGATTTCTGTCATGGTCACTGGCGCCGAGAACAATAAATCCAGCGTACGCGTTCGACGCTCCTCACTGAACAGTTGCATGGTCAATAGTGGAATCAGTAATAACAGCACCCAGGCCGCCACTCGCAATAAAGGTGCTGCAACCAGATCAGTCACACCTGGCGCATTGTCCAGGCTGGCTAATCGTCCCTGTAATTCGCGGAAATCATCCACTAGCAACAAAAAAATCCAAGCTAGCAGTCCCTGGATCATGGCCAACAGCGTCCAAGCCAGCGGTGATAGCAACAGTCTGCGCAATTCACGGGCAGCAATGACCGTGATCATGCAACCGTCTCCGACTCCAGGATGAATTCAATGAAGACCTGTTCCAGACTGGCCTGTTCTGGAGTCAGTTCCCAAAGCCCCCAGTGCTCAACACAGGCCTGCTCGACCAAAACCTGATGCGGAGCCGAGCCTGCGGCATGATGGAGACGGAAACGCCCTTCACCCAGTGCCTCAACCCGTTCTACACCTGGCAATTGCGCTAAACGGACTAGCGGCGGCGGTGTTTTTAAGCCGATCCGCAAACGGGTGGATTGCCTTTGTTGTTCCAGATCAGCCAAAGGGCTGGTATAGACCAAGCGTCCAGACCGCATGATCTGCACATGGGTGCAAATAGCCTGAACTTCCGAAAGCCGATGTGAGGAGAGAATCACTCCGCGATCCTGTCCCAATTTACGAATCAAACCGCGAATTGCATGTGACTGGAGCGGGTCCAGACCTGCCGTGGGTTCATCCAGCACCAGCACGGCTGGATCGTGCAACACTGCCTGTGCAATACCAACCCGTTGTTGATAACCCTTGGACAAGTGGTCAATAAGGCGACTACTGACACTCGCTAACCCACAGCGCTCTTGGACGTCAGCAACTGCCTGCTGGCTAGTTGTGCGATTAAGCCCATGCAGATGGGCACTGTAATACAACTGTTCTTCAACCGTCATGTCACGATAGAGCGGTGGTTGTTCGGGCAGGTAACCGAGCGCTCGCTTGGCTTGAACGGGCTGGTCTAGCAGATCGAACCCATTGATAAATATATGTCCTGCGTCCGGCGCTAGGACACCGGCTAGCATACGCATCGTTGTGGATTTACCTGCACCGTTGGGCCCAAGAAATCCTAATACTTGCCCACGCAGAAGCGTAAAGCTGATTTCATCGACCGCCCGTATCTCATTATAGTGGCGGGTCAGGCGTTCCACCTGCACCAAGATTCCAGTCATTATGATGTTTTCGACCGTTTTTAACTCATAGGCGTTATTATAGAATCTCACACTACCCAAAATTAACTTCTTTTGTAGTTGATCTCGCCATGGAAAAAAATTCCGAGTCTTCCTCAGCCATTGAACATGACGCCGCCGAAGGATTGAATATCAATGAAAGCGAGGAACCACTCATTCACGGGCTACATATCGTCATTCGCTTCTGTGTGCGAATACTGGCGGTGTTCATGACACTGGTTATCATGTGGAGTGTCGCCGATGTGGCTTGGGTAATCTATCAGAGGGTGATGGCGTCGCCTGTAGGATTACTCAACGTCAACGACATCCTAGCTTCATTTGGCGCGTTCATGGTTACTCTGATCGCCATCGAGATTTTTCTCAATATCGTGCTGTACCTGCGCGATGATGCACTGCACGTCAAACTGGTGCTCGCCACCGCGCTGATGGCGATTGCCCGTAAGGTTATTGTGCTGGACTATAGTATATTGGAGCCTGAAGATATCTGGGCAACCGCCGCAGTTATCCTGGCCTTGAGCATTGGTTACTGGTTAGTGGCGAAAAAGACGCAATAATGATTCGCTTCATAATCCAGTATCCACAAACAATAAGCCCACCATCAGGCGGGCTTTCTTTTTTTCAATGAATTCAAATATTCTCACTTGATTTTTGCTTCCTTATAAGGTACGTGTTTGCGGACTACTGGATCGTATTTCTTCATCTCCAATTTCTCTGGCGTTGTCCGTTTATTCTTGGTTGTCGTGTAGAAATGCCCAGTACCAGCAGTGGAAACCAGCTTGATTTTATCACGCATGGTTAATACCCCTCAGAGACTTTGTCGCCACGGACGCGTAGCTCAGAAAGCACCACATCAATCCCCTTTTTATCGATAATGCGCATACCGTGTGAAGACACACGCAATTTCACAAAACGCTGCTCACTCTCCACCCAGAACCGATGTTCATGCAGGTTCGGCAAAAAACGGCGACGGGTTTTGTTATTGGCATGAGATACATTATTTCCAGTGATCGGGCGCTTACCCGTCACCTGACAGACTCTGGACATCGGACTTTTTCTCCAACCAGCCTAAGCCGGATTACGCTACTTAGCGGCAGTTATAACAAACTTTCCTATTAGGAACAATAGGCATTTTTAGGTCATAAAAAACCCCCGCCCTTAGGACAGGGTGGGGGCATAAGGAATAGGTGCCTGGCGATGACCGACTTTAGCATGAGTACTCTCACACGATCATAGGCGCGGCGCGGTTTCACGGTCGAGTTCGGGATGGGGTCGGGTGGTT
>JBAQIQ010000304.1:0-39903 GCA_049288935.1 Candidatus Competibacteraceae bacterium
GTAGGACAAATCGATGATCCGCTCGCCGACAAACGGCCCCCGGTCATTGATCTTGACGACGATGCTGCGGCCATTGTCCAGATTGGTCACCCGGGCATAGGTCGGGAGCGGCAAGCTTTTGTGGGCGGCGGTCAGCTCGAACATATTGTACGGTGGGCCACTTGAAGTTCGGCGGCCATGAAAATCCCAGCCGTACCAGGAAGCCGTTCCGACCTCACGATGCCCGGCGCTGGTCTCCTTGACCCGGTAGCGCTTGCCAAACACCACATAGGTATCGGGATTACCGCTGCGACTGGGGGGTTCCGCCTGAGGAACCACCTCATCACTGTTTAACTGAGCGCTATGGGTTAAATCCGCTGGTGGGCGCACAGGCGGCGGCTGATCAGGAACAGTGCTGCAACCGGCCAATGCACCCGCCAGGGACGCGAAGAACAAAGCATGGCTCCAGGATTTGGACATAAAAAAACCTCCCATGCACCAGTGCAGCGCGTTGACGCACTGACCAGGGCAATTTTTATTGAAATTGGCAATGTGAAATCAGAAAACCCATCAATCAACCTGCGCTAAAGCCGGCGCGCCGGTATCGAATCGCGTCTGCTGTTCGCGAATGGCCTGACTGAGCTGATAAACGGCCAAGGCGTACAACTGACTGCGGTTATAGCGAGTGATGGCATAGAAATTGTCGAAGCCCAGCCAGTATTCGGGGCCATCGCGGCCCGCAAATTCCAGTAGCATCGCGGCTTGGGCGTCGCTGACCGGCCCGCGAGGCGTCACGCCCTGGCTCCGCAGGCTAGCAACGCTGTTTTTGGGCGGATTCAGCCGTTCGCTGACCAGCGCTGGATAGCGAACGCCGCTCACCGAAGCCGGCATCGCAACGGGCTGTCCGCCACGCCAACCGTTTTTCTTGAAGTAATTGGCGACGCTGCCAATGGCGTCGGTGGGATTGCGCCATAGATCGCGGTGGCCGTCGCCATCGAAATCCACTGCATAGGAAAGAAAACTGCTCGGCATGAATTGTCCCAGCCCCATCGCCCCGGCATAGGAACCACGCAAATTCAGCGGATCCACGCCCTCGGTGCGGGCCAGCAGCAGATAGTTCTCCAATTCCTTGCGGAAATAAGCGGCTCGTCGAGGATAACCGAAGGCCAGCGTAGACAGCGCCTCCAGCACCCGGTATTTGCCCATATTGCCGCCGTACTGAGTCTCCACGCCAATAATGGCGACCACGATTTGCGGTGGAACGCCATAAACCTGTTCCGCTCGGGCCAGCGCAGCCGCATTCGCCCGCCAAAACTGGACTCCGCCCTGAATGCGTTTGGCGTTGATAAAAATATCCCGATAGACATACCAGGGTTTGGCCTCGGCAGGCCGAGACATGGCGGCGATGATGCTCGGCTGGGCCTGGGCGCGGCTGAACGTCGCCCGCAACTGGGCGGCGTTGAAGCCGTGTTGGGTCGCCATCTCGCGGATAAACGCTTGCACATCGGCCCGTTGGGACAGTGGTTGACCGGCGTTGAGGGCGGTAGACGGTCCCGCTGCCACGCTCTCTGGCGCAGAGGACGCCGCCTCAGATGGGGAATCCAGCGCCGGAACAATCGGCGTTGGCGAGGATGGGCGAATCGTGGCCGGCGGCGCACAGGCGCTCAACAACAAAGCGGCGCCTAATAGATACGGGCTCTTCACGCGTCAGTCTCGTCGTAGGTTAGGGCGGCGATTACCGCGTCAGGGTCCGGCGGTGCGAATAGATGCTCATCAACATACCGAAACCCGCCATGATCGTCACCAGAGAAGTTCCTCCATAGCTGAACAGCGGCAGCGGCAAGCCGACGACTGGCAACAGCCCGGAAACCATCCCGGTATTGACGAAGGCATACAGGAAAAAGATTAGCGTAAGACTGCCGGCAAGCAAGCGCGTATAAGTATCCGGGGCGCGACTGGCCATGTACAGGGCGCGGGCGACGATGAAAAAATAGAGTATTAACAATAGACAACCACCCACTAGACCAAATTCTTCCAGGAATGCGGCGAAGATAAAATCGGTCGAACCTTCCGGTAAAAAGTCCAGATGCGACTGAGTGCCGTTCAGCCAACCCTTACCGTAGATGCCGCCGGAACCGATCGCAATCTTGGATTGAATAATGTGATAACCAGTCCCCAGCGGATCCGTTTCCGGATCGAGGAAGGTCCATACCCGCTGGCGCTGGTAATCGTGCATGACGAACGTCCAGAACAACGGGATCGCCGCGCCCAGCAACAGCGCCAGCCCGAGCATGATCATCCAGCTCAGTCCAGCCAGAAACAGCGCAAATGCGCCAGCGGAACCGACCACCAGCGCTGTTCCCAAGTCCGGCTGTTCCGCAATCAGGATGAATGGAATTGCAGTGATCAGCGCGCCACCCAGCAGAGGCAACCAACGCGGTGGCAAGGGTTTTTCCGCAAAAAACCAGCACATCATCATCGGCACGGCCAGCTTCATGATTTCCGAAGGCTGAAAGCGCACCACCCCCAAATCCAGCCAGCGCTGAGCGCCCTTGGAAACATCGCCAAACACCATCACCGCCAGCAACAGCACAATGCCCACTAAATAAATCCACGGCGACCACAGCCGAAAGTAACGGGGCGGCAACTGCGCCAAGGTCAGCATGATCGCAAATCCCAGGCCCAGCCGCAGGCCCTGCCCCGACACCAGATCCATATTTTGCTGGCTGGCGCTGTACAACACGGTCAACCCCAGCCCCGACACCATCAGCAAACCCAGTAGCAGGGGCGGATCCAGCCGAGTGAGCCGGGCAAACCACCCCTCATTATTCTGATTCATGCGGCGCAGCAACCGGGGCGGGGAGCGGTTCGGGAATGATGTCGTATTTGTTCAGCAACCAAGCGTCCATGACCTTACGCGCCATCGGCGCCGCTGTGCTGCTGCCGCCACCGCCATTCTCGGCAATCACCGCCACGGCGATGCGCGGATTTTCCAGCGGAGCAAACGCGACAAACAAGGCGTGATCCAGTAGATGTCTGGCCAGTCGCCTGGCGTCATAGCGCTGATTCTGCCCCAAGGTGAATACCTGAGCAGTCCCGGTTTTGCCGGCGATCCGGTATTTAGCGCCGACCCGGATTTTGTGGGCCGTGCCGCCCTCGATCACCTGCACCATGCCGGCAATGACCGTCTCCCAGAACTGCGGATTACGGACCTTGATCGGCGGCAGGGGTCGCGGCTCAGTCAAGGTCTTGACACGGGCGCCAGGATCTTCAGTGGCGTACAGGATGCGCGGCTGGAAGTGAATGCCGCGCTGGGCAATCGCCGCAGTCGAATGCGCCAGTTGCAATGGCGTCGCCAAAAAATAACCCTGACCGATGCCGGCGCTGAGGGTGTCGCCAGAGAACCAATTTTGTTTATAGGACTGGCGCTTCCAGTCTTGCGAGGGCAACACTCCCCCCTTTTCGCCGGGCAAATCGACGCCAGTGGGCCGCCCCAGGTAGAACTGGCCGAGAAGCTGGTGGGTGCGGTCGATGCCCAGCTTCAGCGCCAGATCGTAAAAATACACGTCGCAGGACTGGGCAATAGCACGATCCATGCTTACATGACCGTGTCCACTGCGCTTCCAGTCGCGGAAGCGGTGACTGGAGCCGGGCAATTGGTAAAAACCGCGACAGGAAATTCCGCTGTGACGGTTGACAACGCCATAGTCAAGGCCCGCCAGCGCCATCAGTGGTTTGATGGTGGAACCGGGTGGATACATCCCACGCAGGGCGCGGTTTAGCAACGGCTTTTTCTTGGAGGTGTTCAGTTCACGGTAAGAGGCGAAAGCGATGCCGTTGACAAAGGGATTCGGATCGTAAGTCGGCTGGCTGGCCAAGGCCAGAATCTCACCGGTACGTGGATCAATCGCAACGATAGCGCCGTTGTAACCCTCCAACGCCTTTTCCGCTACCGCTTGCAAGCGCATATCGATACTCAGGTAAATGTGCTGGCCTGGCGTGGGCGGAGTGCGACTGAGCACCCGCAAGGGTCGGCCATTGGCATTGGTCTCGACCTGCTGCCACCCAGTGCGCCCGCGCAACAGGTCCTCGTAGGAACGCTCCACCCCGACCTTGCCAATGTGCGTACCACCGCTGTATTGCCCCGGATCGATGCGGCTCATTTCGTTTTCATCAATCCGCCCAACATAGCCAATGGCGTGAACGCCCAGTGATCCCAGCGGATAACGGCGGGTCAGGTCGGCCTTGATCTCAACCCCGGGAAAGCGATAGAGATCAATGGCCAGCCGGGCGATTTCCTCATCAGTCAGGCGAAAACGCAGCGGCACCCCAATGTAACCTGGAGTACGGTGCGCTATCTTGCGGAAACGCTCAATATCCGCATCCGTCAATTCGATGCGCTGGCGCAACTCCGCCAGAGTCGCGTCCAAATCCGGCGACTGCTCACGAGTGATTTCCAGGTGGTAAGACGCCAGGTTTTCGGCCAGCACCTCGCCATTGCGGTCGAAAATTGATCCTCGGGTCGGCAGCAGGGGCTGCACGCGGATTCGGTTGCCATCCGACAGAGTCGTAAAGCGCTCATGGTTGAGCACTTGCAAATAAACCAGCCGGCTGGCCACCGCCAGCAGCCCTACAAAAACCACCAGCACCATCACCAATGCACGCCGAAAAAACAGCTCGCTTTCAGCGGTATTATCCTTTTCCCGGGCTAACGGTTCCGAAGAATAGGGTTTGGCGAACACGCTATTCAACCGACCTGAAAATACCGGCGCACATCGCGCAGGACTACAAACAACAGCGGCCATAGCACCATACCGCCAATCGCTGGCGCCAGATACCACCAGTCTTGCGGCGGATAGCCAATGACCCCGCTGATCCAGAAAATGAGAATCCGCTCAATGACCAGCAGGACCAGGACGCTCAAGGTCTGCTGCCAAAGAGGCACTGCCCGGATGCGTCGATAAGTTTGTGCGGTGAGGTATGCCACCACGGCCAGCGCCAGGGCGTGCTGGCCCAGCAGCCCGCCCCGCCCCACATCCAGGAACAATCCCACGCCCCAGCCCACCCCGATGCCGATCCGGTGTGGCAATGCCATACCCCAGTAAATCAACGTCATAGCCACCCAGTCCGGGCGAAAGCGATCCAGCCCGTCCGGTAAGGGAATTTCGGAGAGCCAAAACGCCAAGAGGAAGCTGACAACGATCACCCATCCGCCCGTTGGATATGCCCTAGTCATGGCGCCCGGATCGCTAGCGCGTCTAACACATCAGGGGCAATCATCGGTGGTTCATAATCCAGCAACATGACCTCGCGAATGCGCTCCAGTTGCGCGGCGGGTTTCGCGATGATGTGCGCAAAGGGACTGCCTGGATCAAACTCCACGGCAGTCACCGTACCGACCGGGTAACCGCGTGGAAACCGCCCCCCCATACCGGATGTCACCAGCACATCGCCCACCTTGACGTCTTCATCGTGGGCAACATGCGGGAGTTCCAGCTCCTGAAACTTGCCGGTACCCAACGCCAGAGTGCGCACCCCGGTACGGTTGATCTGAATCGGCAACGCATGCTTGGCATCAGTGATGAGAATAGCCGTCGAGGTTAGAGGATCAGCCCGGATAATCTGGCCGATCACCCCATGCTGGTCGATGACCGGCTGTCCAACATAAAGGCCGTGCTGGCGACCGCGATTGAGCAGGATATGGTGGCGATACGGATCGAAATCGACCGCCAGCAGCTCGGCGATCAGCACCCGTTCCGGCGTATTGACCGCCGATTCCAGCAACGAGCGCAGCCGACGATTTTCCGCTTCCAGGGCGATCAATTTCTGCAACTGAACGTTAAGAAGTATCTGTTTTTCGCGCAGTTGAGCATTTTCCTCAAGCAACACACTGCGCCTGGCCCACTGTTCAGTCAGCCAGTTTTCGGCAGTGATCGGTAGGCGCATCAGAAGATGCAACGGATAGGCAGCGGTCGCCAGCACATCACGCACCCCATCAAGAGCGTGATAGCGGTGATCCACCGTCATCATGGCGATGGACAGCGCGCCCCACAGGCCAAGCTGCAGGACAGCCGTCGGGTTCACAGCGAACAAGTGGCGAATGCGCCGGCTGGGTTTGAGCGCCGCCAACGGCTACTCAATAGCGAAAGCGTCGACAGCGCGTTCATCCTTGGCGATCAGCTCCAGCACCCGGCCCCCACCCCGGGCCACGCAGGTCAGCGGGTCCTCGGCAATGACCACATTCAGGCCGGTTTCCTCGACGATCAGTCGGTCGATATCGCGCATCAACGCCCCACCGCCGGTGAGGACAATGCCGCGTTCAGCAACATCCGCCGCCAATTCCGGTGGGGTTGCTTCCAGCGCCATTTTCACCGCGCCGATGATGTTCGATAGCGGCTCCTGCAAGGCTTCCAGGATTTCGTTGCTGTTGAGTGTGAAACTGCGCGGCACCCCCTCGGCCAGGTTGCGGCCCTTGATTTCGATCTCGCGAACTTCCGAGGTAGGGTAGGCGCTGCCGATTTCATGCTTGATGCGTTCGGCGGTCGGCTCACCGATCAGCACGCCGAAATTGCGGCGCACATAGTTGATGATCGCTTCATCAAACCGGTCGCCGCCCGTCCGCACCGCACCCGCGTAAACGATGCCATTGAGCGAAATGACCGCTACTTCCGACGTGCCGCCGCCGATGTCGAGCACCATCGCCCCACGCGCTTCCTCAACCGGAATGCCGGCGCCAATCGCCGCCGCCATCGGTTCCGGGATCAGATAGACTACCCGTGCGCCAGCGCCCATCGCTGATTCACGGATCGCCCGCCGTTCCACCTGAGTGGAGCCACAGGGTACGCTGACCAGCACCCGGGGGCTGGGGTTGAAAAATTTTCGGGAATGCACCTTGCGAATAAAGTGCTGCAACATTTTTTCAGTGACCGTGAAATCCGCAATCACCCCATCCTTCATGGGCCGGATGGTGGAAAGATTATTGGGCGTGCGACCCAACATTCGCTTGGCGTCCGTCCCCACCGCCGCGATGGTTCGCACCCCGCGCACCGGATCCTGATTAATGGCGACGACCGAAGGTTCGTTAAGCACGATGCCGGCGCCCCGGACGTAAATCAATGTGTTAGCAGTTCCCAGATCGATGGAAAGATCGTTTGAAAACTTGCCGCGCAACCATTTGAACATGTTGTCGAAAGTCCAGTTCGTCAAAAGGAGCTAATGCTAACAAGCAGGGGGGTTAGGAGCAAGCCGGCAAATTATGATAGGGTTCATCATTTGATCTTCTGCAAGGAGAATGCGCATGACGCCCTTGGGCATCGCCGATGTCGCTAAAATCGCCCATCTGGCGCGACTGGCCATTCGTGAGGCAGAGGCGCCAGCCTATGCCCGGAATCTGTCGGCCATCCTGGAACTGGTGGAACAAATGAACGCGGTGGACACCACAGGCGTCGCGCCGATGGCTCATCCGCTGGATATGGCGCAGCGCTTGCGCGCCGATGAAGTGAGCGAGCCCAATCAGCGCGAGCATTTTCAGGCCATTGCCCCACGGGTTGAGGCCGGATTGTATCTGGTGCCGAAAGTGATCGAGTGAAGCACCCCGCTCTCTCCCTCAAGGAGGGAGTGAATATTGAATAACCGATATTGAATCCCACCGCCATGCACGAAAAAACCATCGCTCAACTCAGCGCCGGCCTTGCCGCTGGCGAGTTCAGCAGCGAAGAATTGACCTGCGCTTTGTTAGCGCGGGTCGAACGGTTCAACCCGCAGTTGAACGCTTTTATCACCATCACCGCTGAAGCGGCCCTGGCTCAGGCCCGCACGGCGGATGCGCGCCGCCGGGCAGGCGCAGCAGGGCTACTCACCGGCATCCCCATCGCCCACAAGGATATTTTCTGCACTAACGGGGTGCGCACTTCCTGTGGTTCGCGGATGCTGGATCGCTTTATTGCACCTTATAATGCGACGGTAGTAGAAAAGCTCAACGCAGTCGGCGCCGTGATGTTGGGCAAAACCAACATGGACGAGTTCGCCATGGGATCGTCCAATGAAACCAGTTTCTACGGACCGGTGCGCAACCCATGGGATCTGGACGCAGTGCCTGGGGGTTCCTCCGGGGGTTCCGCCGCAGCGGTGGCGGCGCGGCTGACGCCCGGCGCCACCGGTACGGATACCGGTGGCTCGATTCGTCAGCCCGCCGCCTTGTGCGGCGTCACCGGCATCAAGCCCACTTATGGCCGGGTGTCGCGCTGGGGAATGATTGCCTACGCCTCCAGCCTGGATCAGGGTGGCCCCATGGCGCGCACCGCCGAAGATTGCGCCCTGTTGCTGGGAGCCATGGCCGGTTTCGATCTACGCGATTCCACCAGCTTGGAACGACCTGTCCCCGATTATGCGGCCCTGCTCGACCAGCCACTGACCGGGCTGAAAATTGGCCTGCCGAAGGAGTATTTCGGCGAAGGCCTGGACCATGCTGTTGCCCAGGTCGTGGAAGTCGCGATTGCTGAATACCGCAAGTTGGGGGCAGAGACCGTTGAGATCAGCTTACCGAACAGCCAGTTGGCGATTCCCGCCTACTATGTCGTGGCTCCGGCGGAATGTTCCTCGAATCTGGCCCGGTTTGATGGAGTCCGCTACGGTCATCGCTGCGAGCATCCCAAAGATTTACTGGACCTTTACACCCGGTCGCGGGGTGAAGGATTTGGAGCAGAAGTGCAGCGCCGCATTCTAGTCGGCACGTTCGCCCTGTCCGCTGGCTATTACGATGCCTACTACCTGAAGGCGCAGCAAATTCGCCGACTGATCAGCGACGATTTCCGACGGGCGTTTCAACAGGTCGATGTGATTGCCGGACCGACGTCGCCAACCGTCGCGTTTAATCTGGGTGAGAAAGTCGATGATCCGATTACCATGTATTTATCGGATATTTACACCATCGCGGTGAATCTGGCCGGGTTGCCGGGGTTATCACTGCCCGCCGGTTTTGTCGGTCAGCGGCCAGTGGGCTTGCAGTTGATCGGCGATTATTTCGCTGAGGATCGATTATTGAACATCGCGCATCGCTATCAGCAGGTCACTGACTGGCATCTGCGCGCCCCGGCGGCATTCGCTTGATGCGTTGCAATCTATAAGGTTCATGCACATGGTCATGCACATGATGGAATGGGAAACGGTTATCGGGCTGGAAATCCATGCCCAACTCGCCACCAAGAGCAAGATTTTCTCTGGCGCCGCCACGGCTTATGGCGCAGAACCGAATACGCAAGCTTGCGCGATTGATTTAGGAATGCCGGGGGTATTGCCGGTGCTGAACGGCGAGGCGGTACGCATGGCGGTGATGCTCGGGCTGGCGATTGGCGCTCAAATCGCACGGCGCTCGGTGTTTGCCCGCAAGAATTACTTTTATCCCGACCTGCCCAAGGGCTATCAGATCAGCCAATACGAGTGGCCGGTCGTCCAAAAAGGTCAGTTGACGATTGATCTCGAAGAGAGTTCTAGCAAGATTATTGGCGTGACCCGCGCCCATTTGGAAGAAGATGCCGGCA
Source organism: Candidatus Competibacteraceae bacterium (assembly GCA_049288935.1). Taxonomy (GTDB): domain Bacteria; phylum Pseudomonadota; class Gammaproteobacteria; order Competibacterales; family Competibacteraceae; genus UBA2383. Next base: position 9,519 of record JBAQIQ010000304.1, read on the forward strand.
AGTCGCTGCACGAAGACTTTCAGGGTTTATCCGGGATTGATTTGAACCGCGCCGGGACGCCCCTGCTGGAAATCGTTTCCGAACCGGATTTGCGCTCGGCGAAGGAAGCCGTGGCGTATATGAAAAAACTGCATCAACTGGTGGTTTATCTCGGCATTTGCGACGGCAACATGCAGGAAGGTTCATTCCGTTGCGACGCCAACGTGTCGGTGCGGCGCAAGGGCGATCCGCGGCTCGGCACCCGCGCCGAAATCAAGAATCTCAATTCCTTCCGCTTTGTGGAGCGGGCCATTGAATTCGAGATTGAGCGACAGATCGATTTGATCGAATCCGGTGGTCAGGTGGTGCAGGAAACCCGGCTGTATGACCCGGACCAGGGTGAAACCCGTTCCATGCGCAGCAAGGAGGAGGCGAATGACTACCGTTATTTCCCCGATCCTGACCTATTGCCGCTGGTGCTGGACGAAGCATTTATTGCCGCCGCTCGCGCCGCGTTGCCGGAGTTGCCAGAGGTCAAAAAACAACGGTTCATAACGCAATATAGCTTGTCGGGCTATGACGCGGGCGTGCTAACCGCCAGCCGTGAGTTGGCCGATTATTACGAAGCGACCGTCGCCACGCTGGGCGGCGAGCCGAAACTATGCGCCAACTGGGTGATGGGTGACTTCTCAGCGTTCCTGAACAAGGAGAACCGGCATCTGGCCGACAGTCCGGTGACTTATGCACAATTGGCCGGTCTATTACGGCGCATTCAGGATTGCACCATTTCCGGCAAGATTGCGAAAGAAGTGTTCGAGGCGCTGTGGGCCGGTGAAGGCGATGCCGATGCCATTATCGAAACGCGCGGTCTGCGGCAAATTACCGATACCTCGGCGATTGAGAAAGTCATCGACGATGTAATCGCCGCCAATCCTGAACCACTCTCTCAATACCGCGCCGGTAAGGACAAATTGTTCGGTTTCTTCGTCGGCCAGGTGATGAAGTTATCCAAAGGAAAGGCGAATCCACAGCAGGTGAATGACTTGCTGACCGAGAAATTGAAGGGCTGATTCTGTGGTGAATTGAGCGGCTGCCAAGGAAATCGACCGATGCGTTGCCCTGAATGCCATCACACCCAGAAGCATAAGGACGGCGTCCGTTGCCAGCAGTGCCACTATCAGTTCGTGTTCCGTAGGCAACAGGATCAAATCAGTGACTTTGCCCTGCGGCAAATCATTCAGCGTCTGTCGGACAACGGGCAATACGCTTTCACTGCGACCCAGCTTGCCTTGGACATTAGCCGCTTCTGGCGTAAAAAATATCTGGGGCCGCTCGGTTGCAGCGTCATCGCGCTCATCATTAGCGCTGTTGCCGGGCTGATCGCCTTCACGGAATGGGGCTGGATCGGTGCGGCGCTGGTCCCCGGCGTGATCCTGCCGCTGGCGGTCTGGCTGGGGCGGTACGGCAAAACCAAGCTTTCCATCCACAAAGCCCGCCAGGTCGTCAAGCAATACCATCAGATTCATCCAATCCAGGCCCTGGCGAACGGCGCGGCTTTTCGGCAACCCACGCCCACGCTAGACTTCCAGGATCCGCACTATGCACCGGAACGCATCTTGGTGGTGGAACGGGATGATCTGGTGGACCTGCTGGTTCGCAACCGTTTCCACCTGACCGCTAAAGCGGCTGTGGTGAGCCGCACCGGCTACCCAGAACGGGTGTTCGCCGCCTGTCAGGAATTTCTGCGCAATCACCCCAATACCCCGGTGCAGGTCATCCACGACGCCTCGCTCCCAGGTTTCGCCCTGACCGCACAATTGGCGACCGATCCCGATTGGCCATTGGCCAAATCATGCCTCGTCGATCTGGGCATCTCCCGCACCGCGCTCAACGACGATTCCAGGCTGCCCTGGCTGCCGACAAATCCCTCCCAGCGCGACGGCGTCTTCGGCGGCAATCCCGCAAAAAGGTTGCAAGCGGGCTACCGGGTCCCCCTGGATCATGTCGGCCCAAAGCCCATGATCAATGTGCTGGGCGCTGCGGTGGCGGCAGGGACGCTGCTGCTCGCGCCCGAACTTCTGAACGGGAGCAGCATTGAAATGGGTGTGGAAATCGACTATGGCTGATGTTGCCAGAGACTCCTAGCGACATGTCCTGCCTGTTCGGCTATTGCGGACCGCCGGCAGATGGTCTACTGGCGCGGATGGCGGCGCTGTTAACGCATCGTTGCCCGCTGGGCTGGGAACGCATAGGTGGTCTGACCACTGCGGGTCACTACGCCGAAATTGGTCATGGCATCGCTACCTGGAACCCGTCACCTCAACTCGCCCAGCACGGTCAAGACCGGCTCGGTTACAGCGGGGTATTCTTCAATTTGCACGAAGTGGCGACGTCGGGCGATCCAGCGACCAACGGCGCTGAACGATTGTTGCTAGCGCTGAGTCCGCGTCATGCACCCGAACCGGGTCTCGAAACCCTGACCGGCGCTTTTGTCCTGGCAGCGCAACTAGGCGATTCATTCTATCTGCTGCGCGACCCCGCCGGCGTCAAGGTTCTCTACTGGACCGTGCATCAGGGCCGGTTGCTGTTCGCCAGCGAAATCAAGGCGCTGTTCGCTGATCAAGCCCTGCCGCGCCGGATGCGCCCCGGTGCGTTGCCGGAATACCTGACGTTCAGCTTCGTTCCCGGCGGCGGCACCCTGTTTACAGGCATCGAGGCATTGCCACCCGGCTCCATCCTGCACTTTCGTCATGGCCAAGCGCGGGTGCGGCGGCATTTCTGCTTCGAGGAGCAGGCCGAAACGCCCTCCCCCGCAGCGGATTGTCCCGCTCTGGTGCGCGTTGCCCTGGAGCAGTCCGTCGCTGAATGCCTTACCGTCAGTCCGCAACGATTACCCGCAGTGTTTCTATCCGGCGGCATCGATTCCAGCGCGGTGTTGGCAGTCGCCGCCCAACAACGGCCAGCGGCGCGCCTCCCGACTTTTTCCGCGCATTTCGGTGCAGAATATGCGCGGGAAAACGATTTCGTACAACTGATGGTGGATCGCTATCGCACGGACCATCACTGGCTGGAAATCCGCCCCGGCGGGTTCCTGGAACAGTTACGGGAAATTATCTGGCGCTTGGACGACCCGATTGGCGACCCGGTGACCGTACCGAACTATTTGTTAGCGCAGGCGGCCTCCCAAGTTGCAGATGTGGTTTTGAACGGTGAAGGCGGCGATCCCTGCTTCGGCGGCCCGAAAAACATCCCGATGCTCATGGCCCGGCTGTACGGCCCGTTACCGGGAGAACCACCGACCGGCTGGCTGGAACGCAATTACCTGCGAGCGTTCCAGCGCTGCTATCAAGACCTTAGCGCCCTGCTAAACCCGGCGTTCATGCGGGAAGCGGGTGGTGAAGAAGCGCTGATTGCGCTGCTGGAACCATACTTCCACGCCCCCAAACCCCACGACTTCGTCAACAAGTTGATGAGTATCAATATCCGGCTCAAGGGCGCCAACCTGATTTTGGTCAAGGTGGAAAAAATGAGTGCGGCGCACGGTCTGTTAGCGCTGCCGCCGCTGTTCTCCCGGCGCATGATCGAAACCAGCATGATCTGCCCACCCAGTGTGAAACTGGAGGGCGCAGTGGAAAAGAGCGTCCTGAAAAAAGCCGTCCAGGACCTCGTGCCGCAAGCCATTATCGCTCGGCCCAAGTCGGGGATGATGGTGCCTGTGCGCTTCTGGTTTCAGGGTGACATGCGCCGCTATGGCCAAAAGCTCCTGTCCCGCCAACAAATTCAGCGGGGTGGTTTATTCAACCCCGACTATGTCGAACGCCTGCTGAACTATGAGATGGAAGGCGTCCCCGGTCTGCGGCATGGCCTGAAACTGTGGATGCTCATGACCTTCCTGCTATGGCATGAGCAAATGGTGGAAACACCCATTGCGCCTTAAGAGGAAATCACCGTCCGGTTGATCATCGGGTGATCATCGTCGCGGGGGCCGAAATCGCTGTCGGGATGCCAGGCGACCACATCCAGCGCCGCGTCTCGGGTGAAAAAGGAATGCAGGCAACCGGTTGGTATATACCAACCCATACCAGGCCGCAGCGGATACCGGCCCTCCGGGGTGCGGCATTCGCCGGTTCCTCGCATAATTACCCCAATTCGCGCTGAGGGATGGGTATGCGGGGTCTGATCCGTCGATGGCGGAATGTGCAGATGATTCAGGCACGGCTCGCCCAAGCGGGGCGGACTGATCAGCAGAGTGTCGCTGCAACCGTCGATATAACGCAGGCGTCCAACGGTCTCCAGTGGACCGCCGATGTGCCGTAACCCCTGATAGCCGAACAGCGCGATGACCAAGCCCGCACCCCCTTGCACCGCACCCCCTTCCGGCAACGCGAAAAACATGCCTTGGCACAGCTCAAAGCGGCCTGCGCCAGGATCGCTCAGTAATGCCCGTCCAGCCGTGACCATCCCGTAGCAGGTTGCGCCCGCCGGCAGCGCCAAGGCGTGCTCCCGCCAACCCCAAACTTGGATCAGTTCCAGGTCCAGCAACAACCCGTGACAAATTTCAAGAGGGATGAAGGTCGCCGGATTCACAGGTTCATACCAAAGGCTCAAGGCTCCAGCCGCTCCAGCAACCAACCACCATCCCGTTGCCGCTGATAGCGCAGCCGGTCATGCATCCGGCCATGGCGGCCCTGCCAAAATTCCAGCATCTCCGGTTTCACCCGATAGCCACCCCACTGATTCGGCATCGGGATATTGTCATTATCGTGTGGGTACTGCGCAGCCAATTGCTGATAGCGATCATCCAGTGTCTGGCGGTCAGCGACAATCTGGCTCTGCCGCGAGGCCAGCGCGCCTAATCGACTCTCGTGCGGCCGGGTACGGAAATAGGCTTCAGACTCGGTAGAGGACACCTTGCTGACTATCCCTTCTACGCGCACCTGCCGCTCCAACTCCAACCACAGGAAGACCAGTGCAGTGTGGGGATTTTCCGCCAACTGCCGGCCCTTGTCGCTGCGATAGTTGGTGTAGAACACAAAGCCGTCGGCGTCGCAGTCCTTGAGCAGCACCACCCGGGCAAAGGGACGGCCGGTGCGATCCGCAGTCGCCAGCGTCATCGCGTTGGGCTCCGGCAGTTCGGCCTTGATCGCCTCGTCCAGCCAGCGCTGAAATTGCCGAATAGGATCGGGATCAACATCAGCTTCGTTGAGGGCGCCCAAGGCGTATTCCTGGCGAAGCGCGGCAAGGGATAGGCTCATCATTGTAGGCTCCTGGAACTGAACATTGGCGATGCCTGCATCTTATACTAGTATTGTGGCAGCATAAATTAACCATTCCTTTTATAAGATAAATCAATCTCCCAGGGAAATACGATAATGCATCCTTCACGAAAACTGTTATGGCTGGCGGCGCCGGTGCTCCTAGCCAGCACACTCGCTCTGGCCAAAGAAGGCCCCGATCAATATCCGAATGGCGCGGAAAACTTCATGGCCGGCGCATTGCCTCCGCCAGGCCACTATTTCATCAATTATCTCGGCTACTACACCGGCCAATACCGCGCTAACAACGGCGATGAAGTCCCCGGTCTGAAAGTTAATGCCACGTTCGATGCCCTGCGCTATATCTACGTCAGCAACTACAAGCTTTTGGGCGGCGATTGGGGAATGCACGCAATCGTCCCGGTCGTCTACCAAAAACTGGATACTCCCATCCCCGGCATTGGCAATGGCAGCGTGTTCGGCTTAGGCGATATCACGCTCAATCCGTTGATCATCGGCTGGCATTTCCCGCCGGACTGGCATCTAGCTTTTGGCTTGGACATCAATCTGCCCACCGGTCAGTACGATCAGTACAACCCGACCAAAAGCATTGGCGCCAATTATTACAGTTTTGAACCCGCGCTCGCCGTCACCTACCTGAATCAAAGCGGTTTCGAGATCTCGGCCAAGCTGATGTACAACATCAAGACCCAAAACGACGACACCGATTACCAGTCGGGCGACGAATTCCACATGGATTATCTGATCGGCCAGCATTTTGGGCTGTGGACGGTGGGCGTCGGCGGCTACTACCTGAAACAAACCGGCGACGATCAGCGGGATGGCCAAAAAGTCGGCCCGGACGGTCAGCGCGGTCAGGTCTTCGCCTTCGGACCCGCCGTGAAATATGACTACAACGGCATGAGCTTTATCGGAACCTGGGATCATGAAACCCGCGTCGAGAACCGTTTCGAGGGCGACAAATTCTTCTTTAAGTTTGTCACAGCCTTTTAAAGCCCCCTGTTCACCCCAAGGGGCTCGGCAGGTTACTTTCCTGCCGGTTCCCCTGGTGAGAAGGAGCGTTGGAGGCCATCCTTACTCTGGACGCAGATGAGGAAACAGCAGCACATCCCGAATCGACGGTGCATCGGTGAACAGCATCGCTAACCGGTCAATGCCGATGCCCTCGCCAGCGGTTGGCGGCAGGCCGTACTCCAGCGCCCGGATATAGTCTGCATCGTAGTGCATCGCTTCGTGATCACCGGCCGCCTTGGCCGCCGCCTGTTGGCGAAAGCGTTCAGCCTGATCTTCAGGGTCATTCAGCTCGGAAAAGCCATTGGCTATTTCCCGCCCGCCGATGAACAGTTCAAAACGGTCGGTAATCGCCGGGTCGTGGTCATTACGCCGGGCCAGCGGCGACACTTCCGTAGGATAGGCGGTGATAAAGGTCGGGTCGCGCAACTGATGCTCGACCGTCTGTTCAAAAATCTCCAGTTGCACCCGACCCAGGCCATACTCCGGTTTAACCTCTATCCCCAGTCCTTGCGCGATCCGTCGGGCGGATTCAAGCTGGTCTAGGTCGTTAGCGGCGATGGCCGGATTGAAATGCAGAACGGCTTCGCGCACCGTCAACCGCCGAAAGGGCTGCCCAAAATTATAGGTCTCGCCCTGATACCCCACCGTCGTGTCGCCCAACAGCCGTTCCGCCATGCCGCGCAACAGCGCTTCCGTCAAGTCCATCAGGTCGTGATAATCGGCGTAGGCCAGATAGAATTCCAACATGGTGAATTCGGGATTGTGGCGGGTGGACAATCCTTCGTTACGGAAATTGCGGTTGATCTCGTAGACTTTCTCGAAGCCACCCACCACCAAGCGTTTTAGATACAGCTCCGGGGCGACGCGCAGGTACAGCGGCATATCCAGGGCGTTGTGATGAGTGATGAATGGCCGGGCCGTGGCGCCGCCTGGAATCGGCTGCATCATCGGCGTTTCGACTTCCAGGAAGCCGCGCTGGTTAAAGAAATCGCGGATGTGGGCGATCAAGGCGGAGCGCAACTGGAAAGCGGCGCGGGTCGATGCATTGATGATGAGATCGACATAGCGCTGGCGGTAACGGGTCTCCTGATCAGCCAGCCCGTGGAACTTCTCCGGCAACGGACGCAACGCTTTGGTCAGCAGGCGCAACGTATCGACCTTGATGGACAATTCGCCGGTTTTGGTCTTAAACACCACGCCTTCTGCGCCGAGGATATCGCCTAAATCCCAGTCTTTGAAGGCTTCATACACCGCACTCAGCGTACTTTTTTGCAGGAATAATTGAATATCGCCGGACTGGTCGCGCAGTCGGACAAAGCTGGCCTGACCCATGACCCGTTTGGCCAACATCCGTCCGGCGACCGCCACGCGCCGGGGTTCCGCATCCAGCGCCGCCGGTTCCTTACACCCACAAGCGGCGTGAAGTTCTGCCGCCAGGGCATTGCGGCGAAAGTCGGTGGGATAGGCGTTACCTGACTGGCGCAGCTCGTGGAGCTTTTGCCGACGCAGAGCGATCAGCTTGTTTTCATCCAGGAGTGCTTCGGGGGAGTCGGTGGCTGGATTCATTAGCGCTTGCTCGCGGGTTAGTCGTCGATGTTAATCAGTTTTGGGAAATCGGGAACCAGCATTGATGCCGCCATCTGGCCGTTGATATGATGAAATTGCATAACGCCATTCTCGCAAACCCAGACTTCACGAGCGCCTTTCTCGAAATACAACGCTTTTTTCTCCTCCATTTCCTCGCCGGTATTGCTAGCGGATACGACTTCCACGCAAATTTCCGGCGCAATCGAACACTCGACTTCACCCTTAATTTTCCGCACTGTATCCGCTGTTGCCCACGCCACATCCGCGACCCGGGTACCCTTCGTGGTCTTGATCGCGCATTCAGGAAAAGTCCGGCCACTTTTTAATAACGTGCGCAGGAGATATTCAATTTCTCCTTGATACAGCGAATGAATCACCCGCACCGCATTCATAATAATCTCCCCTCGTTCATTCAATTCGATTTTGAAGGGCAAATTTTGCAAGCTGGGATGTTCACAGACTTCCTGCCAGTTCATAAAGGTTCTCCTGAATTTGCGTCGTTGCCGTTCACACCCCCCACGAGGGGGGAGGGAGTTTACAGCCCACTCTTCAAACTGGCCTCGATGAAGTCGTCCAAGTCACCGTCCAGCACCGCCTGAGTGTTGCCGGTTTCGACGCCGGTGCGCAAATCCTTGATGCGCGATTGATCCAGCACATAGGAGCGAATCTGGCTGCCCCAACCGATATCGGATTTGCTGTCTTCGACCGCCTGGGACTGGGCGTTGCGCTTCTGTATTTCCAATTCGTAGAGCTTGGCCTTGAGCTGCTTCATGGCGGTGGCGCGGTTCTTGTGCTGAGAGCGGTCATTCTGGCACTGCACGACGGTATTGGTCGGCAGGTGAGTGATGCGAATCGCCGATTCGGTGCGGTTGACGTGTTGGCCGCCGGCCCCGGAGGCGCGGTAAACATCGACGCGCAAGTCAGCGGGATTGATTTCGACTTCAATGCGGTCGTCGATTTCTGGAGAAACAAACACGGCGGCAAAGGAAGTATGGCGGCGGTTGCCAGAATCGAAAGGGGATTTGCGCACCAGGCGATGCACACCGGTTTCGGTGCGCAACCAGCCAAAGGCGTAAGCCCCCTCGAAGCGGATGCTGGCGCTCTTGATGCCGGCCACTTCACCGGGCGAGGCTTCCAGCAGTTCGGTAGCGAAGCCGCGCCGCTCTCCCCAGCGTAGATACATGCGCAGGAGCATCTCGGCCCAGTCCTGGGCTTCGGTGCCGCCGGAACCGGACTGAATATCGAGGAAGGCGTTGCTGGCGTCGAGTTCGCCGGAGAACATGCGCTGGAATTCGAGATCAGCGACGATTCGTTCCTGTTTTTCGATATCCCGGACCACTTCGGCGACCGCTGCGTCATCGCCTTCCTCGCCGGCCAAGGTGAGTAGTTCAGCAGCTTCGTTCAGGCCCCGGCTCAGGCTTTCCAGCCGGTCAACCACCGCTTCCAGTTCTGCCCGTTCCTTACCGAGCGCCTGCGCCCGTTCCGGGTCGTTCCAGAGTTTGGGTTCCTGTAATTCCCGGTTGACTTCGATCAGCCGCTCGCGCCGGGTGTCAAAGTCAAAGATACCCCCTCAGGGACGCGCAGCGTTCCTGGAGGTCTTGAATCTGGTAGAAATAGGGGTTGAGTTCCTGCACGATGCAGCTCCGTCGTCACACTGAGGGGGGATGAATTGTAGCCCTAACAGCCGTTCCCGTCATCGCTGCTAAAAAAATCACTTGGGTTAGAATCATGGTGAGCGGCTATCCATCGATCTGGAGACATAATGAACACCGAAACTCTGAAAGAAGCTATCCGGCAGGAATTGCCGCATTTTTTGCGGACTGACCCGGAACTGCGCGCCTATATTTTGGAATTGACTCGTCGGGAATATGCACCGCGTGAGGAAACCCAGGATCGTTTCTATGACATCCTGGCCGAGTTGCGCCGTGACCGGGAGGAGCAAACGCGCAAGTGGGAGGAACAGAACCGCAAGTGGGAGGCAAATCAGGAAGAACTGCGACGGCTTCATGAAGAAGCCATGGCCCAAGCGCGTAAACATGATCGGAGCATTGGAGCGCTGGGGTCACGCTGGAGCCTGCAATCGGAGAAGGCGTTCCGCGATGCGCTGGCCGGGATTTTGGAGGAAAACTTTGCGGTGCAGGTGGTCAACGTTAATGACTACGATGATGAAGGCGTGGTATTTGGCCGGCCGGATCAGGTGGAGTTGGATGTGATCATTAAAAATGGACTGTTGCTGATTTGCGAGCTGAAGTCGTCGATCGACAAGGCGGGTATGTATATTTTCGAGCGGAAGGCGCGGTTTTATGAGAAGCGGCATGGACGACAGGCGAACCGGTTGATCGTGATTTCTCCGATGATCGATGCCCGGGCGCGGAAGGTCGCCGAACGATTAGGAATTGAGATGTATGGCGATTCGCTCGATGTCGAAACCTTGTAAGTCCACCTAATTCCACAACAGACCCCCCCTGCCCCCTATTTCATAGGGGGGGTGCCCGGAGGGCGGGGGTTGGCTTTACCACGCCTTGGGCTGAAATTTCGCGTCATTGAGAATCACCAGGCTCTCGCCGGATTGGGCCAGCACGAACAACCCTTTTCGGTAAGCATAACGAGCGACGTCTTTGGGGATCACCATCGCCGCAACCGCCCCCAGCGCTCGGACATCGGCATAGCGCGGCATCAAGCGCTTGAATTTGCTTAACCGTTCGAGGTGGTCGTCGACATCGGCCAGGGCCAGTTTGCTTTTTACTTCGACCAGTATGGCTTCGGTGCTATTGACCACCAGCAGGTCGATTTGCATACCTTCTTCGCCTCGATCGACTTCGACGTCAGGATAGACTTCATGCACTTCGAGGCCCCGCGCCCGAAAGAGTTGCACCACGGCGGGCCGCACAAATCCTTCGACAAATTCTCCCAGGCGGTTGCCCAACTCGCCAATGGCGGCGGTCACGGCTTTGATCTTCCGGTCGGTCTCCTGCGATTGCGCCTTCAAAAATCGCTCGGTTTCCTGCGATTGTTCCCGTAATAATCGGGCGGTCTCCTGTGATTGTTCTTTCAAAAACCGTTCGGTTTCCTGAAACTTGCGGTCAGTTTCCTGAAACTTGTGGTCAGTTTCCTGAAACTTGCGGTCGGTCTCCTGAAACCGCCGATCCGATTCCACCCGGCTTTCCTGAAATTTGCGGTCGGTTTCTCGAAATAAGGCCCAGACTTCTTCGTAGGTCGTTGCCATGATGATTCACTCCACTATCGACTTTAAAAGTATACGCCCGAGCGCGCCGCAATAAAAAATCACTCTGGTGACCTTCACCCAAATCAAAAAAACCGCCCCCTGGTTTCCCGGAGGGCGGTTTTTTTAATTCCCCTCCTTAGCTAAGGAGGGGTGGCGCGTAGCGCCGGGGTGGTTAGAGCAGAGGCCGGTTCAGTTGGATCACCAATAAAGACGGCAACTCAATCGATGCAGCCACACGCTACATTAAGGAATGAGGCAGCTCGTTGCGATCCCATACGGACTGGGGTTACCGGGAGGTGATGCTCCAGTCGCTGTCAGCGCTGCTGCTAAAATGGGCAACGTGAAGTTGGCGACTGTCGTGGCTTCGCTGCCGGTCACTTTCGCCGTCGCCAATAGATCCACTGTAACCCAGTTCGAGAACTGCGCCGCGTAAACCACATTGAACTGGGCAAATCCGCTGGAGTCGGTAGTCACCGGGTTAGCGTCTATCGTCGCTACATTGCCTGGGTCCAAACGGCCATTGCCATTCGTATCCTCACCTGGATCAAGGATACCATTACGATTGATATCCTCATTCGCGCAGGGTCCAAAAGGAGGAAAGTATGTTGCGAGATTATTTTGGACGGCTGTTCCAATGACTTGCACCCATTTCTTGGGTTCAAAATCATTTGGAGAGAGTAGGTATTTGCCCTTGTAATACGCAGTGGGCAAGATACTCAGGGTAATCGTGGCGTTCTGCACTGGACCGCCCGCCGCATCCGTCACCAACACCGTGTACTTTTTCTTGTACAACGGTGGCGCTGAATTGTCGATCAGGTTATCGGTGCCGAGCTTGATGAACAACTCCTGCTTGGCGGCTGTCAGACTGACCGAGCAAAACGCATAGGGTCCTGGACCAGCCGGTTGCCCAGGCACCCCTGATCCTGAAGCGACCAACTGTTGTCCCGGACACCGGATCAACGGCACCCCGGCTGACGCATCAACCCGAACGCCATTTTGCGCCCCTGGCGTTTGCCCAGCGGTGTAGGTAGTTTGCGCCTGACCGTTGGCGTCGGTCACTGCGGTACTCGGCGCGATGTTGCCACCACTCACATCGGTCAGCGAGAAGATGATCGTCCGATTCGCCACCGGGTTATCGTTGTCATCCTTGACAGTCGCCGTGATCTTGCTCTGCTGGTCGCTCCTGCCGGCTGGATTGGTGCCAATCACGGTGGGCACCGCCTGCAACGTCATCTGCTTCGGATCTGTCGACACGAACAGAACTGTGAACTGGGCACTCGGTCCATTCGCGGCGGTCGTCGCCGTAATCAATGATGACCCCGCGTTATTGGCCTCAATCTGGATAGTAGCCTCACCACTGGCGTTCGTCGTCGCCGGGTTGGGGCCACTCAGAACACCTCGCGTTGCCGAAAAAGTGACCGGCTGGCCGACGACCGGAGTGGCCGGATTGCCAGTGAGCCACCGCACCCGCAAGGTCTGGGGCGTATTCAACGGGACACTCCACACCCCATTCACTAGCGTTGCTGGCGCCGGCAACGGTGTGACGAATACAAAATTGTCCGGCGATACGGTAATCGTCAGATTGCCGGTCGCTCCTGCTCCAGTGGCCGTCACCACAATACACGGGGTTCCGGGTGGATTCGGAGGACACAGTTGAGTGCTGCTGGGCGCAACTTGCGTCTGCGCCTGCCCACCGCTATCCGTCGTCAGAGCAGCGGGGGTCGCCAGACCAGCGGGAAGGGTCGCCACCGTCAGTTGTTGATTACCAATCGGTTGCCCGGCTGAATCGACCAGAGTCAGCGTTAACGGGATTGCTGGCCCACCGAGAACTGCGGTGGTGGGTCCGGCAATCGTCAGTTTGTTACCCGCTACCTCGATATCAACCGCGTTTGAGTTGACCCCACCACCGGTTGCCACCACCGTAATCGTGCGGCTGCTGGTATCGCCACCCGTATTGAGCAGCACTGTCGCTGTGCCGGTGTCGTCAGTCGTCCCTCTGACCACCTGAAGGGTAGCGTTGACGCCATTAGTCACCGCAAAAGTGACCGGTACATCCTTCATCAAATTACTGTTTGAATCCTTGACGAGCGCCGTCAATGTGATGGGCTTTTTACCGGAGGACTCCAAAGTCAGGCTCTCGCTGAGCAACTGAACGCTTTGCACCAGTGCACCGCCTCCGCCCCCGCTCCCCACCGTCAAGGTATAAGCCTTGAGGGCAAACGCGCCGTTGGCATCGGTCACCCGGACAATGAAGTTGTAATTGCCCACGTCCGTAGAAGTCGGCGTACCCGATAGCGCGCCGGTGCTGGCGTTGAGCGCCAGACTGGCCGGCAGGGTGCTCGGCGCTTCAATAGTCCACGAGTAGGGCAAGGTTCCACCCGTCGCCGTGAGAAGCGCTGTATAGAACGTACCCGGCGTCGCGTTCGGCAATGGCGACTCGGTCGCAATCGTTGGGGCCTGAGCGGTATTCACCGTGATGGTGAACGTGCTTTGTCCCTTGACGCCCTTGCTGTCGGTCGCCCCGACGGTGAAGACGAAAACCCCGCCAGCGAGTGGCGTCCCGGTCAGCGCGCCGGTCACCGAGTTCAGAATGAGGCCCGTCGGCGGACTACCCGCCAAAACCTGGAAGATGTAGGGCGGGGTCCCGCCTGCCGCGACCACTACGCTGCTGTAATTCGCCCCCACCGTCGTAGCGGTGGGTCCCTGCAAGGTCAGCGTCAACGGCGAAGCGCTGGCGATAGTGATCGTGAAGTTGCCGGTTCCGGTGGCGCCATTGCTATCCCTGGCTTGCACCGAGAAGGCGAAGGTTCCGACCTCGGTCGGCGTCCCCGCCAGCGTACCATCGGCATCCAAGGTGAGGCCCGTTGGCAGTTTGCCCGCCAGCAGCGAGAAGCTATAGGGGGCCGATCCACCGGTTGCACTCAGCACCCCGCTATAGGGCACGTTCAGCGCCCCCGCAGGTGGCCCGTTCAACGAAACCTCCAACGCCTCCTGTTCGCCCACGGTAATAGTGAACGCGCCAAAGCCGGTCAGGCCGTTCTTATCGGTTGCTTGCACCGAGAAGCTGAAGGTGCCACTGGAGCTCGGCGTTCCGGAAATCGTTCCATTACCGCTTAGGCTGACGCCAGGCGGCAGACGACCCGCCAGCAACGACCAGGCATACGGCGGAGTCCCGCCCTGGGCCAGCAGCACCGCGCTATACGGCTGGCCAAGCGGCGCTTCAGTTGGGCCATTCAGGCTGACCTGCAATTGACCCGGCGCCGGCACGTTCACCTGCATGGTATAGCTGGCCGTGCCACCCGCTGCGGTCTGGAACGGGAAGGTGTACGCACCGGGCATGTTCAACTGCACCGTGACCCGCAATTGGCCCTGACTGTCGGTCTTGCCAAAGACGCCTTCGGCTGGGTTGAAGGTCAGTGTGTAGGTTCCCGCCGCTTCCACCGCACCCAGCGCGATCAGCACGTCCGGCATCGGCGACCCTTCGTCATCGGTCAAACGCAGGGTCAATTCGCAAAGCGCCGTTCCCGCGCTAAACTGGAATTCGCAGTTGAACAGACCATCCATCTTGCCCGCGCCCGGCGACTTGATCGTCACCTTGGCCGGAGTCGCGACATAGTCGGACGTGAAATCCAACTCGATGGGCAGGCCGCCGGGAATCTGACCGCTACTGGCGATCTTCACCATGGTGCAGCCATTCGCGCCAGTCAACACGTTGCCCTGATTACCTTCCACACCGTTAACGGTGACCTTTGCTGGCCCCTTTGAACCGATGTTGTAGCGAATTTCAGTGGCTGGCAGCGGGGTGAAATTCACATCCCGCAGACACATCTGCACGTCAGTGCTCCGGTTCGGTCCAAGGGTCGTCGCCGATACGGTCAACGTCCGATCCGTACCGTTGGTGACTCCCAAATAAACCGATTTACAATTTGCGCCGCTGACGTCACAAGTATTCAGCGCTCCGCAAACACTCATATCCGCCGTGCAGGCTACTAATACGGCTGTCTGGCCAACGCGCTCCACAGGATAAGTCAGAGTCGTACTGGCCACGCCTTGCAGATTGGTGAACGAGGGCGACAGAATCGCCGCGTTCTGGGCAAAGCCGACCATATAGGGAACACTGCTGGTGTTCGCGGGGAACGGCGAGCGACTGGTGGATTGAACCGCGAGCGAGGTCGCGCTCAGCACACTTTCGATGATCCGCAAATCGGGCACGGGTTTGCCCAGCACCAGACGATGAAAGGGAGCCACTCCCTTAGTGACGAAATCACCACCCGCCGCATTGAACCGGAATTGTCCATCGACCGGGTCGCCATTACTACCGGCGATGAAAAATGAACCGGGAGTGCTTGGGTAACCGGTGATCGGGCCGTCGATCAGATAAAAGTTGATTTGCGTATTCGGATTGGTCGGGTTGCCATTGGAGTCATTGACCACGGCGCTGATGACCCGACTGTAGGAGCCATCCTGAATGGGCGTTTCCGCGCCGCCAAACCGTGATTGGCCCGCAATAACAGCGTTCACGTAGGCGCCGGTAAAGGTAATCGCCGCCGCCGGCCGCTTCTCATCAACGACAGTGATTTTCAAGCTGGCGCTAACGGTCTGTCCCGTACCAGGATCTTGCGCCGAGGCAGTGATCACGGCTTCGCCGGGCGTGGTGGACGCATGAAAGAACGCAGTCGCTAAGCCACTGGTGCTTTCCAGCGGCAAGCTGCGAAAACCCTGAGTAAAGTCATCTGGCTTGAACAATGCGCCTACCGCCAGAGTCGGCGCCAAATCCAACTGAATGTTGGTCGGGAACAGCCGTCCGTCCTGCCGCACCACCGCTGTAATCGTGCTGGTATAGGGCAAAGACGGATTCGGCCCCAGGCCGGCCAGATTGACCGGCACACTCGTTCTGTCAGCACTGATTTCAACAGTAATCAAGGGCCGGCCGGTAAAACCGCCACTGCCGCCACCCGGACTCGAAAACCAGTTGGCCAGCGCCTCATGACTCCCTAAGCCGACCATTAACAACAGGGTCAGCACCCATAATTCTGTCAGCCCTTTCAACCTGCCTAGCAAAGATCGCATGGCTTTCACTCCCCGCGATGCAACGTTTATCTCAACAACCTTAACGATCCGCGCTGGTCCCTTCTCTCAGGATTTGCGGCGTCACGAAAATCAGCAGTTCGCGCTTGACCGTGCTATTCGTGTTGCTTTGGAAAAGATAGCCCAACAGGGGAATATCACCCAGCAACGGCACTTTATCGGTTCCCGTTCGTTTGTTTTGCTCAACCACGCCGCCTAACACCACGGTCTCGCCGTTATTCACCAGCACTTGAGTTTCCACGCCACGCTTATCGATGGAGGGCACTGACCCACCCGTCGCCTGTGGAACATTCACACCGACGTCATCTTTGGTGACTTTCAGATCCATCCGCACCCGATCATCCGGGGTAATTTGTGGGGTGACCTCCAGCTTGAGCACCGCATCCTTGAACAAGGTAGTCACCTTACCGTTATCATCCACCTCTGAATACGGAATTTGCCGACCCTGTTCGATAGTGGCTTTCTTTAGATCGGCCGTGACCACCCGGGGATTAGACAAAACCTCACCCTTACCTTCTTTTTGCAGAGCTGAAAGTTCCAGATCCACCAGATAGTCTGCACCCAGAATCGCTAAAGCCACCCGTGCCGGAGTTCCACCGAGAGCGCCAGTCGCCGGAAACTGTACGCCCAACCGCTGGCCAAGTTCTGGCACCGCGACCGGAAACGGCTGGCCAGTACCCCTGAGATTGCCAATCGCACTGTTCACCATTTGATCAGCCCCATTGAGGCCGCCAGTCAACATGTTGACCCGGCCATCGCCGGTCTGGCTCACGCCGGACACTCCAAACCGCACTCCAATGTCACGGGCGAAATCATCACTGGCGATGACCACCCGCGAGTCAATCATCACCTGCTTGGCCGGGTTATCCAGTTGCGTAATCAACTCACGAATTTCCGCCAACTTGTCAGGAATATCCTTGACGATCAATGTATTGGTCTGCTCGTAAGGCTCAACTGTTCCGCGCGGCGACAAAATGCTCTGTTGCTGGTCTTTCTCCCCGCCACCTTTTTTCTTCAGCAATTCCGCCAGATCTTTCGCCTTGGCGTAATTGACTTGAATAATCTCCGTCCGCAATGGCACCAATTCATCCACGGTCTTGCGCGATTCCAGATCCAGTTTCTCGCGAGCCGCGATTTCCTCCGTTGGCGCAATAAAAACCACATTCCCGTTCTGGCGCATCGACAGACCCTTGGTGCGCATAATGATATCCAGCGCCTGATCCCACGGTACATTTTGCAAGCGCAGCGTCAAATTACCCTTCACCGTATCGCTCACCACGATGTTCAGCCCGGTGAAATCCGCCAGGATTTGCAGGATCGCCCGCACCTCAATGTCCTGGAAATTCAGCGACAGCAAATCGCCTTTATACTTTTTCTTCGATGGATCGAATTGCGCCTCCTTCTCTTCTTCTTCTGGCGTCTTCTGCGGTGGACGCACCTCGATCACATATAAATCATTCGCCTGATAGGCCAAATATTCAAACGGCGGAATCGGCTGAATATTCAACCGCGCATTATTTGCCTGATTCAGCGCCTCGATCGTGGTTACTGGCGTCGCAAAATCAGTCACATCCAGGCGTCGTTGCTGACCACGCGGTAGCGTCGCCGCCTGAAAATCCGCAATCACCCGGTTCCCTTCCTGTCGCACGTCGGCAACAATATTCGGGCTCGACAGCTTAACGGTAATGATTCCCTGCCCGGCTGGCCCGCGTTTGAAGCTGACATCGCTGACATTGCGCGGCGTCAACGGCACGGGCGCTTCGCTGCGTTTCGGCGCTGACGCCGCTACTGACCCGGCGGGAGTCGGCGCTGGGGTTTTCTTTACTGAGGTCCCGGCCCCTTCCAGCGTCAACACCACTGCATCACCCTGCACCTGCAATTGGTAAGGGACTAACCGTGCCAGATTCAGCGACGCACGGGTCCGGTCCGCCCCTTCCAGAACACTGATCTTCTCCGCTACACCGACATTGATTGTCTGTTGCCGCGTCGCCAGACCATTTCGCGTATCCAGGAAATCCAGCACAATCCGCGCCGGTTCATTGATCGTAAAACTGCTCGGTGGCCCCTCCGGCCGCTCCGATAACCGAAAACGCAACTGCAACCGATTACCTGCCAGTGGACTGATATCCACCGCTTGCAACACCGGTTGTCGCCGGTCCTCTGCCGCAACCGCTGCCGTCCAACCGGTCGCCAGCAACACCATGGCACAGACCCAACCATACGCCGCCCACCGCAGCAGACTCCCCCCGTCTGGCCGCCGACCGCGTTGGCCTTCACTGATGGCACTGTTCGTCATGACACTTCCCCCTCGATTACTGAGTCAGCGACAAGAACGCTTCCCGTTCCTGCCAGCGCCCGGGTCCATCCGCCACGATCTCTTTCAAATCGACCCGCTGCTCACTGATGCCGACGATCTTGCCGTGATTGGAACCCAAGTAGTTATTTTTCTGCACCCGGTGTACCACCCCGTCCGGGGCCAGAATCAGCGCCCACAAATCGCCAGCGCCGCTCACCCGCATCGTCCCCATCATCTTCAGCGAACCCAATGAATACTTTTCCAACTCTTCACGCACCCGGTTCGGGTCCGGACGTACCCCCTTATAACCACTACCTGGCGTCATCGCCACATCCTGAGTCACCGCCAGTTCCTCCTCCTGAGCAAACGGTGATACTACGAACGGGTCCTTCAATCCCTGTGCAGTGTAGGCGAACGGCTCGTAGGGCGGATACTCCGGTGGCGGATCAGGCTTTTTGATGGGCGTCGTGCGCTTAGTAGTCTCTACAAAGTTACGCAGATCACTCATATCCCGCTCGGCGCACCCTGCCAGTAAATGCAAAATGAGCGCCAAGACAACAAATTTTACCCCCCAACTTTCTCCCACCCACAAGCGAGGAAACCTAAAATGGTGTGTGTTCATTTCTTAGCCGCTCCCTTGCCATCCTTGTTCTGCGCAGGCGCACGTCCTTCGTCCATATAACGGTAGGTCTGTAAGGTCGCCTGGATATCCACCAACTCGGTCTTCCCCTTGGCGCTGGTGGCTGCTCCCTTAGCTCCGCCCTTACCGCTCAGCGCTGTCAGCGTCACATTCTCCAACGTCACGATCCGCGATAGCATCGCCACCCCGCTGACAAACGCGCCGAACTGATGATAGGTCGCCTTGGCCTTGACTGTGATAGGTTTGGCCGCATAAAAATCCCGAGGTTGTTCCGCCTCGGGCTTGAACAATTCGAAATCCAGACCATTTTTCTTGCCAGTATTCGATACATCTTCCAGCAGGTCCGGCATCTCGGTACCCGTCGGCAACTGCCGCAGCATCACCGCCAGATCAGCCTCCATCTGCGCCACTTGCGCCCGATACGCCTCAAGATTGGCGGTCACCCTTTGCTTTTCGACAAATTCCTGGCGCAACTTCTGCTCTTCGTTGGTCACCGTTTCCAACTGTACGAGCTGGTCGCTGGTGAAAAAATAATACCCACCACCCATGACCACCGCCATCACCACGATCGCCAATGCCAGCCTGCCGGCCAGTGGCCAATCACCGGCTTCCTGCAGATTGATATCGCTCAGGTTGATTTCAGACAGATTCATGTTTTCCCTCCTGTCATCTCCTGATCTGCCTCCAGTTTAAGCGGAATGGTCAGCTCAAAAACCCGCGCCTGCACGTTGTTCACATCATTGGTCTGAATGATCTGCAACACCGGCTCGCCAAACAGGTTCGACGTTTTGATATCGCGCATGAATTCGGAAATGATCAGATCGGAGCGAGCGGTGCCGTTCAGCTTTACCTGATTACCCGCTACATTGAAGGCCGTCAGGAAAATATCTTCGGGAATCAATCGGACCAAATCATCCAGCATCCGCACCTTGCCGGGACGGCTCGCCTGCAGCTTCTGAATCACATTACCGCGCTCAATCAGCCGGCTCCGGGTCTTTTGCAGTTCCGCTAGCTCCTCGGAAGCCTTCTTCAATCGAGCGATTTCGCCGCGCAAATACTCGTTGCGCTGCTGCTGAAACTCAATGCGGCTGGCGATCTCGGTATGCGCCAGATAGACAGTCCCTAACGCCAGCAGCGCAGCGGCCACCAGCAGGCCGACCAGATCCCGTTGGCGCTGGACACGGCGCACGTCACGCCAAGGCAACAAATTGATGCGCGTCATCCGTCAAAGCTCCTCAGGGCCAACCCGCCAGCAACCGCCAGCAACGGCGCATCGCGCAACAGGGCGCTGCTATTCACTCGCGAAGCGCTACCCATATTCTTGAAAGGATTCGCTACCATGGTCGCAATCCCCAACACCTCCGCCACTACTCGATCCAGCCCCGGAAGCATGGCGCCGCCGCCGACCAAAACCAGGTTGTCTACAGTATAGCGGCCTGAAACGAAATGATCGGAGGAATAGAAAAACTGTAGCGCATGACCGATCTGCTCAGCCAGCATTTGCTTGAAAGGATACAAAAGTGCTTCATCGTACCCTTCATTCACTTGGCCAGTGCGCTTGGCGCGTTCGGCCTGGTCCCGTGACAAACCATAAGTCTCGGCAATCCGCAACGTGAGCTGATCACAACCAAAACCCTGCTCACGGCTGTAAATGATCTGGTCTCCTTGCAGAATATACAAATTGGCGATGGAAGCGCCGATATCAACCAGAGCCGTTAAACTGCCGCGCGCCTTGCTCAGGTTCAATCCAGTGCTCTCGCTGCTGCTCCGGGACAAGCTATCCATCACTAGGCGGAACATATTTTCCAGTGCATAGGCTTCCACATCCACTACCGCCGGGACCAACCCCGCCTCCTTGAGCGCTGCTTCCCGAGTATCCACATTCTCCTTACGGGTAGCGACCAACAAAATATCCTGTTGCTCACTGCTCGCCTGAGAAAGCCCCTTCACCTCGAAATCCAGATAGATTTCCTCGACGGGATAGGGAATATATTGCGCCGCCTCAATCGAGATATTGGCTTCGATGTCGCTTTCTTTGAATTCAATCGGCATGGGCACCAGGCGATTGATGACGCTGGAAGTGGGTACCGCTACGGCGGCGCGGCGCGTTCGGACGCCAGCGTTACGGCAAGCCCGTTTGATCACCTCACCGATCACATCCGGATCAACAGGGTTGCGATCCTCCAACATCCCCTCGCCCAGCGGCTCAACCGCATAGGCCTCAACCCGGAACCGCGACCCGGAACGGCTCAGTTCGACCACCTTGACCGCCGAGGGACTGATATCAATACCCAACATGGGTTCTTTACGCTTGAACAAAGCCAAGATACGCTCCCTCCCCTCCATCAGATATGGACAAATCAAACTTGGATAGTGATACACCTATGACTATAACAAACCGCCCGGCTTCCCACATCGGGAATTTCCACGGTCGGTTCATTCCTCCACCCTGCCCCCCGGAGTTCGCCCATGGCTCATCGTGAGCCCCCCCGACTCAGAATCCTGCTGGCTCAGGAATGCGCCCGGTTGATGGCTGAAGAAGGCATCACCGATTTTCGCACTGCCAAACGCAAGGCGGCGCTGCGACTGGCTGTCACCGACAAGGGTTTGTTGCCAGACAACCGGGAAATCGAGCAGGCCTTGCTGAATTACCAGCGGCTGTTTCAAGCCGATCACCAACCGCAGCGCCTGCAGGAACTGCGAGAAGCGGCCCTGAATGCAATGCACTTCCTGGCACACTTCCGGCCAAAGCTGGTCGGCGCAGTGCTGAGCGGGACGGCAGGCTCGAACACCCCTATCCAGTTGCATCTGTTCGCCGATACGCCCAAAGAAGTTACGCTGTTTCTGATGGAGCAACATGTCCCTTTTGAAACGGGCGAACGCCGATTGAAGCTGGGCAACGGCGATCAGGTCTGTCTGCCGGTTTTTCGGTTCAGCGCCGGCGATCACGACTTCGATCTCACTGTCTTTACCTCGCTGGCCGAACGGGAGGCGCCACGCAGCCCCATCGACGGCCGACCCATGCGCCGGGCCGGACCGATGGAAATCCAAGTGTTGCTGGCTGAACACCAACACTGAACATGAGGCTCACACACAGCGGGTGGGACAAACTACTGAGGATGGGTCTCGATAAAATGTCTGAGAACCAATTTCAATTGCAGAACTTTTTGATCATGGCTACGTCGGCGCGCCTCCTCAATATCCTCAAGAATGATACGCTTGATCATCGGAACGCCTTGCTCCGTATGAACCAGATAGTTGCCCATCTCCAAGGCGGCAATCTCTGGCAAGTGCTCGTGCTCAGCAATAGCTTCGATTTCTTCCTCGGTCAGGTCACTCAACTCCACACAATCTTGGTATGACAACATGATGTTCCCTCCTGAGTCGCTTGTGAACCATCTATCGATTTTGCTAAAAGCGCACCGACCGCTACGTCCGGCTCGCTTCCGCTGGACTTACCTTGCCAAGGTTAAACCTGGCAACCCGTCCAGACAAGCGCAATTCGTGAGACTTTCGCCGAAAATTTGGCATGTGGAGATTTTCCATGATAATAATCATGGTTTTTCCTTACTTACGATTTGGGCGAGTGTTGTGCTATCTTCGAGAAAGTTAATGGCTGCTTTTGGCCAAAAACGTATTAAAAAAATCATTTAGTTTCAATATTGAGCGCAAGTGATAAATTTTGTTTATTTCGGGTGAGCCGCGAAGATCACGGAGAATTAATAGCCACCACAGGATCGAGGGCCGGTCTGCCACCGTCTGGCCAAAGCGCATAGGGCGCGTGCTCCAAACAACAAGAAGCACACTCGATAACCCCATAATCCATAGTCTTCTGGTCTTCGCGGCTTGCCCCTTCCTTCTCATCATGGATTACCCTTCCAAGGCACGGTATTATGGTGACTCCGTTCACCACTATTGTACCTCTCTACTCCGACATGACCGCCGATCTCTTTTCCTCGTCCAGCAGCGATCCCCACTCGCCTTGCGTCGGGGTTTGTGTGATCAACCCACAGACCCAACTGTGCGAGGGTTGCTTCCGCACCCTAGATGAGATCGCCGGCTGGTGGGACTATGCTCCCGAACAAAAACACGCTGTATTAGTCAAACTGGATGACCGGTTGGCGCGTGTTATGGACGGCGCCTTCTTTGATTGAGAGGTGGTAAAAAAACAGATGTCGCTTTCTACACCTGCTTCCCGCCAATTATTGCACCAACGAAATATCCAATGTTGGGGCTACCAGCGCGATGACGGCTTATGGGAAATCGAAGGCCGGATGACAGACATTAAGACCTATGCGTTTCCCAATGAGGATCGCGGCGGCGTTATTCAGGCGGGAGAGCCACTACATGATATGTGGGTCCGGCTGACGGTCGACAGTGAGTTTTTGATTCATCAAAGTGAGGCATGCATTGATGGCTCACCGTTTGGGCTCTGTCCAGCGATTGCCGAACGCTACCGGCAATTGATCGGAGTGCGCATTGGGCCGGGATGGTCGCTCAAGCTTCGGGAACTGTTCAGCGGCGTCAACGGCTGCACCCACATGACCGAGTTGCTAGGGCCGGTCGCCACCACGGTTTTCCAGACCGTCTACGGCCAGCATTATGACGAAGAAGACGCGAAACCGGCTGATGAACGGACACCGCCACCGGTCTTGAACACCTGCCACGCCCTGACCAGTGACGGCTCTGTAGTGAAACGACGCTGGCCACAGGCCTACACCGGGCGGGAAGCGGATTCGCACCAGCAGCATGTGTTAGACGCTTGCCTAACCTGACTCGCTGCCTCAGACTCCTTCGGGTTTCGGATCGCGCGCCAACAAAATTTCCACTGCTTGGCGCGGGTTCTGGCCATGATGTAACACCTGATTAACCTGTTCGGTAATCGGCAGTTCCACGCCATGCCGGTGGGCTAACCGCAACGCCTCCCGCACTGTCGCTGCGCCCTCCACCACTTGGCCGATGGCCACAAGCGCAGCTTCCGCTGTTTCACCCCGGCCCATCGCTAGCCCAAATCGGCGGTTGCGCGATTGGTCATCTGTGCATGTCAACACTAGATCACCGATGCCGGTTAAGCCCATGAACGTTTCCCGCCGACCGCCGACCGCCGACCCCAAGCGGGTCATTTCCGCTAATCCACGAGTGATCAACGCTGCCCGGGCGTTGGCGCCGAACCCCAGTCCATCCGCAATACCAGCAGCAATGGCTAGCACATTCTTAATCGCCCCGCCCAACTCGACGCCGATGACATCCGGGCTAGTGTAGGCGCGCAGATTCGAGCCATGCAGCAAGGCAGCGACCCGGCGGGCATAGTCCACATCGCAGGCGGCGACCGTCACAGCGGTCGGCAACCCTCGGGCCACTTCACCCGCAAAACTGGGACCGGACACGACCGCAACCGACCAAGCCTCGCCCAACACTTCATCGGTCACTTCATGCAGAAATCGGCCACTGCCCGGTTCCAGACCTTTGGTCGCCCAGACCAAACCGGCAGTGGCCGGCAGGGTGCAGCGCAACCGCTCCAGTGTCGCCCGGTAAGCATGGCTGGGTACCGCCACCAAAACCAGATCAACGCCCACAACCGCCGCCGCGAGATCAGTGCCCGCAGTGAGCGTCGCCGGAAAGGGGATGCCCGGCAAATAGCGCCGGTTCTCCCGTTCCCGGCACAGTGGCGCGACTTCTTCCAAGTCATGGCCCCACAGGCGCACCGTATGGCCGTTACGTGTCAGTAACAACGCCAGCGCGGTTCCCCAGGAACCTACGCCCAATACGGTCACTGTTGCAGGATTCATCATCAGGCTTTTCTATGACAGATTCCAGCCTAATCAAGGCGTTCCAGGACAATGTCCTGGGTCATCAAGGTCTTCAGTGCGGCGGCGTGGCCACGGCTTGCGCCTGCTGTTGCAACCGCTGGAGATAGAGGCCATCAAAATTAATAGGATTTAGCAACAAAGCCGGGAACCCACCCTTGCCGATCATCGAGGCGATGGCTTCACGGGCGAAGGGAAACAGGAGATTCGGACAAAAAGCGTGAAGCATGTGCCCCGTCTGTTGTTCGTCAAACCCCCGCAAGGTAAACAGACCGGCCTGCTGGACCTCAACCAGGTAAGCGGTTCGCTCGCCCAGTTTAGCGGTCACGGTCAATGTCAGCACGACTTCAAACAAATCCTCGGTCAATGGAGTCACCCCGGTTTCCAGGCGCACCTCCGTCTGCGGCTGCCATTGATCGGTGAAAATCATGGGGGAATTGGGCGTCTCCAGCGACACGTCCTTCAGGTAAACCTTTTGGATTTCGAAATGCTGCTGGGGAGCCTGCGGTTGTTCGCTCATGCGGATTGCCTTAGTGAGGTTCAGGGTTTAGTAATGGATCCAGTGCGCCGCGCTGTTCCAACGCGAATAAATCATCGCAACCGCCAATGTGTCGGTCGCCAATAAAAATCTGCGGTACGGTGTTACGGCCAGTGCGTTCGGCAATCTCCTGCCACAAATGTGGATCACGTTCAACATCCCGCACGGTATAGCTCGCGCCCTTGCTGTCCAATAACGCCCGCGCCCGGCGGCAATACGGACAATACGCCGCTGAGTAAATGACCATATTCAGCATGGTTGCTATTCGAGTTTTCAAGGTTTCTTGTTGCGGCTGACGGGCAGATTCGCATCCAGCCAAGCGGGCAGACCGCCGCTCAGACTGTACACGTTGGCGATGTTGTTTTTCTTGAGCAGGGCGCAAGCTGACTGCGCGGTTGAACCCGTGCCACAGTAGACGATAATCGGTTTATCACCCGCCTTGGCTAACTCGCTCAGCCGTTCCTTCAGCGTGGCGAGCGGAAGATTTCGGGCTTGCGGGATATGACCGGTCTTGTAGTCGCCGGCGTCGCGGATATCCACCATCCAAGCGTCCTGATCGTTCATCAAACGCAGGGCCTCAGTGGCGTTGACGGTGTTGATCCCACGCATCCGACGCAAAACCTCACTGCCCACTAACATCCCCACGATGGCGAACAACGCTAGAAACAACAGGACGTTCTGCTGGGCAAATTCAGTGAAATCGCTCATAGTTCGACGTTCTCAGCGGATCACACAACGGGCCTGGTCGCCGGCGCTCTTCACGCCTAGCTTCCATAACATCAGCTCTGCCGGGCAGAATTGAGTGAAGCCGCTTTGCACCAGGTTCAATCCAACGAAGACAGTGAACCATAACCAGTGACTGCTATGATAAAGCGGGCTGGCTGGCGCGCCCAGCAGCAAGGAAATCAGGACGAAGGACCCGGCCATGATTCGAATAACTCGTTCGCTATTCATGACAACCTCAATAGATTCATCAACTTTAAAAATTGGGAATTTAGAATCGGGGACGGGCTTGAGCCTGACTGGTCGGGTGAAAGCCAGCTTTACAAGTGCCGTGTACAAAAAACATCCCGCATCATGCCGATGAGACGCAGCGTCCGGCCATCCCCCACCCGATAATAGACCCGGTTAGCGTCCTTGCGGCAGGTCAGAATGCCTTTATCCCGCAAAATAGCCAAATGTTGGGAAATATTGCTTTGGGACGTGCCGACGTGATCAACAATGTCCTGGACGCTGACTTCCCGGTCGCCCAAGGTACAAAGAATCTTGAGACGAAGTGGATGCGACATCGCTTTCAGTGAGCAGGAAGCCCGCTGAATATCCTCATCGCGGGTCATCAGGAGCTCCAGCGGAGGACCACCGGCGGAGGACCGCTCCAGACTGGCGAACTCGTCATGCGTTATCAATGCAGCAATTTCTTCCAAAAAATTGATGCGTAAGCATAACGGAATATAGCGATATTGAGAAGCGCTCCCTCCCGACTTCAGGAAGGAAGCAACTGGCGAAATGGGCAGGCCGGGCGTATGATCAGCGGCTAAAATTTGCCTATAAACTCCTTGACCCCGACGCTGATTTACCAACAGCAATCATTCCAAAACCAGGAGGCTATTGAATGTACAAGCTCGTACTAATTCGCCACGGTGAAAGCCAGTGGAACATGGAAAACCGCTTCACCGGTTGGGTGGATGTGGATTTGTCTGATAAGGGCCGCGAAGAAGCCAAAAAAGCTGGTCAGACCCTGAAGAAGGAAGGCTATGTCTTTGATGTCGCTCATACCTCGGTGCTCAAACGCGCTATTCACACCCTGTGGACGGTATTGGATGAACTGGACCTGGCGTGGATTCCAGTGCATCGGAGTTGGCGGCTGAACGAGCGCCACTACGGGGCCTTGGCCGGACTGAACAAGTCGGAAACTGCGGCGAAGCATGGTGAGGAACAGGTCAAAATTTGGCGACGCAGCTTCGATATTCCACCTCCAGCGCTAGAGGCGAACGATGAGCAGCATCCATCTCATGATCCGCGCTATGCTGCCCTCGATCCCCGCGTGCTGCCCGGCACCGAGAGTCTGAAAACCACCATCGACCGGGTGCTGCCCTACTGGCACGATGTCCTGGTGCCCACCATTCGCTCCGGTAAACGGGTCGTCATCGCTGCACACGGCAACAGCCTGCGGGCGCTGATCAAATATCTGGATAATCTGTCCGATGAGGCAATCATTGCGCTGAATGTTCCGACCGCCGTGCCACTGGTCTATGAACTCGACGCCAATCTGCGGCCTATCAAGAACTATTACCTCGCCGATCCTGAAGAACTCAAGAAGTTGATGGACGCCGTCGCCAATCAAGGCAAGGCCAAGTAATCAAGCAGGGGCGCGGCATTGTCGCGCCCCTCAAAAATAACTCCACCTCCTCATATAAATTCTCCTCCCAGCTTCGCAATTTCCAAGCATTTTCCGTTGTCCCAAGCAAATATCATTGCAGTTATCTAAAATTCCCATTGAATCCCTCACTAAAGGTTTTTGGAGTCAAGCTATGAATGTTGTAACCCGACAGGGTCTGGCGCTGGCGTTAAGCTTTCTGGCGGGTCTTTCACTAACAACGGCGCTGGCGGTCCGGGCTGAAAAAGAAACGCCGCAAAACCCACTGCCACTCGATGAGTTGCGCACGTTCACCGGTGTGCTCGATGCGGTCAAACAGGATTATGTCGAACCGGTCAAGGATAAGGATCTACTGGAAAACGCCATTCGCGGCATGCTGAGCAATCTTGATCCTCACTCAGCCTACCTGGATGCCGAAGCCTTCCAGGATTTGCAAATTGGCACATCCGGCGAATTCGGTGGACTGGGCATCGAGATCGGGCAGGAAAACGGCTTCATCAAAGTGATTGCGCCGATTGATGATACGCCTGCTCAACGAGCTGGCGTTCGCGCCGGTGATCTGATCATCCGACTGGATGACACCTCGGTAAAGGGAATGCCCCTGTCTGACGCCATCGCCCGGATGCGCGGCAAACCGAACACCCCCATCACGCTGACGATCCTCCGCGAAGGCGCGAAAAAACCGCTCAAGATTAAACTGGTCCGGGAAGTGATTCAGGTCAGAAGTGTCAAGAATCGTTTGTTAGAGCCCGGTTTCGGCTATCTGCGCATCACCCAGTTTCAGGCTAAAACCGCACCCAATCTCCAGGAAGCGTTGCAAGACCTCGAAAAACAAAATCAGGGGTCACTCAAGGGACTGATTCTGGATTTGCGCAACAATCCGGGCGGCGTGTTGAACGGCGCGGTCGATGTGGCGGATGAATTCCTCGAAGAGGGGGTCATCGTGCAAACCAAAGGCCGGGGCGATAGCTCTGAGCAGACGTTCAAAGCCACCGCCGGCGACTTGCTTAAGAAAGCGCCAATGATCGTCATGGTCAACGGCGGCTCGGCTTCAGCCTCGGAAATCGTGGCCGGTGCGCTCCAGGATCACCGGCGAGCGCTGGTGCTGGGGGAGCGTACTTTTGGTAAGGGCTCAGTGCAGACCATTTTGCCGCTTGGCAATGGCACGGCGGTTAAACTGACCACCGCCCGTTACTACACGCCGAATGGCCGATCTATTCAGGCTGAGGGGATCAAGCCCGATATCGAACTGAAGTCGCTCAAGGTCGCGGCCGATGACGGAACCGACGCTGATTTGGTTAAGGAATCCGACCTGACCGGCCATTTGCGCAACGACGGCAACAATGGAGCCCGTCCCGCTCCTACCGTCCCCCCCACCGAACCCAAGGATATCGTCAACCTCGACAGCGATCTGGCGCAAAGCGACTACCCGCTGTATGAAGCGCTGAATATGCTGAAAGGCATGACTTTGCTGCAAAGCCGCAGCGAACCGACGCCGTCCACCCTCTAGCGTTAAGGAGCAACCCATGGCTCATGTCCTCGTGCCACTCGCCCAAGGCTGCGAAGAACTGGAAGCCGTGACCATCATCGATCTGTTGCGCCGCGCCGGCGTCACAGTGACGGTGGCCGGGCTGGAACAGGGTCCGGTCACTGCCTCACGGGGCGTTGTGTTAATACCGGAAACAACGCTGGAAACCGTGCTGGACCAGGACTTCGACCTGGTGGTGCTACCAGGCGGCCTGGGCGGTGCGCAACGGCTGGAAGCGGATCAGCGCATCACCGCACTGCTGCGGCGGATGACCGAACAGGGCCGCTATGTCGCCGCAATCTGCGCCGCGCCTAAAGTACTGGTCAGCGCTGGCCTGGTGAAAAACCGTGAGATCACCGCTTATCCGGGCATTCTGGACGATCAATCGGGTGTCCAGCTCAGCAGCGCCGCCGTGGTGCGTGATGGAACCTTCATCACTTCACGCGGCCCTGGCACCGCCATGGATTTCGCCCTGACGCTGATCGACCTGCTGTGCGGGCGGCAAACCCGCGATACGGTAGAAGCCGCATTACAACGACCGTAGCAGCGCCTCAGGCATCCCCTGGCCAAGCGCTGAGCAGCAAACCAGCCCCCATTCCACCCAGCAACCAGCTCAGCAGCGGCGCATGCCACAAATCGACGCCCTGCTGGGCGTCAAAACCCAGAATGACTGCGGCGCTAATAATGAGCGCAGCGCCGACTGCGGCATGGAAGTTGCGCCGATTGGCCCGGCGAAAATCTTGCCTTAATTGCTCCAGTTCCTGTTTCTGCAACCGCACGGTCAAGTCCCCGGAGTTTGCCTGTTTGAGCAATCCGTATAGAAGATTCGGCAAATCAGGCGTTTGATCGGCCCAGCGCGGGATGTAGTACTTGATACGGTTCAATACGGAGTGCGGCCCCACCCGGTCGCGCATCCAATTTTCCAAGAACGGCTTAGCAGTTTTCCACAAATCCAACTCCGGGTCGAGTTGTCGGCCCAGTCCTTCAATATTGAGCAGTGTCTTCTGCAACAACACTAACTGCGGTTGC
>JBAQIQ010000305.1:0-11087 GCA_049288935.1 Candidatus Competibacteraceae bacterium
GCGTACTTGGGCGGTGCTTTGTCGAAATAATTGGTGTAGCCATCACGGATGATCACGCTATCGTTCAGGCGGAAACGTAACAGGACCGCTTTCTTCAACCAAGTGTTGACCACCCAGGCGCCTTGTCGCGGCTCTGCGACTCGCGCCTGGCCCAATTCCAGCAGGCCCAGCGCTTCTTCGACCGCCTCGCGCAGCGCGGTCGGGGCGGTGGCGGGGTCGAGTTCAGCACGGCGCTCAAAGGCGTCTTCAATAACTCGTTGCAATTCAGTCATCAGTTAGCATCCTCAGTTGTGGGCGGCGTTTCCAACCGTTGGAGTTTGGGAATGCCGCAAAAAACCGTCATAATAAAGGGGGATAAATACAGGTTCCAAGCTTCAGGCCAAACCGATATTCAACACCCGAAGCGGTATACGACGAAAACCAACGAAAATCCATGCCAGCACAATGAGGATTACCGGTATGCCTAAGAAGAATATGGCGGATGAGGGGAGGCGAGTCATTGCCGAACCGGCGACGAAAGCGGAAAAAGCCAGCGAGCTGACGGTCAAGGTTCAATCCTCCGTACCGGCGGGGGCGGGGCAAAACGTCAGCGTCGCCACTACCGAACCGGCGACGAAAGCGGAAAAGCTTGCCATCCCGGAAGTCGCTGGGGGGGCGGTGGATGGCCGCAAACGGATCATTATCGAAGGCATCAGCCCGGAAGTAGACGGCGGTCGTTTTCCTATCAAGCGCACGGTGGGCGAAACCGTCGTGGTGGAAGTGGATGCCTTTACTGACGGCCACGATGCGCTGTACTGCGTTCTGCAATACCGCCAAGCGGGCGAAACGACCTGGCGGGAAGTTCCCATGGTCGCTCTGGTGAATGACCGCTGGCGTGGCGAGTTCGAGGTCACGGCGTTGGGCCGCTATGAATATACCGTCCTCGCTTGGGTGGATCATTTCAAATCCTGGCGGCACGATCTGGGCCGCTGGGTGCAGACTGAGGATGTTGCGCTGTCGCTGCGTATCGGCGCGGAGTGGGTCGGCAAGACCGGTCAGCGGGTGGGAGGCGCAGAGGGCGATTGGCTCACCCGGCGGGCGATGGAGCTGACCGGTGCGCAGGACATGGAACAGCGCCGCCAGTTGGGCCTGGATGAGGAACTGGCGCAGAAAATGTTCTGCCACGCTGACCGGACGCTGGCCCTGAGCTACGGCAAGACATTGGGCGTGGTCGTGGACGATGTGCGCGCCCGGTTCAGCACCTGGTACGAAATGTTCCCGCGTTCGTGCAGCCCGGTGCCCGGCAAGCATGGCACGTTCAAGGATTGCGAGTCCTGGTTGCCGCGCCTGGCCGCCATGGGTTTCGATGTGTTGTACTTCCCGCCGATCCATCCGGTTGGGCGCATGAACCGCAAGGGCAAGAATAATACGCTGACCCCTGGCCCGGAGGATGTCGGCAGTCCGTGGGCGATTGGCGCAGCGGAAGGCGGCCACAAGAGCATCTTGCCGGAACTGGGGACGCTGGAGGATTTCCGCAGCCTGGTGCAAAAAGCCCGGGAACACGGCATTGACATCGCTCTGGATATCGCCTTGCAATGCGCCCCGGATCATCCCTACGTCAAGGAACATCCCGACTGGTTCCGCTGGCGGCCGGACGGTACGGTGCAGTACGCCGAGAATCCGCCTAAAAAGTATCAGGACATCTATCCCTTCAATTTCGAGACGGCTGACTGGCAGGCGTTGTGGATAGAGATCAAGAGCATCTTCGCGTTCTGGATCGAACAGGGGGTGCGCATTTTCCGGGTGGATAATCCACACACCAAGCCCTTTGCGATGTGGGAATGGCTGATCGGCGAGATCAAGCAGACCACCCCGGACGCCATTTTCCTGGCCGAGGCGTTTACCCGACCCAAGATCATGCACCGGCTGGCCAAGCTCGGCTACACCCAGTCCTATACCTACTATGCCTGGCGCAATACCAAATGGGAGTTGGGCGAGTATCTGACAGAACTGTGTCAGGGACCGGGCCGCGAGTATTTCCGCCCCAATTTCTGGCCGAACACCCCGGATATCTTGACTGAAGCCCTGCAATTCGGCGGTCGACCGATGTTCCTGTCCCGGTTAGTAATGGCGGCGACCATGACCGCTAATTACGGCATTTATGGGCCAGCTTACGAGATGATGGAACATGTCGCGGTCAAGCATGGCAGCGAAGAGTATCTGGATTCGGAAAAATACCAATTGCGCCAGCGCGGCTTCCAGGATTTGGATGGGCCGGACAGCCTGCGCGGATTTATTACCTTGGTCAACCACATCCGCCAGCGTCATCCCGCGTTGCAATCCGATCGTGGCCTGCACATTCATCCAGTGGATAACGGACAAATCCTGTGCTACAGCAAGGCCATTGCGGGTTGCGCCGACGTGATTCTGGTGGTCGTGAACCTGGACCCGAACTATACCCAGGCCGGTTGCACGGACTTGAATCTGGAAGCACTGGGGGTGAAACCCTCCGAGTCCTTTCAGGTGCATGACCTGTTGACTGGCGCTCACTATGTCTGGAACGGACCGCGCAACTATGTGGAACTGAACCCGCACCGGATTCCAGCGCATGTGTTCCACGTTCTCAATGGCCGGCATACGGAACCTGTATAGTGCGATTGTGTGGCATCTGACCGTTGCGGAGGGGGTTTGCCCCGCGCACTCCAGGCTACGGTGGATGAAGTGAAAGGCTTGTTATGAACTGGATAACCCGTCCTGAATGGGTGAAAGCCCCGTCGGGAAGCTTGTGTGAATCACTCTCATTGATAAAGAAGGAAGCACCGCGATGAAACAACCGAAAATTTTGGCGTTTGTCATGGCCGGCGGCGAAGGTTCCCGATTGAGCCCCTTGACTTCCGATAATTCCAAGCCGTCGTTGCCCTTCGGTAGCCGTTATCGGATCGTCGACTTTGTGTTGAGCAATTTGCTCAACTCGGGGATTCAGTCGATCTATTTGCTGGTGCAATACAAGTCCCAGTCGCTGATTGAACATGTCCGCAAGGCGTGGGTCGTATCGCCGATGCGCAATGAAGAGTTCGTGACGGTGGTGCCGCCGCAGATGATGCGTGGCGGCGACTGGTTCCAGGGTACTGCGGATGCGGTGTACCAGAATATTAATTTAATCAAGTTGCATAATCCTGATCTGGTGCTGGTGTTTGGCGCGGATCACATCTATCGGATGGATCTCCAGCAGATGGTGGATTTCCACTATGAACGGGCTTCGGAAGTGACCGTTGCCGCGTTGCCGGTGCCATTGGCCGACGCCAGCGGCTTTGGGGTGATCGCCGCCGACCATGCCGGGCGGGTGAGCGAATTTCAGGAAAAGCCGGCGAATCCGGCGCCCATGCCCTCCGATCCAACCCGCGCCTATGCGTCCATGGGCAATTATCTGTTCGATACCAAAATCCTGGTTCAGGCGCTTCAGGAAGCCAATGACCGTGGTGAGCATGACTTCGGCCAGCATGTGCTGCCGAAGCTGAAAGAAACGCACCGGTTATTTGCCTATGACTTCGCCACCAACAAGGTGCCGGGTGCGAAAGCTTATGAGGAGCTGGGTTATTGGCGCGATGTCGGGACGCTGGACGCCTATTTCGAGGCGCATCAGGACATGCTGGGCATGACGCCGCGTTTTGATGTGTTCAATCCGCAATGGCGGATTTTTTCCAGTAATTACCAGGGTCCGGTGGCCCGCCTGATCAAAGCGGATGTGGACAACAGTGTGATCGCCGCCGGTTCGCTGGTGCAGCAGGCCAAGATCAGCAATTCCATCATTCGCCGTGAAGTCATTATCGAAGAGGATGTTGTGATCGAGGATTGCGTCATTCAGGACTATGTTTGGATCAAACGCGGCGCTCGACTGCGGCGGGCCATTATCGGCCAGTACAACGTGATTGAGGCGGGCAGTCGCATCGGTCATGATCCGGATCTTGACCGGCAGCGTTATAGCGTGACCACGGGCGGCATCACGGTGGTGGGACCGGGCGAAGTGACGACCGCCATGCGGTCCTTTAGCGAGTGAAGTGGCGCATCAGGCGTCGGGGCGCCGATGGGTTGTCCAGCGCCTGACGCTTGATGCTGGGATCTGGACCGAGTGCTGAAATTTGGATGAAAAAATCCACGATGGCTGTCTGGCCTGGCCGGCCTTATCCGCTGGGCGCGACTTGGGATGGGGAAGGCGTTAATTTCGCCTTATTTTCGCAACATGCAGAGCAGGTGCTGCTGTGCCTGTTCGATGCCCGGGGGCGCCATGAAATCGAGCAAATTCCCCTGCGGGAGCGCACCGGCCCGATCTGGCATGGTTATTTGCCGGATGTCCGGCCTGGCTTGTTGTACGGTTATCGGGTGCAGGGTCCCTACCGGCCTGAGGAAGGGCATCGTTTCAACGCGCACAAATTGCTGCTTGATCCTTACGCCAAGGCGTTGGTCGGGCAGATGCAATGGAGTGACGCCCAGTTCGGTTATCGGGTGGGTGGGCGCGCCGAAGATTTGAGTTTCAACACCCGCAACAGTGCGCCGGGCATGCCGCGCTGTCAGGTGGTGGACAGCGCTTTTTTCTGGGGCGATGATCGTCCGCCGCGCATTCCCTGGCATGACACACTCATTTATGAATTGCATGTGCGCGGATTCACCATGCGCCATCGTGAAGTGCCGCCTAATCTGCGCGGTACTTATGCCGGCTTAGCCAGTGGCCCGGTGATTGATTACCTTAAGGCGCTGGGGGTGACGACGGTCGAATTATTACCGGTCCAGTATTTTATCGATGAGCGTCATCTGCTGGATCGGGGATTGCGCAATTATTGGGGGTATAGTCCGATTGGCTATTTTGCGCCCGACCCGCGCTACGCCGCCACTGATAATCCCGTGGCCGAATTCAAAAGCATGGTCAAGACCCTGCATTCGGCGGGCATCGAGATCATTTTGGACGTGGTGTATAACCACACCGCCGAGGGCAATCAATTCGGCCCTACGCTGAGTTTTCGGGGCATTGACAACGCTGCCTATTACCGGCTACCTCCCGATCATCCGCGCTATACCATGGATTATACCGGCTGTGGTAATACCTTGAATCTTGCGCATCCACGAGTGTTGCAGATGGTGATGGATAGCCTGCGTTACTGGGTGCAGGAGATGCATGTCGATGGGTTCCGTTTCGATTTGACCGCTGCGTTGGCGCGAGATGCGAATGGTGTAGTGGATCAAGCCGGGACGTTCATGGATGTTGTTTTACAAGACCCGGTTCTGACTCAGACCAAGTTGATTGCCGAGCCGTGGGATGTGGGGGAGGGAGGCTATCAGGTTGGAAAATTTCCGGTCGGCTGGAGTGAGTGGAACGGCAAGTATCGGGATGTCGTGCGCGATTATTGGCGTGGTGAGGGCGGGTTAATTGGTGATCTGGCTTACCGATTGACTGGGTCGGCGGATCTTTATGAGCACAACGGTCGGAGGCCGCACGCCAGCATTAATTTTGTCACAGCACATGACGGCTTTACGCTGTACGATCTGGTCAGCTATAACGAGCGGCATAACGAGGCGAATGGTGAGAATAACCAGGATGGTGAATCACATAACCGGAGTTGGAATTGTGGGGCGGAAGGGGACACGCAGGACCCGGACATTTTGGCGCAGCGTCTGCATCAGCGCCGCAATTTTTTAACGACGCTGCTTTTGTCTCAGGGGGTGCCGATGATCCTGGCGGGTGATGAAGCAGGGCGCACCCAGCGTGGTAATAACAATACCTATTGCCAGGATAATGAGCTGAACTGGTTTGACTGGGATATTTCCTGGTTGCAGGAAAACCGTGAGTTGCTGGCGTTTACGCAACGATTGATTCACATTCGCCGACAGCATCCGACCTTTCGCCGCCGGCATTTTTTCCGGGGCATTCATGGCGAGGGGGTGCGCGATATTCTCTGGTTCAATCCCGATGGCCGGGAGATCGACGATGATGAATGGACGCACGATTACGCGCGTTGTCTGGGGTTGTATCTGCCGGGCGATGGGTTGAGTGACTGGGATGAACGGGGCCATGCGTTGGAGGATGATGACTTCCTGCTGCTGTTTAATGCGCACCACGAGGAAATCCCGTTTGTTTTACCCGTGCTACGGGAAAACCCCGTGTTTGAGGTGTTAGTGGATACGGCGTTGCCGCAGGGTCAACCGACTGGCGGTAATCAGCATCCCGCTGAGGAGCCGTATCCGGTGTTGGGGCGTTCGCTGGCGGTGCTGCGGCATCGGCGGCGGTTGTCCTGACTCCGGGAACTCCTCGCGCCTTTGCTCCCCTCGCCCTCGGCGAGAGAGGTTGGGGGAATTCCTCCCAAGCCTTGCAATTTTGTATTTGAAATGCAAAATTGCTAAGCCTCTGTTTTTCAATTTATTAACTGCGTCTTTGAGCCGGATACGCGGATGGCGGCGCTGGCTAAGTTGATTGTTCCAGGAACCGCATGGCTGACCACTACGACGATTACACCCGCGAAGAACTCATCCGCCTGCTCCGCGAACGCGACCGCAAGCCGAAATTCGGCCTGGTGTGGGAGCGCGACGAAATCGAGCATGAAAAAGCCATCAACGAGGATTTCGTGGCGCTGGATTTCGATGCGGACCTGTCCTGTGGCGTAGCGCCGTTTGGCAATCTCATCATCGAAGGCGACAATTTCGACGCTCTGCGCTTTTTGCGCATGACCCACGCCGGCAAGATCAAGTGCATCTACATCGACCCGCCTTACAATACCGGCAACCGGGATTTCATCTACAACGACCGCTTTATCGACAAGGAAGATGCCTATAAGCATTCCAAATGGCTGGAATTTATGTATCGGCGGTTGGAGTTGGCGAAGGAGTTATTGGCCGAGGATGGGGTGATTTTTGTTTCCATAGATGATAACGAGGTGTTTAATCTCGGTTTGTTGATGAATCGAGTATTCGGCGAAAATAATTTCATCGCTAATTGCATTTGGCAAAAACGATATTCACGAGAGAATCGGGAAGCTATCGGTGATGCACACGAATACTTATTTGTTTATTCACTTGATCCAGCAACCTTCAAAATGCAGCGCGGGCGCATTCCCATTTCACCAGTTCAATCAAAAGTCTACCGAAACCCGGATAATCCTAACGAGGCCGATCCAACAAAGCGTTGGCAGTCTATTTCGATGACTGCTCAGGGCTACCGACCGAATCAGATGTACCGAATCATGGCAGATAATGGAAAAATGCACTATCCGCCCGAAGGACGCTGTTGGTCAATGGTGGAATCCGAGTTTTTAAAATTGAAATCCAAAGGCAAAATCACATTTGGGAAAGATGGTAACGGTGTTCCTCGAATAATCCGGTATCTTTCAGAGGTGGACGGCCTCGTTCCTTGGACATGGTGGCCGCATGAAGAAGTCGGTCATACTGATGAAGCCCGGAAAGAAATCCAATCCATTTTTGGCACTCAAACGGCTTTCGACACCCCAAAGCCCGTGCGCCTCATCGAGCGTATCCTCCGCATTGCCACAAAACCCGGCGATTTAATCTTAGACTTCTTTTCCGGTTCCGGTACTACTGCCCATGCCGTATTAAAGCTGAATCGGGAAGACGGCGGTAACCGGCGTTTTATTCTGGTATCGAATACCGAAGCGACCGCCGACGCGCCGGACAAGAATCTCTGCCGCGATGTCTGCGCCGAGCGGGTGCGGCGGGTGATTGCCGGCTACCGCAACAAGAAAGGCGAATGGGTCGAAGGTTTGGGCGGCGACTTGCTGAAAACACGCGGGGCCAGTTTCGCCTATCTTCGCGCCCGCCGCATTCCCGCCGAAATGCTCTTGAGTCGAATCGAACACGAACAAGTCTGGACGGCGCTGCAACTGATCCACACCGAAACGCTGACGCCGTTCGATACGGCGGCCCCCGTTCAGCAAGCCGAAACTGAAAACGGAATTATGCTCTACGTCCCCAAGGTTTCCGAAGCGGTCATCGGCATCCTGGAACAGGCCATTCATGACGCCGGAACCGCCGTGATTTATTCCTGGCAACCCGGTTGGTTGCATCAGCATATCGAGGACGAGCGGGCCAGCTTTCAAGCGATTCCCCAATTTCTGGTCAATCGCTTCGGCTTGGGAACGCGAGCATGAGCGCCCCGACGCCAAAACGCTATCAAAGCGAAGCGGTCAACAATGTGCTGGACATTTTCCGCCACGCCGAAAGCCAAATGCAGGCGGCGGCGGACGAGGACAGCCGCCGCGCCGCCAGCGCCTTCAACGGCTGCGTGCTGCTGGAAGCGCCCACCGGAGCCGGCAAAACCCTGATGGCGGGTTTGATCGCCGAAGCCTTTGCCTGTCCCGATCATCGCCACAACGCCAAAATTGTCTGGTTTTGGTTCACGCCTTTCGCGAATCTGGTGGAGCAGGCCAAGGGCGCGTTAAAGCGGGATTTTCCCGGCTTGCGGGTGCGGGATTTGGCGAGCGAGCGCGTCGCCTATTCCGCCCAAAGCGGCGATGTTTTCGTCACGACGTGGGCCTCGGTGGCGGCGCGCAACGCCGAGACTCGCAAGCTGCGCACCAGCGGCGATTTGTCGCTGGCGCTGGATGATTTTATTCCCGGCTTGCGGCAGGCGGATTTCCGCATCGGCGTCGTGGTGGACGAAGCCCATCACGGTTTTACCAGTGCCAGCGCCACCGAAGCGATGCGCTTTTACCGGGACATCATGCGCCCCGATTTCACCCTGCTGATTACCGCCACGCCGGACGATGCCGACGTGGAGAAATTCAGAAAAGCAGCGGGCATCGGCGAATTGCATCGGCATCGCGTCTCGCGCAAGGATGCGGTGGATGCTGGCCTCATCAAGGAAGGCGTGCAATGCATCGCCTATCTGGCGCCCAATCACCAGGAAACCCTGGGTGATATTCCCGCAACCGCGCTGGCGGAAGGTTGGCAAACCCACAACGCGATTAAAAAGCAACTGGCGGAGATGGGTATCCACCTCACGCCTTTGATGCTGGTGCAAGTCGGTAACAAAGGCAACGCCGGGACATCCGCTATTCAGGAAGCGAAAACCCGCCTGCTGGAATTGGGCGTACCGGAAGACGTGATCGCGTGGTACACCGCCGACGAACCGAATGATGATTTGTTGGCGGTCGCGCTGGACGAAAGCAAGGAAGTGTTGCTGTTCAAAATGGCCGTGGCGCTGGGATTCGACGCGCCGCGTGCGTTTACCGTGGTCTCCATGCGTGGGGCGAAAGATACCGATTTTGGCGTTCAAGTCGTCGGGCGCATTTTGCGCGTCCATCGCCGCTTGCAATCCAGGGTTCTGGACCAATCCCTGCCGGCGTCGCTGCGCTGCGGTTATGTCTTTTTGGCCGAGGCGGAAAGCCAGGGCGGCTTGATCGGCGCGGGCGAGAAAATCAACGCCATTCAGACCGAACTGTCGGGTATCAGTCCCTATACCCTGCTGGTGCGCGTCGCCGGGGAAAACCAGGTTCAGGTGATCAGGAACGGGCAAACCGCCTTATTGCCGCAACCCTATACGCCGACACTTTGGAAACCCGTGAGCGGTGGCGGAGCGGAGTCCACGGCGACGCATGTTGATGATCCGTGGGATTTGGGAACTCTGCAAACCTTGCCCGGTTTTCATTTGCCCTTGCCGAGTGAGCTTCTCGCATCAAAAAAAGGCGAACCTCGCCAACCCGCAACACCTTCACCCGGCCATGTGCTTCACCCGCTGCGCGTGGGAGCGCCGACCCGGTTTCAAACCGAACGCTTGCCATTGTCCACCGACGAATTGGTGCAGGGGATTGGGGCGCATCTCAAGCTAAATGCGGAGGTGTTGAACGCTGGATTGCGTAAGAGCGTCAAGATCACCCGCAAGACGATCACCGATATTTTCGGCAGCCATGAAGAGGTGGTGGATACGGTACAAGCGAGATTGTCTCGTGCGCAATTGGCGCGTCGAGCGCAGCGCGTTTTATACGACGCGCAGTATTACAGCCCGCGTGACTTGGAGGAAATGTTGCTGTCGCGGTTGCGGCTGGAATACAACGACCACCAGGGTATTGGGCTATCCGATGAAGAATTGCGGGATGCCCTGAATGTGATCCTGGCGCATTATCCCAAACTGGTGCGCGATGCGGCCCGAATCTGCGCGGCGCGCAGCAAGGAAATAGTGGAAGCCGCACCCTTGCCCGAGTCTATGGAAATGGCGCCGGGCGCGCAGCGATCCCGCCTGAATGTCTACGGCATCATGCCGCCGGAACTGAACGAACACGAACGGAAGTTCGCCGAACTGCTCGACGCCGATACGTCGGGAACAGTGCTGTGGTGGCATCGCAATGAGCCGCGCAAACCGTGGTCCATCGGCATCGTGCTACCCGACGGTGGCCGCTATTTCCCGGATTTCGCCGTGGGCGTCAGCGGACGCGCTCGCGGTGCGGGCGTGCTGCTGGTCGAAACCAAAGGCGGGCATCTTCTCAACAGCGATGAGACCTTAGAAAAAGTCATCGCTGCGCATAAAACCTATGGCTCGCCGGTGATGCTCACGCGGCGCGACGATGGGAGCTTTTGGATCGTGCGCCACATCGAAAGCAGGAATCGCGTTGAGGAAGATCAAGCCTTTCGCGTGGAAAACATGGCGCAGTATTGAGTGAGTATCACTTTGCAAAGCGAGATAAAACCATGCAAACCATTCGCCAGATTTATGATGATGCCCCGGATACGATTCTTGTTCCCGAAGCCTTCCGTCATCGCCGACTTGAAGTGTTGCTTATTATGGAGGAAGAAACTTTGTCACCACACGGATTGAAGTCACTCTTGGCCGATATCCCCGATGTCGGTGACGATGCCGATTTTTCCCGCTCGCGTGGTTTTGGAAGGCAGGACACCGGAATATTTCCCTAATGCCCCTATTCAGCATCGACAACCTCTCCATCGCCTTCGGCGCCGAAAAACTGCTGGATGCCGCCAGTTTTCAACTCGACGCTGGTGAACGAGTCTGCCTGATCGGCCGCAACGGTGCCGGCAAAACCACCTTGCTGCGGCTGCTGGCCGGCGAACTGCACGCCGACGGCGGCGACATCTGGCGTCAGCCCGGCTTGCGC
>JBAQIQ010000306.1:0-1803 GCA_049288935.1 Candidatus Competibacteraceae bacterium
ACCATAGACAATGCCTAT
Source organism: Candidatus Competibacteraceae bacterium (assembly GCA_049288935.1). Classification (GTDB taxonomy): domain Bacteria; phylum Pseudomonadota; class Gammaproteobacteria; order Competibacterales; family Competibacteraceae; genus UBA2383. The sequence goes on from JBAQIQ010000306.1 coordinate 19, forward strand.
ATCGGTCCCGTGCCCGTGCCCGGCACCCCGATCTTAAGTGCCGGTGACACGGTAAATAACGGTTCCTCGGTTACTTATCGGGCGCCTGGTGGCGGCGACGTTTCCGATACCTCCTCCTCCAGCCTGACCGTCGGCACACCCACGTTGGCCAAAAACAAGTACGCGATCAATGGCAACATAAGTTCGCCGAGTCCCTTCTTGGTCGCGGCGGGCGATACCGTGACGTATCGGCTGACGACCACGCTGCCGGTATCGTCCGTCGAAAACTTTGCCCTGACCGACTATCTTCCGATCCCTTTGTATCGAGTGCCGGCAACCCTCGCACTCGAGCCAACCAATGCGGGGCGATGTGATGGCGGAGGCACGCCGACGCCTCCAGTGGCGGACACTTGGTGCTATACCAGCGCCGATACCATCAGCGGTACGGCCCCGCCGGTCACGGCTTCAACGGATACCGGCTTGAACCGCGTCATCTGGAATTACGGCAACCGCGAATTCCCGGCCACGGGCGGCATTATCGACATTCTCTATACGTTGCGCGCCACCGCCGAGCCGATGGCCGACCAGTTGAACTTGGCCAACTTGGCGATCCAGTCCTATCGGGACAGTTTGAGCGGGACCGACCAAACAGCGGCGACGACCACTCAAATCACCACCAAGCAGCCGTCGGTACTCATCGTTAAGGACATCATCAATGTCTCGCATGGCACTATCGCCGCCACCCCGACCGACCGTTACGACGCCGAGGCAAACGGTCTGGACGCGGGGGATACGATCACCTATCGCTTGGTGATCGCCAATCTCGGCAGCGCGCCGGCTTACGGTATCCGGGTCACCGATGATGCCGGCACGCTGACGCCGTTCGGCACCAGTTGCACCGCGCCGACGGTCACGCAGGGCGACGGCACCACGCCCGTTATCATCGTCGGCGGCAGCAGCAGCCTGTTCACCACCAATCCCTCGGCGTGCTTGACGATCGCGGATTCACTGGCCGCCAACGGCGACGTGACCATCGATAGCAACGAGGTGATTTGGATCACCTACACCTGCACCCTGGCCGCCAACGCCACGCCGCGCACCACAGACATCGATAACACGGCGGCGCTGCGGTATTACACCAACATCGATCCGAGCAATCCGCCGCCGGGCCTTACCCCGACCAATTTCGCCACCAACACCGACCTGTTGACCGGCAAAGCCAAGCTGACGACCCAAGGCGTTCAGAGCGTCGCCAAGGCGATCACCGCTTCATCCCTGCCGGGTTCCACGCCCGACAGCAACATCAACAACGGCGAAACGCTCACTTTTCAGATTACCGCGACCCTGTCGGAAGGCGTTTACGAAGGCTTCAGCCTCACTGATAACAGAACCACGATTCCCAGTCCGATCACTTGCGGTTCCAACGGGTTTACCTGCACCAACGTGTCGGTTGCCGGTAGCCAAATCACGGTCGCGGCGACAGCCGGCTCGACCCCCGGCGTCATCACCTACACCTATTCCCAAGCCAAAACCGCCAGCGGCAGCAACACCGCCAGCGTATCGGCCACCAACGCGCCGGCCCAAACCGCCACCACCAGTTGGACGCTGGACAACCCCGATCCCGCCATCACCAAGACGCTTTCTCCCAGCGGCGGTGTCAACGCCGGCGACACGGTCGAGATCCGGCTCGGCTGGTCGAACACGGATGCCAATAACCCGATGTTCCGCTGCGTGGTACCCGACATCGGTTCAGTCAGCGGGTGGCTCGGAGCCGGCGTCTTTCTGATCTTCACTCCCATCCTGTAC
>JBAQIQ010000307.1:0-17775 GCA_049288935.1 Candidatus Competibacteraceae bacterium
AAAAATCAATTCGGGGTTTTTCGACAGTCTCTAAGATGTAGAGAGCGCCTTGCGGAGTTTCGTGGCCAATTCTTCCCGGGAAAACGGCTTTTGCAGGAAATGAACACCCTCGTCGAGGACGCCGTGATGAGCGATGACGTCAGCGGTATAGCCAGACATAAACAGACACTTCATATCCAGTCGCAGGGCGCTAAGCCGTTGCCAGAGGTCACGGCCGCTCATTTCCGGCATGATCACATCGGTCAGCAATAAATGGATGGGATCGGCATACTCTTTAGCCATTTGCAGCGCCTGATTCGGACCGCCGGCGGCTAATACCGTGTAACCCATCTGTTCGAGCATCCGGGCGCTGAGTTTGAGCAGCACCTCTTCGTCCTCAACCAGTAGCACCGTCTCGGTCCCGGTCGGCACTATGACGGGCGCCCGTATGGCGTCAACATCGGCCAGCTCCGCAGTATGCAGGGGAAGGTAAATTTTGAAGGTCGTACCTTCTCCCGGTTCGCTGTACACATAGATCAACCCATTATTCTGTTTAATAATACCGTACACCGTAGCCAAGCCAAGGCCCGTACCATGCCCTAGTGGTTTGGTGGTGAAAAAGGGATCGAAAAGCTTCGCTAACACGGCCCGGTCCATGCCGCACCCGGTATCGCTGACAGCCAGCAGGGCATACGATCCGGGGTTGCAATCGGCGCGAGTCTCACAGTAACTCTCGTCGAACGTCGCCTGGCCGGTCTCGATGATGATTTTACCGATGACGGCGATCGCATCGCGGGCATTGACCACCAGGTTGGCGAGAATCTGGTCGATCTGGGCCGGATCCATTTTCACCAGCGTCGGATCGCCAGTCGGCTTCCACAGCAAGTCGATGCCTTCGCCGATCAGCCTCTTGAGCATCTTAAGCATTCCGGCGATGGTGGCGTTCAGATCAAGGACCTTAGGCGCAATCGTCTGTTTGCGGGCAAAGGCCAGCAACTGGCGGGTCAGGTCGGCGGAACGCTGGGCGGCGTTCTGAATCTCCAGTAAATCGGCGTACAGCGCGCTGTCGGGCGCGGTCTGCTCCAGGGCCAATTCGGTATGGCCAGCGATCACTGCCAGCATATTATTGAAGTCATGCGCTACGCCGCCCGCTAGTCGCCCTATCGCTTCCATCTTCTGGGCCTGGTGGAGCTGAGCCTCAAGGGCATCGTGTTTGCGCACGGCCTGCTCGCCAGCGGCTTTCATGCGCAGCACACGCAGAGCGTAGGCCAGGTTGTCGGCCAGTCGGCGCAACAGCTCTACTTCGTCCGTACTCAGGGAATCGGGTTCCGCTGCATAAAGGATTAACACCCCGAATACCCCGATTTCGTTCTTCAGCGGCAGCGCGATGACGGCCGCATAGCCACGCCGGATCGCCTCCTCGCGCCAGGGCGCAAAGTGGGGGTCAGTTTGCAGGTTCTGGCAAACAACCGGCTGGCCAGTGCGAATCGCTGTTCCGGCAGGACCCTGGCCGGTCGAGGACTCGTCCCAGGTGATTTTAACCGCTTCAAGATAACCGTCCTCGAGCCCGGCCTGGGCTACCGGCTGCACCCGCTTGGCTGACCCTGGCTCGGCTACCCCCACCCAGACCATCCGCCACCCGCCTTCCGCCACCAGAATTTGGCAAATTTCCCGCATCAACCGGGCATCTTCCTCCGCCAGAGCGATGGCCCTGTTACAGTGGCTCAGCATACGCAAGGAACGCACCGCATGGCGCTCCTTATTTTGCGCTTCCCGTTGCTCAACGACCTTCCATACCGCCTCCATGAGCAGAGTCAGTTGGAGAATATCGGTTTCGTGGTAATCGGTTTCCTTGTTGGCGACTCCGACCACACCAACGATCTGCCCCCCGCTGAAGACCGGCACAGTGAGATATTTGAGGAGCCGGGCGTGGCCCTCCGGATAGCCCTTCTTGAGAGGGTGGGCGGCGGCAAAGTCATTGACCAGAATCGGCCGACGCTGCCGAACCGCTTCACCCCAGAGACCGGTCTTGTCCAGCTCATAGCAGGTCTGAGGATTGCGGATAGCGCATTCTTGCATCACCTCCCGCGACCAGGAGTTCAGCACGAACTCCTGACGATCTTCGTAGTAGCGATAGAGATAACCGATCTTGCTGCCGGTCAGTTGGATGGCTTCATTCAGCGCGTAGTCCAGAAAATCCTGAACCGAATCGCTCGGATGTTGCAGGATGCTCACCAGACTGCGCAGCCGCGCCTCGTTGCAGCGCACTTCCTGCTCCGCTCCACGTTCCTCGGTCTGGTCACGGAATACCAGCACCACGCCGACCATGACGCCGTTCTCATCGCGGATGGGCGCGCTGCTATCCGCGATGGGGCGTTCGGTCCCATCCCGGGCGATGAGCAGGGTGTGGCTGGCCAGCCCTACTATCGCCCCCTCGCGCAATACGCGCTGGGCCGGGCTTTCGACCACAGCGCGGGTTTCCTCGTTAACGATATGGAAGACCTGGTCGAGGGATTGACCTTGGGCTTCAGTCTCCGGCCAGCCGGTGAGTTGCTCGGTGACCGGGTTCATTTGTCGAATCCGACCCTCGGGATCGGTGGTGATGACCGCATCGCCGATGCTGTAGAGCGTGGTGCGGAATTCCTCCTGGGCCTCCCGCTGCCTCTGCCCCATCAGGTACAAATCGCGATAGAGACCGATTTGTCGCCGCCGATAGGCGATGGCGGTTACCGCTGCAGCGAGCAGGATGCCCATTAGTACTAGCAGGGTAATCATCCCGGCACGGTAGCGCGCCTCAGCCAGGATTTCACCGGTATCCACCTTGGTTACCAGAAACCAGGACGAACCGGGAACCGGGCGCAAGTCGGCCAGCACCTCGACGCCGCGGTAGTCACGGCCTTGAAACTCGCCTTGTTGGCCGAGCGCCGCCCGCGCCGCCGGCAGATCACTCTGGGTTAGCGGGGCGCGCAGGGACAGGGCGGTATTGGTCTGGTGGCGCAACTCATTCAGGTACACGACGGCATCGCCCTCCCGGCGGATCAGGAGCGTCTCGGCGCTACGGCTGGGCGTGGGCCAGGACTGGATCAGGGGATACAGATAGGATGCCGCATTGCTGCGCAGAACCAGCATGGCCAGCAGACGCTCCTCGACGTCGAACACCGGGGCGACCGTGTCCAAATAGACGCCGCCGTGGGGAGTGCGATAGAAATCGGAGAGCACTGCGTCACGACTGATGAGGGCCGTAGCCAGAGCCTGCTGGGTGACGGGGTCGGTCGGGTCAGGGGCATCGCTGGCAGCCAGCAGGATACGCCCCTCCGGATCGAGCAGCAGGACGTCAGCGTAGCCATAGGCTTCCTGCTCGAGCTGCAAGCGTTTTTTCCAGTCCATTCGCAATGCAAAAGCATCGGGGTTCCTTCGCCACTCCGCCAGCGCCCGCCGAAAGAACGGACTCTTGCTCGCCTTGCCGGCGTCAGCCCGGCGCTCCTGCCGCCATTGCTGGATCTGATTGATTTTCAGCGCGCCGATGGCGGCGATATCGTAATACTTGTCCTGGCGAATATGCTCCGCTTCACCGTGGTAATACCCATAGCCTCCGGCCAGCAACAACAGGGTCACCAGGACGAAAATGGCCGTCCAGGTTCGGCTGAGGTCAATGTACCCATTATTTCGGCTTGAAAGCATTCAAGCTCCCATCTTTAAAGGAAAGAGTTGAATCTGCATAAAACCAGTCTTCAAACTTTTTCCCCTCAAAGTCGATCCGGCCTTTTTTATACAAAGGCTTGCCATACTTTGAAAGAATGGAATCCGCAGAATCTCCCAACTTCAATTCGGCGGTCATGCTCGGTAAGAGTGGTTCGTCACTGGCCACATCCTGAGTAGCGCAACCCGACGCTATGGCCAGGGCCAACCCAATCGCCAAAAATCCGCAATTTTTCATAATGAATCTCCTGACTTTTTATTACCGATGATTGATGATTACAAAGTTCTGATGCGGCTCCGCCCAGCGCACGGTTACGCTTTGCCCGAACTGCGGGAAATTCGGCAGGATGTACTCGCCACTGGCTCCCTGCAAGTAATCGACGCCGAGCGTAGTGACATGAAAAGTGACGTTGGCGAATTCCGCGCCATCAGCAAAAGCCCGCAATTGGTGCGTCCCGGTCCCCAACGTATTCCAGTTGAAGGTATAGCCAAAGCCGTTGTCATCGTCGCCGCACACTTTAACGGTATCCTCACGAGTCGTGCCATAGGCTACGGCGCGGCGCGGTTCATTATTGATCTGAATCTCAACCGACTGCGCCTGGCACACCCAGCCCCGGACCAAGCCGATCCCACTCTCAAACGAGCTTTGTTGTGGGCTCTCCAAGTAGGCAGCGGACGCCGCCAGCGGAACGGCGGCCTTCGCTGGAGCACGAGCCGAGCGTTGATGGGCGTCGGTCATCATGAAGTTCTGATGCGATTCGACCCAACGCACCACAATGTTTTGGCCCATCTGCGGGAAGTTCGGCAACGGATACTCACCACTGGCGCCGCGCAAATAATCGACGCCCAGCGTTGTCACGTTAAAAGTGACGTTAGCGAATTCCATACCGTCGGCAAAAGCGCGCAATCGATGGTGGCCTGTTCCCAGCACATTCCAGTTGAAGGTGTAGCCGAAGCCGTTATTGTCATCGCCGCACACTTCGCTAGTATCCTGGCGAGTCGCGCCATAGGCTACCTTGCGCCGCGCACCCTCATTGATTTGCACCTCGACGGTGTTGGCGTGGCAGACCCAACCCCGGATCAGGCCGACCCCGCTTTCAAATGAGCTTTGCTGCGGGCTCTCCAAATAGGCCTTTTGCAAACCGCCACAGGCAGTGCCTGCAAATGGCAAGGTGTCCGGGATCACCTGCACGCCGGTGGTATAGACCTGGTTCGGGTTGAGCAAGTCGGGACCGGCCACTCCGAACGTGGCCTCGACCAGAAACGCTGTCCAGCCGGTCGCCGGTGGCTTTACCGTACCGGAGTAGGTTCCATCCGCTGCCCGGCGCAAAACCTGGCTGGTCCAGACCGGGCCAATCGCTTCCAGGCGAAAATCCCGAGCGCTCGGATTGGTCGCCTGCCAGAGCTTGACCTCCTTCGGTACAGACGTTGCGGAAATCCGTAGGGTCCCTTCTCCTTCCAGCGCCCATGTGATTCGGGGACTGATTTTGTTGTCGAGCATGTCATCCATCCACGACAATCCAGCGAAAATGACATCCTCGTTCTGGCTATGATCGGTGTTTGGAGCGTAGCGCAGCCATTTGGGACCCAACAGACCTTCGTAATAAAAGCGCGATGAATCCGAGGTAAAAAACTGGTCGCCGCTGGCGTTGAGCAGCAGCTTGGGCATTGTGTAGCGGTCGCGGTAGGCGTAGGGATCGATGACCTGTAACAACGCCCGGCCCGATGGCGTCTGCGTCCGGCAGGGCAGGTTAAATTCCACATAGTCGGCCAAGGCTGGCGCATAAAACCCGTAGGCTTCCCAGTGGTGAATAAATTGCTGACCAAGATTCAGCATGTCGATGGAAGCCGGCACAATGGCGCGAATTCGTGGATCGACAGCGGCGGCCAGCCAGGTCGTCCAGCCGCGTTTGGAGCCGCCCAGCACCAGGAAATCCTTGATGGTTTTACCTTTGCGAGCTGCGAAAGTTTGTACCGTGTCCATGGCGCGCACTGCGGCCTTGGTCATTGCCAGATGCACGGCCCACTCCATATCGCCTGTATCCAGCGCCTTGTCGAGACTGTAAGCCAGGATGGCATCTTCCTTGCGAGCAATCCCGGCTTCGTCCGCAAAGAAAAGCGGCTGGTTCGGCACCTGCCGGACAACGGCGATCACCAAACCTCTGGCCACGGCGACAGCGCCAATCGCCGGTTCCACTTCATCCATCGGCGTGTCGTTGTTATCACCGCCGTCGATGAGCAGCACCGCCGTATCGGTTTTATCCAGTCCGAATTGCGGGATCACCATGATGACCTCATGCGTCCACAGGGGGCGATCCACCTCGTTGGCCGAACGCCATTGCTGGGAAGTCATGGTCAGAAAATGAGCGGTGTAGCCGTTGCTGCGTTTGGAGCTGCGCTCAGTGAATGTGTAGTGTGGGTCAGGTCGGGCGACGTAGCGATCCAGAGCTGTTTCTGCAATCTGCGCTGTTGAAGGCGCTGACATCAGTAAAACCATCCAGAATCCCATGATGCATTGAAAAAAATAGCTGGTTTTTTTAGCAGACTTGGCAGAATGATTCACAACTCCTCCTAAAATCGGCAGTTATCATATTGTATTATTCTAACCGAACTGCGCCGGTTCCTTCCCCTACAATATGTTCAGGAGCGTCGCTATGGATTAGACGGTAGTGTTCCAGACGTGGATATACACCCATTTTTTTATTTATAATCAATCATGTTGTAAGAATTTTATTGATATCCGTATCCACGTCAGGAACACTACCCAACAGGCTTTATCCTTCCCGCCCTTCCTGCAACCCCAGCCGTTCCAGCAGGCCATTACATTCATCCAGGCTGGCAAAACCGATTTCGATGCGGCCACGACCGCGAACGGCGTCGTAGCGCAGGCGCACCGGCGTGGCCAGTCGTTCCCGCAGCCGTTTTTCCAGTTGAGCCAGATTGGGATCGCGTGGTGTGGGAGGGGCGACCGATTGATGAGGTTTACTGGCCAGTGCTGCCCGACGTCGCTCCAGTTCCCGCACACTCCAACCTTCGGCGACTGCTTGCTCCGCCAATTGGAACTGCATTTCGCCCGGCAAGCTGATCAGCGTCTTACCATGTCCTGCTTCCAGCCGCCCTTCCTCGATATGCCTCTGCACCGTGGGGTCGAGGCTCAGCAACCCCAACGCCCGACTGATCGCTGTTTGCGAAATGCCTAGCAATTCCGCCAGTTGTGCCTGGGTCAGGTTGAATTCTTCGCGCAGCCGTTGTAACGCTCGTCCTTCCTCAACCGGGTTTAATTCCCGGCGTAGCAGGTTTTCCACCAGAGCGATGGCGGCGGCAGTTTGGTCATCTGCGTTCCGCACGACCACGGGAATCCGGGTTAAACCGGCCTGTCGCGCCGCTTGCCAGCGCATGTGTCCGGCCAGAATCTCATAGCCGCCATCCGCCAGTGGTCGCGCTACCAGCGGTTCAATGATCCCGAACTGGCGGATGCTCTGCGCCAGTTCAGCTAGATACGCTTCGTCGATGTGTCGTCGGGGCTGGTAGCGGCCAGCTGCCAGTTGATCGATGTCCAGCGATTGGATAGGCGAACCGGCGGTCTCTTCGTTTTCCAGCAGACTGCTATCGAAGCTGTGGCCGCCAGTACCGATCCAGTCACTAAGGCTTCTCAACGGCTTGCGGCGACTCATGCCAGCACCCTCGTCCGCCTGGTTTCGCTGGCTTCGATCCCGCTCAGGATTTCCTGCTGCCAGATCTGGCGCACCGCCAGCAGGATTTCGGCGTTGACCCCGTCCAGCATCATGATCGCCCGATGGTAGGTGTCGCGGGAGCCACGCGGCTGGTCGATCTCATAAATACTGATTTGATCGCTGGCTGATTTCTGCAATTCCTTGGTCAGTCCCATGCGGTTGCTCAGAATTAGCTCCCCATATGCGCCATTGATGACCGCGATGTTGTTCAAGGTCTCGGTACTGTTGTCCACCTTGGTCAACAGGATGTTCAGCCGCTGCACATTGATTTCCCGCTCATACAAGGCGCAAACCTGCTCCAGGATGCGAAAGTATTGGACGCTGGAGGAAATATCGTACATGTGCGGGACGATGGGCATGACGATCAGGTTAGCGGCGGCGATGGCGTTGAGCGATAGCATCCCCAGCGAAGGCGGCGTGTCGATCACAATCACATCATAGCGATCCTCAACCGTCTTCAGCGCCCGATGCAACCGTACTGGCGGCGGTCCTAAACCTTCATTCTGGCGCTCCTCCGGTTGCGATAATTGCCAGTCGGTGTATTGCAGCGCCAGCCGCGCCGGAATCAGGTCCAGATGGTCCCAATGCGTGTGTTTAATGGCGTGGACGAGCCGGTCCGGCGCCTCGGTCAGAGCGGGGAACAGGTCATCGCCGTCGCCGAGATCAAGGTCAGGAATGAAACCAAACGCGCCAGTGATAGTGGCTTGTGGGTCGGCGTCCGCCAGCAGCACCCGGTAGCCTTCACGCACCAGGTACTGGGCGAAGTGCAGCGACATGGTGGTTTTCGCTACGCCGCCCTTGAGGTTGGAAAATACCACCCGCACACAACTGGCGCCGGCGGGTCGCCCGGGGCGCTTGCCGATGATCTCGCGGATGTGGGTTACTTTGTTGTAATTGTAAACCCGCCGCTGGGTCGAACCCGCCTCTACCAGGCGTGGCTCGGGTAGATCGCCGCGCCCTTCAAGATTACGGATGTGATTAGCGGTGCAACCCGCCAGTTGCGCTGCCCGTTCGATACCAAACTCGGGCAAGGTCTTGACGGTGTGCCGCGCATCCAGGGCGTCCAGTAGCCGTTGTTGCATCTGACCACCGCGTTCGGCGGCATTACGGCACAGGGTCCGGAAGTTGAATCGCATGGCTTGCATCGGATGGACTCCAAGAAACTGAAAATCAGGTAAGCTCCCTATTTTAATCCATTCATCGTTATTTTTTGATAGCAGGCTTAATTATTAAAAAATAGATAAATTTTGTTTTTGATTACTAAAAGCAATCTTTTGGAAAAATTTGGGGCTGGAGGTGAAATTTACGGATGGTCGATATTCAGCTAGGGTTAACCGGACAATTTGCAGGATGGGACTGGAAAATGATGATGACTTTCGACAAGCGAGGATTGAAGTGATGAAATTAATGAAGACGATGATGGTGTTGAGTGCGTTCGCATTGATGGGAGCCACTCCGTTGCTGACGGCACAGGCTCAACAGGGCTCCCGGTGTGACGACGAACGACAGGTTTGCCGCGACAAGAATGGCCTGAGCGTTGATCTAACCCGCCAGAAATACGGTGATCAAGCCGCCCAACGGTTGCAACGCTATCTCTCCAAGAATCCGGAGGGGGGGCAGCAACCGCATCCACAACAACCGCCGCAACAGCGCCCGCAGCAACCCCAACAGCAATCGGGAGACGTCTTTTCGCCAACGCGCGATGTCCGCTGCGTTCGCTCCGAGCAGGTTTGCTACCATTACAACGAACCGAGTCTTATTTTTACCCGTCAGTATTTCGGTGCAGCGGCGGCTGATCGTCTCAATTAGCACCAAGCGCACTGTGAACCGCCGCCGATTTAGGACTATCATCCGACCATCGGCGGCGGTTTTTTGCGTTGGGCCACCGTTATAGTCTTTCCGCCTGAGATGCGGACATCCCGAACCACCCCGTCGCTTCGCGCCACCCCTCCTTCGCCAAGGAGGGGAACTGGGATGTCCGGCTATTATCGGGAAAGACAATAAGTAAGACGGAGGAGATCCGATGAGCGGTTGGGGTTGTCCGCATGAACTGAACGGAGTGTGCCAGCATCTCCAGGGACGAGCCTGTGATCCGGGAATGAAAGGTTGTGTGCTGGCTGGCCGCTTCCGATTTAGCAATGAAACCAAGAACCGTCCGCCACGACCCGTTCGACGTGATGCGACTGACCGGCAGGATCGAGGTCGCCGGAGTGGAAAGTAACAGAATTCGCTGGATACGACTGGATGAGGGCAGCCGACATGGCGCTGATTCCAATGATAACCGTGGGGCGGTTTTTGATTTTTTTCGGTTATAGTATGCCTATCTGCTTCAGGGGCGGGCGCCGATCCCTGACCGAGGTAAAACTATGCATAGACCACCGCCAACTCGACAACGCTCGACGCTTTATCTGGTTTACGCCACGTTACTGGCCAATGGTTCGACCGTTGAAGATACGGTAGCGGCCAGTGATGAGGATGAGGCGTATCAGAAAGCACGAGCGATCTATCCTCGCGATCGCTACGATGTGACGGTGTACCTGCAATCCGCCGATGATGATTAGTGCGCTGAGGTGCTTATGAATGCGAGGTATCCATGAAATCGTCCGACCATGAACGATTGCTGGAGTCCATCGCCCGTCTGACCGAGAAGCGCGACCGTGAATCCCTCGAACTCTGCTTGATGCAAACGATGTTCGAATTGCTGTCTGTCGAGGAGATCACTCTTTACCAGGTCGATGGAACCCAGTTTGGGATGTTGGTACGCATTAATCCGGAGGGATACTGGAGCCTGAACGATGATGTCATTGATCCTGACTCACTGACACCAATTGCCGACGATGCGTTGTTCGCCGACAGCCTGCAAAAACGGCGCATGCAGGTGGAAGCCATCTCAAGTCGTATCCAGCGTTATGCCTTCCCTATCCTGCATCAAGGCCAGGGCGTGGGCGTTCTGTGTCTTGAATCTGCCAGAGATTTGACCGATGACCGTCGGTTGATCGCGGGGTTTTTGCGTATTTATCAGAACTATCTGGCGTTGATTCACGAAAACGCTTGCGACAAGCTGACCGGGCTGCTCAACCGCAAGACTTTTGATGAGCGATTTATCGCTATCTTGAACGGTTACCGCGCTGACCTTTCCCAGGAACGCTTACGCATGACGGAGCGACGCCACAAGGAAGGCGACCCTCACTATTGGCTGGCGGTTCTGGATATTGATCATTTCAAAAGGGTTAACGACACGTTTGGCCACCTGTATGGCGATGAGGTGTTGCTGCTGATGGCTAATCTCATGCGCCGGTCTTTTCGGCGCGGTGATTTGCTGTTTCGTTATGGTGGCGAGGAGTTTGTTGTCGTACTCAAGACTGCTGACGCCAATGAAGCCTCGATGGTGCTGGATCGATTTCGGAAGGCAGTCGAGTTATATGACTTCCCGCAGGTTGGACAAGTGACGATCAGCATTGGATATACCCAGGTCAGGAATTCGGAAATGCATACGACCATTATCGAACGGGCTGATCGGGCGCTGTACTATGCCAAGAGCAATGGGCGCAACCAAATTCAGAATTGCGAGCAATTGATCAGCTCCGGCTTGCTGGACACTCCTCAAAATCAGCCCGGCAGCGATGTCGAATTGTTCTAAGTTGATCGGAGATTATGCAAATTTGTTATCATCGCGCCCGACGGCAAACGATTAACCGGTGTGGGTTCGTGCTGATGGCCCTGCTAGCGGGCTGCGCCAATCCTCCCAAAAAGCCCGTGCAGCCGGTCATTGTCGCGCCACCTTCAGCGCTCAGTGAGAAAGCCCGTCTGGAGCAGCAGCAGGCTATTCAGAAAGTTCGCGAACAGACGCTACGACAACTGAATCGGTTGAAGCCGTCCGCCAGGATCGAGGTCGAACAGGCCGCAGGCTATGGTGTGTTCGAGGTCAACGGACTCAATGCCGTGTTAGCCGAAACCCACGGGCGGGGAATGGTGATTGAAGGGGTCACAGGCAAGGTGGCCTATATGCAATTGGCGCGCACGGATCTCCGTCCTGGCGCTGCGGTGCAACCTTACCGGCAGGTATTGATATTCCGCAATCCACAGAAACTCAGTCGATTTATCGCTGCTGGCTCGCCAGCTGACGCCTCCAGCGATCCCGACATCAAGGTTTACCGGTTGAATGAAAAAGGTGTTTCGGTGCAGGCTGACTGGGGCGCCCGCTATTTCCGGGACCCCGACCTGAATTAGCGATCCTGCTCAATCAACTCCCAAGCTGTTGAACGGCAGATAATCTACAAAGTCGCCAGGCGTGATTCCGGCGCACTCTTCGGGCAGCTCCACCAGGCCGTCCGCCCAGGACAGTGACGATAGCGCCCCGGAACTGTGGGTGTGATAGACCTGGATAAGCGGACCCTGTTCAGGGTCAAGTTGCAGTTGCGCCCGCAGCCACTCGCGCCGACCTGGTTTGCGGGGGAACGAGAAATTCGCCATTGCCCGTAATCGCACCGATTCCGCCGGTTCCGCGCCCATCAATTTGAGCAACAGGGGCCGGGCGAACATCAGGAACGAAATCATCACTGACACCGGGTTGCCTGGCAGGCCCAGCACCTGACAGTCGCCGATGTGTCCGAACGTGACCGGCTTGCCCGGCTTGATCGCCAATCGCCAGAATTCGATTCGGCCCAGTGCGGCGATCACGTCTTTGACCCAATCTGCTGTACCCACAGACACGCCCCCGGAGGTGAGCAGCACATCATGCGTTGCCGCCGCCTCGCGTAGCGCCGACAACAGGATGGTCCGATCATCGCGCAGAATACCCAAATCCGTCACCGCGCAACCCAAGCGCTTTAACAAGCCGATCAAGGTATAGCGGTTGGATTCATAGATAGCGCCCGGCGGCAATTCGGCGCCGGGTTCATGCAACTCATCGCCCGTCGACGCCACCGCTACCCGGAGTCGCCGGATCACCTCCAGCGCCGCTATCCCCTGTCCCGCCGCCAGCGCAATATCCTGGGGTCGCAACCGTAAGCTTTTCGGCAACAATTGCGTTCCGGCCAGCACATCTTCACCGCGCCGCCGAATGTTCTCACCGGGTTTCAGTCGGGCGGCGATATTCGGCTCGATAACGATCCAGACTTCACTCGGGCCGATCTGACACTGCTCCTGCATGATGACAGCGTCCGGCCCCTCCGGGATCGGAGCGCCGGTGGTGATGCGCACTGCCGTGCCGCGTGGGACGATGCTGGAACAGGGGTGACCGGCCAGCGCCTGAGCAACGACCGGCAGCCGGGTGGGCACTTCCCGCGACAAATCGGCCAAATACACGGCAAAGCCATCCATCGCTGAATGGTCGTCCGGTGGCGTATCCAGCCGGGCGACGACCTCGGCAGCCAGTATTCGCCCATAGGCATCGAACAACGGGACGGATTCGGTTGCACCCATCGGCTGGATCGTTTGCAGGGCAGCGGCCAACGCCTCGGCAAGGGTGAGCAAACGGTCGGGGGTATCGCAACAATCAGCAGGATGCATAGATTTTTTCTCAAGTCGGTTCCAGAAATTCCGCCAGCCACTGCACTATAAAATCCGTCACCGCCTCCACGTCATTCAGAGGTAGCGCCGGTAAGGTGGGTCGGCCATAGCGCGCCGGGTCCAGCGGCGGATCGCTGACGACAGCAATGACGGTCGGGTCGTCGGGAAAGCGTGGCGGTTGACCGCTGTCCAGGGGTCGCCAGATTTCCAGTTTGGGATACGCGCCGCCCTTCCAGCCTTCTACCAGGACCAAATCAACGGGTTGCAAATGGGTCAGCAATTCGGTGAGGGACGGTTCCGGCGGTTGACGCAATTCGTGCAGCAACGCCCAACGGTGGCTGGTCGCCAGAATAACCTCTTGAGCGCCGGCCTCCCGATGACGCCAGGTGTCTTTGCCGGGGGTGTCCAAGTCCACATCGTGGTGGGCGTGCTTGAGCGTGGACACGGTGAATCCTCGCGCCCGCAATCGTGGAATCAGAGCGACAATGAGCGTGGTTTTGCCGCAGCCACTCCAACCGCTGACACCCAGCGTCTGCATCGTAGTTACTGGACCAACGGCGAATTCACGCCCAACAGATCGATTCCCTGAATATCAGCGCGACCGATCAATAACGACAGATATTGACTCATCGCCTTGTGTTGCGCGCTGTCACGCAGATAACTGGCGATCTGGTCACGCACTTGCTCGTATTCCAGCGGAAGGCCCTCCACTTTCTTGTGCAAATGAATAACGTGAAAACCGAAGCGGCTTTCCACCGGCTGTGGAGAAATTTTGCCTTCCTGCATGGCCATCATCGCCTGCTCGAATTCTGGTACGGTTTGTCCCAGAGTAATCTGCCCTAGATTGCCGTTCGTCTGTTTGGAAGGGCAGTCGGAAATCTGCATCGCCAGTTCGGCGAATGCCCCACCCTGGTCCAACTGGGCGATCGCTTCTGCAGCGCGGGTGCGGGCGGCGGTGCGGGCTGTAGCGTCATCGGGCGGCGCAGCGCACAAAATGTGTGAAACCTCAAAGAGATCGCCGGCGCGAAACCGTTGACGGTTAGCCGCGAAGAAGCGCTGGCAGTGGCTCTCATCCAACGTTGGAGTCGGAACCTCGTGTTCGATCAGCGCCGTCAGTCGTTCCTCTTCATCAGCATCCGTGATCTCCAGACGAGCCGCTTCCTGCAGCAGCAATTCTCTGGCGACCAGCGCCAGTTTGGCCGAATACTCGGCCATTTCCTGGGAGGGCGCCGGATGGTGTTGCATTTCGGCATAAATGGCGTCGTCGCTGATTTCGACGCCGTTGACCGTGATAGGCATGAAATTCTCCTTGGACTCACCGCACCCCCTGATCAGCGGGAGGGGCTTTGAGATTGAATGGTTTACACTAGTCAAGCACACTCTCGTGCCTGCGCAAGGCAGAAAAACATTTACACGAATTTTATTGGAATATCGAGGATTGTGGAGAACCGGGTGATTTGGGACGCGCTCCCGGCGCTATCCTGTCCATCGGTTTCGTCAGCCTGATTCTCTGGCATAATTTCTAATATTGGCTAATGTAACGAAATGATTGATGGCTTGGCCTCTTTTGTGTCACTGGAATGGGAGTCGATGTTGGACCCTACGCTATGGTTAGCGGTAGTTGGCGTCATGGTCGGTGCTGGCGGCGCAGTGCTGGTCGGCGTTCGCTATCATCGACGGCAGTTGGTGGCTCAGCGCGAAGAATATCAGCGCGAACATCAGGCGATGCTGGATTTGCTGCCACAGCGATTGTACCGGACAGACCATGAAGGCCGCGTGACGTTTCTTAACCAGCCCATGCTTGAAGATATTGGTTTACCAAAAGACGCTTGCCTGGGGAAAACGGCCAGTGACTTCCACCCATCGTCACTGGCTGCCAAATATCACGCTGACGATCTACAGGTTTTGGCTGGTAACATCCTGTCGCTGGTGGAGGAAAATATTGCGCCGGCCACTGGCGAGAGGCGCTATGTCGAAGTGACCAAGATTCCGGTCCGTGATGCAGCGGGAACAGTGGTCGGTATTCAAGGTATTTACTGGGATATTACGGATCGCAAACGGGCTGAGGAACGGTTACGGCAAATGGCGCGGGTGTTTGAAAGCACCTTGGAGGGCGTCATCATTACCGATGTCGAAGAACGGATAACGATGATCAACCGGGCTTTTACGATGATCACCGGTTATAGCGAAGCCGAAGCGCTGGGTCAGACACCACGCTTGCTCAAGTCGGAACGGCAGGACGTTGACTTCTACGCAGCGATGTGGACGTCGATCCAGGCGACGGGCCATTGGCAGGGCGAGTTGTGGAACCGGCGCAAAAACGGTGAGGTTTACCCCGAATGGCTGACCATCAGCGCGGTGGAAGACGAACAAGGCCGGGTGACGCACTATGTCAGCGTGTTCAGCGATATTAGCTCGCTAAAGCAATCACAGGAAAAGCTGAACTTTCTCGCTCATCATGATCTGTTGACCGGTCTGCCGAACCGGCTGCTGTTTAATATTCGCCTGGAACACAGCATTGAACGCGCCCGTCGTTACCGGAAATTATTGGCTGTACTGTTCTTTGATCTGGATCACTTCAAAAACGTCAACGACACCTTGGGCCACGCCGCCGGCGATGAATTGCTGCGCTGGATGGCGCAGCACCTGGCCACGCTGACTCGCGCTGAGGACACAGTGGCTCGCATGGGCGGCGATGAGTTCACCATGCTGATTGAGGCCGTAGAAGAGCCAAATGACGCAGCAACGGTTGCCGGCAAGTTGCTGGATCTGTTTAACCAGCCGCTCCAGCTCCGTCAGCATGAATTTTTCATCTCCGCCAGCATCGGCATCAGCCTGTATCCGAGTGATGGAACGAGCGCCGACGCCCTGATCAAAAACGCTGATGCGGCAATGTATCAGGCCAAGGCTCAAGGTCGTAATAATTATCAGTTTTACCGGGATGAGATGACAACCCGCGTCCTGGATCGTCTGCGGCTGGAAGCCTCACTGCGGCGGGCGGTCGAGCATGAAGAATTGATCGTGTTCTATCAGCCACAGGTGAATATTGTTTCAGGGCGGCTGATGGGCGTTGAGGCGCTGGTGCGCTGGCAGCATCAGCAACACGGAATGATAGCGCCGTCCTGCTTTATCCCGATTGCAGAAGAGACCGGCTTCATCAATACCCTGGACACCTGGGTCATGCACGCCGCCTGCTGGCAGGTGCAAGCCTGGCGTCAGCAGGGCTGGGTCTTGCCGCGTCTGTCCGTTAATCTATCCGCCAAGCAGATTGAGCAGAGCGGCCTAGTGTCTTTGGTCAAAGCGTTGCTGGATGAAACCGGTATCGAACCCGCCAGTTTGGAACTGGACATCACCGAATCCCTGATCATGCGCCAGACGGCAAAGGCGGTTCAGGCGATGAATAGCCTGCGGTCACTCGGCGTCCAGTTGGCGGTGGATGATTTTGGCACAGGTTATTTTTCTTTGAGCTATCTCAAGCAACTGCCCTTGCGCCGGCTGAAAATCGACCAATCCTTTGTGCGCGACATCGCTCGCGATCCCGATGATGAAGCCATCGTGCGGGCCATTATCGCCATGGCGCACAGTCTGGGACTGGATGTCATGGCCGAAGGCGTAGAAACTCGGGAGCAGGCGCTTTTCCTGGAGCAACAGAGCTGTTGCGAGGCTCAAGGCTATTTCTACGGCTATCCCCTGCCTGCAGATGAGTTTATCCGCGTCTATGGTCCGTTGCTGTAACGCACCATCAACCACCCTCATGCGGCGCTCGCTTGAGAAAGGCCGTCCGATCGGCGGCGGTGGGAATCTGTTCGGCTAGCCGCTGATACAACTCTTGCGCAGTCCCAGCCTTGCTGGCCGCCTGCTTGACCAGCACCTTGGCAATCGGGCCCAGGTAGGCTGCCAAATCACGCCGAACCCTCTCCAGAAACTCCTGATCGAACGGTCCCATTGAGGCGCTGACCTGACTGCCGATGGCCGACGAGCCCTGCCCAGTTCGCAAACCGGTCAGCGTGCCTCCCACAATCGCCCGCATGCGCCGTTGAAACACCAGACGTTCGGGCTCCCCCGGAATGGCCGTCGCCAATTGCTGCGCCAGTTCGGAAGGACTACCGACCTGTTGCGCGGTTTTACGCACCAGTACGCGGGCGACTGGCCCCAGAATTTCCACCAGCGCCCGTTCTGTTTGCGCCAACATCACAGGATCCCATCCAGGCAGCGCGCCAGCCGGTGGCTCCGGCGCCCGAACCGGCTCCACCCGGATCACCGTGGAGCCATCAGCGGCGACTTCGCGTTCCACCAAACGCAGGCTTTCCAGGGCGGCGATAAATTCACTGGCCTCCTGGAATCGCTGATCCGGCGCCTTGGCCAGCGCCTTGGCGAACAATGCATCCAATTCTGCCGGTAATCGGGGATTGAGCCGCGTCGCTTGCAGCGGCGCTTCGTTTAACACCTGATACATCAACTCACCCGACCCGCGCCCGGAAAATGGTCGAACGCCGGTCAACATTTCAAACAGCACCACCCCCGCCGCATATAGGTCAGCGCGCCGGTCGAGTTCGTGTCCGCTGAACTGTTCCGGGGCCATATAACCGGGCGTGCCGACCGCCATGCCGACTTGGGTCAGACTGCCCGACAGTTCCAAACGGGCGATGCCAAAATCCGTGACTTTGACCTGACCATTGGCCAGCAGGATGATATTGCCGGGCTTGATGTCGCGATGCACAACCCCGTGGGTGTGAGCGTGGCCCAGCGCTTGCAATACTTGGAGGATAATCGCCACGACGTTACGCAGCGGCATGGGTTGGCGATCCTTGAGGTAATCGCGCAATTCGCGCCCCTGCACATACTCCATGAC
>JBAQIQ010000308.1:0-48610 GCA_049288935.1 Candidatus Competibacteraceae bacterium
ATATCGACGCGCCGGTTTTGCGCCCGGCCCTGGGGGGTATTATTCGCCGCGAGCGGCTCCGTGTCGGCGCGGCCATCGCTGGTGAAGCGGCCGGGGTTATTGTTGACCGCCGCCAGCAATTTCACCACGCTGTCGGCGCGCGCTTTAGACAGGTGCCAGTTGGACGGGAATTGCAGCGTGTTGATGGGAACATTGTCGCTGTGGCCGGTGACCAGCACCTTGCCCTGCACCGTGCTGAGTTCCTGGCCGATTTGGGTCAGCAGTGGCAGAAACGCCGATTTGATGTTGGCGCTGCCCGAATCGAACAACCCGTCGCCGCGAATGCGGATGGTCGTTTTGTCGGCATCATCAATGACGTCAATCGATCCCTGCCGGATTTGCGGGTCGAGAAACTTGCGCAAATCTTGCGAGACGCGAATGCGCGCTTCCTGGGCCTGAGGCTTGACCGCCGCCGCCGCCGCCGTCACACCGCTGCGCCGGACCATCGCGACCGTTTCGTCACGAATGCCGCCCATCGCGGTGAATACGGGGTCGGAGGCGCTGTTGAGCAGCCAACTGAAGAGTGCATAGGCCAGCAACAGCAAAGCGGTTGCGACTGCCGCTACCACCCACAGCGGGACATAGCGGACGAGCGGGTTCTGTTCCTGGACGCTACCGCGCCAATGCGGAGACAGATCCCGCTCAAATTCGCCATGGGCAGTGCGAATGGCGTTGTAAGTGCGCTCCCTTTGTTCGTCCAGCCGGCTGCGGCCATTGTCCAGTAGCCGATAACGGCCCTGGAAGCCGAAGGCCAGGCACAAATACATCAATTCCAGCAGGTCGAGATTTTTGCGCGGGTCCTGGATGATGGCGTCCAATAGTTCAAAAAACTTTTCGCCACCCCAGGTTTCGTTATGGAACGTGACCAGCAGGCTGGTCTCGCTCCATTGGCTGGCTCGGCCCCAAGGCGTGTTGAGGACAACCTCGTCAAGAGTGGTGCACAGCACGTAGCGGGCGCGGAATACGGTTTTTTCATGGATGCCGGCGTTGCGGGCGTTGGTGGTGAATGTTTTGATTTCATCGATCATGCGTTGCCGCAGCCGTTCAGGGTCAGGATGCGAGGCCGTATTTTTCAGGCGCATGATCAGGCTCAGCAGCGGCTCGGCGGCGGCCTCCAGCGCATTGAGGCCGACCCCGTGTGAGATTGGCGCTGCATTGGTGGGTGGCTGGGCCGCCGGATGGGTGGGTGGCTGAGCCGGGGGCGGTGGCGCAGGTTCGACGTCCGGCAGTGGACGACGGCCGCCCGGCACAGGTCGGAGGATGGTGCGGTCACCTTCGTCACCCGCAGCAAACGGATCATCGATAGTCACGGTTCATTACTCCATCATTCTTTGATGGCCCAGAACACCATTTCCAGCTCCGGGAATTCGCCGCCGACGTGGAAGGCGAAGCCACCGGAATTCAGCAGTTGTTTCCAAAATTCGCTGCTGCGGTCAAGGCGGAAGTAAATGAAATCAGCGCGGTAGGGAATTTCCCGTGGCGCGACCGGCAGGGCGCTGACGCCGATGCCAGGCAGATGGTGATTGACAAACTGGGCGATGCGTTCCACCGGGCCGATTTTGACCTGGGTGGGGAACCGGGCGCGCAGCAGGTCGGTCGCCATGTTGGCGCGCACTGCCAAAATAAAGGTGGCCTTGGTCAGCAGCGGGCGTTCGCGGTCGGTGATGATTGCCACCCGGATACCGTACTGGCGCTCCTCGATAGGGATGCGAATCGCCGCATCGACTTCCTCCAGACTCAGCGAGCGGCGCAGCTCGTTCATCAGGATAGCGAAGACTTTACGCAAATCGTCGTGGTCATAGGCGGGAAAGACCGGGGGCCGCCGCTTGACCTTGTCGGTAAAAGTGGCCATTTCACCAGCGACTTGCAAGGCGATCTGGTAGAAAGCCTCGGGATGCAGGCCGGGCATGACCGCCAAATGGGCAAACAGCGGCTCAAAACGGTTGACCGCCTGCAAGCGCAGGAACTGAGCGATATCCAGGCCGCCGCTGCGCGCCGCGCCTGCGCCCACAACCCGCTCGGCCAGGGCGTCGCCGCGTTGGTGCAACAGGCCGAGGACTTCGCCGACAAAGCTTTTCAGCGCGGGCAGGGCGCGACAATCCAGACAGGGCGGCAGATAGTCCGCGTCCAGCACCACCGTCTGATCGGATCGTTTTTCCAGCACTTGAGTAATGCCGATGCAGGTGTAGTCGCTGGAGTCACGGGTGTCGAGGAACAATCGCAGCCGCCGCTCACCAATTTCGACCTGGGCGCTGTTGTTGGCCATGTCAATATTATTGTCACGCACTTCGCGGGCGGTAGCCCGGTAGCGGGCGATCGTGTCGTGAGTGTTGCCACGCTCCACGTCCGCCATGCCGGTGCGGCGCAGCGGCATGGCCAGCATGACCCGCATATCGCGCACGTCGGCGTCGATGTCCAGCGGCGCGGGCGGCGGGTCATGATCGGGGATGCTGAACGGGGTGCCATCGGGCAGCAGTCCCCGAGCCGTAGTAACCCCCACTTTGCCCAGCGCCAGCATTTCCCGGTCTATCGTCAATTCCGCTACGCCCCAGGCATAGGGTTGCAGCGGGCCACAGGATTGTCGAACCAGGGCTTCGAGATAGCGGTCCTGCTGCTGAAAATGTTGGGGACGCAGGAACATCCCTTCGGACCACACAACCTTGCTGTACCAACTCATGGTGATATCGCTCGTTTCATGGCTTTGTTGGCCCCTGATGGCTGGTCTTCTGTAAATTTAGCATCCACAGCGCGAAACGGTAGCCAACTGGATTAGAAGATTGGGAGGACGGGGGCAACGAATTCAGCGGCCGCGCAACCGCTCTTCGTAAGCGCGGGCGAATTCGTCGCCGAACAGTTCATTGAAATC
Organism: Candidatus Competibacteraceae bacterium; assembly: GCA_049288935.1. Taxonomy (GTDB): domain Bacteria; phylum Pseudomonadota; class Gammaproteobacteria; order Competibacterales; family Competibacteraceae; genus UBA2383. The sequence goes on from JBAQIQ010000308.1 coordinate 2,906, forward strand.
ATCCTCGGCTTCCCGGGCAATCGCTTGATACTCAGCGTTGAATAAATCCCAATATTTGGCCTTGCGGTTGGCCGGCCAGAGATTATCCAGCACGCTTTGCTCAAGGCGGGTTTCCAGGTTGCCTGGATCGAATCGGTCGATCAGGCGGCTCAGCGCGGCCTGGATGCCGGCCATGACCGCTAATTGATGAGCCTTGATATCGTTGAAGCCCTCTTGCACGGCCTGGACTGGCGACATGTAAGCACCCTTTTGGCCGATCAGCATCAGCGCCATGACCTCTTCTATGCGCAGCGGGGGCTGGCCGGGCGGGGTTTTTAGTGGGTTGTTTTCGATGGGACCAATCGCGGTGCGGCTCAGGCGGAATTCGCCTTTGATATCGCCACGGGCCAGCAGGATATCCATCAGCCCACGGACCGTCTCGCGGAAAATCGCGCCAAGGTGCGCCATAATCTCCAGCCGTTGGCTGTCGGTTAGATGCAAATGAGGCAGACCGGCGCTGTCCAGGAAGGTTTGCAGTAAATCCTGGGCGGCGAATTTTGCCGGTTCGGCAGTGATGACTGGCGGGGCTGACCGAGAGGCGGGTGGTTGCACCACGGCAGCCGGTTTCGGCGCCGATTCCGGGAGCGGCTCAGCGACAGGCGGCGCGGGCTGGGCTGGCGCAGTGACGCCGAGTTGCCACCAGTCGTCAGGAATCAGTGGGGCGGCATCGGCAATGGGGCTGGGCGGCTCGGGTAGCTCGGGCGGGAGATCCTGATGTTCAGCGGGTGACTCGGGGCTCAGCAATTCCGGGGGTTCATAAATTGCGCCTTCCGGCCCGCCGATATCGTCGGGAGGCTCCGTGGCGACGCCAGGTGATGGCGATCCGGCGGCGGAGTGTTCGAGTCCCAGATGATCCTGATCATCGCGGCTGTCGGCGAGCAGATCGTCAAAAGCCGGTTTGACGATATCGGCTGATGACGCGATAGGGAGCGCCCCAGGTGTGGAGGGCGCGCTGAGTGGCGGCGTGAGGCCCGCTTGCAGCGCCACATCGGTGATCGGGCCTTCCTCCTCCTGTTCTGTTTCAGCATGGGTGGTCGCGACGGTAATTTCGTATTCCCCGAGGATGAAGTGGTCGCCATCCTTAAGTCGGACGGCTTGATTGCGAGCGATGCGCTCCTCGGAGTCATTGAGAAAAGTACCGTTGGTGCTGGTGTCCGTGAGGATATAATCACCGTCCTTATAGTGAACGATACAATGTTCACTGGATAAGATGCGTTCGGGGTCTTGCAGCACCCAGTCGTTTTTCGGGGCGCGGCCAATGCTGATGGAGCCGCGCTCAAGAATTTTAGTGGGTTCCTGGCCAGGAGAAAGTCGCTGGTAGCTGGTGATGGTCAGTTTCAGGGGCATGGCGCGATGTCTGTTAGCGGAGATGCCTCGACCGTTCGGGCGGGTCTTTTCAATGAAAGGGTGAAAGTAAATTTTTAGTCCCCAGTCTATACTGCCTGGTAGCGAAGCGCCAAGCGAGGGGCGGGTTTTAGGTTTTAAGATCAGCGAATCGGATAAGGTAGGTCACCGATGAGTATCATTGCTGTTGAAAGCCTGTTGAGCGAAGTCACGGTAGATGCGCCGTGCGGTGAAGATCTGGAGTACGACGCACAGTTTGTCGAAATGGAGAAACTGTCGCAGGGAACCGCCGAGCGCCAGTACGGCGATACGATCATTCCCGGCGAACCTCCTGACTGGCGCGGCGTCGGTCAGGCGGCGCTCAGTTTGCTGGAGCGCACCCGCGATTTGCGCGTGGCGGTCTATCTGACCCGGTCTCTGCTCAATACCGACGGTCTGGCGGGATTTGCCGACGGCCTGGCGTTGCTGGAAGGGCTGATTGAACGCCACTGGGATTTGGTTTACCCGCCGCTTGATCCGGACGATGACAATGATCCGACGCTACGGATCAACACGCTTGTAGCGTTGTGCGATCCGGAAACCACCTTGTACGATCTGCGTGGAGCGCCGCTGGTGACTTCACGCGCCCTAGGACGATTTAGCCTGCGCGATGTGCAGATTGCAGCCGGGTTATTGACCCCGGTCAGCGCTGACGAGGAACGGGCGCCGCCGAATCAGACGATGATCGATGGCGCTTTTCAGGACGTTAATCTGGACGATTTGCAGGTCACTGCCGAAGCAGTGGCCACTGCTTTCACCCGCGCCGAACGGATCGAGGCGTTACTGACCGAGCGAGTCGGCGTGACGCAGGCGCCCGATTTGAGCGCTCTGGCGGGCGCTCTGAAGGAAATTCGGCAGGTTTTGCACGAACAGTTGCAACGCCGAGGGGTGAATATGGCGGGCGAGGACGTCGGGGCTGCTGAGACCATGGAACCAGGTACAGACGGCAACCGCGATGGGACAGCTCAGCGGATGGTGGTGGGCGAGATCGCCAGCCGCGAGGATGTGATCCGCACGCTCGATAAAATCTGCGAATACTATAATCGTCATGAACCTTCCAGCCCTGTTCCATTTATGTTGAAGCGTGCTAAAAAAATGGCCAGGATGGATTTCATGGAGATTCTGCGCGATCTCGCTCCGGGTGGAACCGATCAGGCCGACCTGATTTTCGGTTTGCAGCCGGTAGAAGGCGAGTGATCGTCCCATCAGCCTATACAATGGTTGACTAATGGTCTAGGTTATTTACACTAACCGAACGTGATTTGAGCTAGAGAGGTCATGATCCGATGGCGATGAGCAGCCAGAAATTTATTGCCCGCAACCGGGCGCCGCGTGTCCAGATTGAGTATGACGTTGAGGTGTATGGCGCCCAAAAGAAAGTGCAACTGCCGTTCGTGATGGGCGTAATGGCCGATCTGTCCGGCAAGCCCGCCGATCCCCTGGCCCCGGTGGCCGACCGCAAGTTCCTGGAAATCGATGTCGATAATTTCGACAATCGGCTGAAGGCGATGAAGCCTCGGGTCGCGTTCCGGGTGCCCAACACGCTGACCGGCGAAGGCGAATTGAGCGTCGATTTGTCCTTCGAGAGCATGGATGACTTCTCCCCAGCGGCAGTGGCGCGCAAGGTCGATTCTCTGAACCGGCTGCTGCAAGCCCGCCAGCAGTTGTCCAATCTGATGAGTTACATGGATGGCAAGACCGGCGCTGAGGAATTGATCGCCAAGGCGCTCAACGATCCCAGTCTCCTGCAGTCCCTGGCGGCCGCCCCCAAGCCCCAGGATGCCGCAACGCCCACGGCTGAGGAGTAAGGAATCATGGCCGAAACCAGTCAGAGCGCCCAGGCTCAGCCCGAAGTCGAAACGTTGGAAGCCGGCGATTTTTCCGCACTGCTGCAACGGGAATTCAAACCTAAGACCGACCAGGCCAAGGAAGCGGTCGAAATTGCCGTCAAGACCCTGGCGGAACAGGCGTTGCAGTACACCAGTCTGGTCTCCAATGACGTGGTCAAATCCATCGAGTCGATGGTGGCTGCGCTCGACCAGAAAATTACTGAACAGCTCAACGCCATCCTGCACCATCCTGATTTTCAGGCGCTGGAGAGCGCTTGGCGCGGTCTGCATCACCTCATCAATAATACGGAGACCGACGAGACGCTCAAGATTCGCGTCATGAACATCTCCAAGAAAGAGCTGCACAAGACGCTCAAAAAATACAAGGGAACCGCCTGGGATCAGAGTCCACTCTTCAAGAAGATGTATGAGGAAGAGTACGGCCAGTTTGGCGGTGAACCTTATGGATGCCTGGTGGGGGATTACTACTTCGATCAAAGTCCACCGGATGTCGAGTTGCTGAGCGAGATGGCCAAGATTGCCGCCTCCGCCCACGCACCGTTTATCGCCGCTGCGGCGCCCACCGTCATGCAGATGGATTCCTGGCAGGAATTGAGCAATCCGCGTGACATCACCAAAATTTTCCAGACGCCTGAATACGCCGCCTGGCGTTCGTTGCGCGAGTCTGAAGATTCCCGTTACATCGGGCTGACCATGCCCCGCTTTCTGGCCCGGCAGCCGTATGGGGCGAAAACCAACCCGGTCGAGGAGTTCGATTTCGAGGAAGACGCCGAGGGGAGCGATCACAACAAGTATGTCTGGGCCAATTCCGCCTACGCCATGGCGATCAATATCAATCGGGCGTTTAAGATGTACGGTTGGTGCACCCGCATTCGCGGTGTCGAATCCGGCGGCGCAGTGGAGGGGTTGCCCACGCATACCTTCCCGACTGACGATGGCGGCGTGGATATGAAATGCCCCACTGAGATTGCGATCAGTGATCGCCGTGAAGCTGAGCTGTCCAAGAACGGTTTCCTGCCATTGATTCATCGCAAGAATTCCGATGTGGCCGCCTTCATTGGCGCACAGTCGCTGCAAAAGCCGGCGGAATACGATGACCCGGACGCCACCGCTAACGCCAACCTGTCAGCGCGCTTGCCCTATCTGTTCGCGACCTGTCGCTTTGCGCATTATCTGAAGTGCATCGTGCGCGACAAGATCGGCTCCTTCAAGGAGCGCGAAGACATGCAGCGCTGGCTGAAAAGCTGGATTTCGAAGTATGTGGATGGTGCGCCGGCGACCTCGTCCGAGACGACCAAGGCCAAGTATCCGCTGGCCGATGCTGAAGTGGTGGTGGAAGAAATCGAGGGTAATCCGGGGTATTACAGCGCCAAATTCTTCCTGCGCCCGCACTATCAGCTCGAAGGATTGACGGTGTCGCTGCGGCTGGTTTCCAAGCTGCCTTCGGCAAAGGGCGGTTGAGGCGATCCGGTTCAAAATGAACGGCGTGGGGCCATTTTGACAGGTTCACCTTTTGGCCTCCGCATCCAGGGGCGCTGGATTTTTTGAAATCTCATAGAGATGAAGGAGTTAATTTTATGGCACGGGATGTGCTTTAGTCCAAGTCGAGAGCGTGATGAACCGGATTCCCAGGCAATAACTGGATCAATCACCCGCTCGATACCAGGCGCGCGATTCATGGGTAATGGCGCGAAGATTAAACCGCAGTGGAGGTGAATGACATGGCTTATGACTCATACATGCAAATTTCCAATAAGATCGAGGGCGAAAGCACCGCCGTGAACTACGAAAAGTGGCTCAAGCTGTACAGCTACCACTTTGGCGCGAGGAACCCAGCTACAGTGGGTTCCGGATCGACCGGTCTGTCTTCGGGGCGCACCTCGGTCACTGAGTTCAGTTGCACGATCAAGCGCGAAAAGGCGACTCCGCAACTGTTCGGCTTCATGGTCAACGGTCAGCACATTGATGAGATTATCGTGCATCTGACCAAGAACATTGGCGGCAAGGGCAAGCCACAGGCGCCTTTCGAGATTTATACCTTTGTTGACTGCATGGTCACGGATATAGACTGGTCGGGCAGCGGCAGCGAGGACGAGCCGACCAGCAACTTCAGCTTCGCTTACACCAAGGTTACCGTGCATTACGAGCAGCAGGACACCAAGGGCGGCACCCTCGGCAAGCCGGTGGAGGCCTTCTTCAACCAGTCCACGGTTGAGACGGGCTAGTCGATTCCAGGCCGGTGGGTGACCCACCGGCCTGTAGTTTTTGTGCAGACCGGGAGACCGCTGATGCTATTGGGCGAGTTGTTGACGGAGCGCAGTCTACAGCCGGTCCTGGCCAAATTGCAGGATCAGGTGCGCCGGGAACCGGCCAACCCCAAACACCGGATTTTTCTGTTCCAGTTGCTGACCGTGATGGGGCAATGGGAACGTGCTCTGAACCAGTTGAACGTGCTGGAAGAAATGGACGCCAGCAGTCTGCCGATGGTGCAGACTTACCGCGAAGCCTTGCGTTGCGAACTGCTGCGAGCCGACGTGTTCGCTGGTCGCCGGTCGCCCCTGCTGTTCGGCGACCCGGAACCGTGGGTCGCTTTGCTGCTGGAGGCGTTGCGCTTGACCGCTGAGGGTCATCATCAACAGGCCGCTGCGATTCGGGAGCAGGCTTTTGACGCCGCGCCGGTCACGCCTGGGGTGTTGGACAACCAACCCTTCGCCTGGATCGCCGACGCCGATACCCGGCTGGGTCCGGTGCTGGAAGCGATCATCAATGGTCGTTACTTCTGGATTCCTTTCCACCGTATCGCCAGCGTCAAGTTTGAAGCGCCTGCCGATCTGCGCGATTTGGTGTGGACGCCGGCCTTTTTCACCTGGGCCAATGGCGGGGAGACCGTCGGGCTGATTCCCACGCGCTACCCAGGGTCGCAGGCCAGTGAAGACCCGGCCTTGCAGCTCAGTCATAAAACCGAATGGCTCGAACCGGCGGAAGGGGTTTATATCGGCATGGGCCAGCGGCTGTTAGCCAGTGATGGAGGGGATCATCCCCTGCTGGACATCCGTCTATTGCGATTGGGCGAGGAAGCGGAACCACTGGTCGAGCTCCCTGTGACTGAATCCAGGTAGCCCATGCCCGTGGTTATCGTCTGTGGCGCCGGAGCGATGATGCCGTTTTCCAGCCATGGCTGAACTCACTCCCCAGGAACGCTTGCAGCCCTCGCTACTGGACCGGTTGACGGACGAGGAACCGGATCAGTTGCAGGAATCCCGCGAGAAGCGGGTGTTGTCCATGAGCCGGCTGCGGGATTTTGTGCTGCGGGATCTGGCCTGGTTGTTCAATGCCGAGCACCCCTTGAGTCCCGATGATGCGGAACGCTACCCGTTCGCCGCACGTTCTGCGATCAATTTCGGTATTCCGCCGTTAGCGGGCCTGACCCTTCGCATTATCGATCTCAACATACTGGAAAATCTGTTGCGCCAATCGGTCATTGATTTTGAGCCACGCATCCTGGGGAATAGTCTGCGCGTGCGGGCCAACCTGACGTCCGCACAAATGAATCATAATGCCCTGACGTTTGAAATTGAAGGTGAATTGTGGGGGCAACCGTTGCCACTTCAGCTTTATTTGAAAACCGAGATTGATCTGGAGAGCGGGCAGGTGAAAATTGAAGAAGAAACCCGCCAGTCGAGGGGACGCTGATGGACCCCCGCTTGCTTCAGTATTACAACCGGGAGTTGCAGTTTTTACGTGAACTCGGCGGTGAGTTCGCCCAGGAATTCCCGAAAATCGCCGGGCGTTTGGGGCTGGAAGGTTTCGAGTGCGTCGATCCCTATGTGGAGCGCCTGCTGGAGGGTTTCAGTTTTCTGGCGGCGCGAGTGCAGCTCAAGATTGACGCCGAATTTCCTCAGTTCACTCAGCATTTTCTGGAAGTTGTCTATCCCCATTACCTGGCCCCGACGCCCTCGATGGCGATTGCGCGCTTCCTGCCGGATGCGACCGAGGGCGCGCTGGATCAGGGCTTTGTCATTCCCAGAGACACTGAATTGTGCAGTGTGCTGGGTAAGGGTGAGCAGACCTCCTGTGAATATCGCACGGCGCATCCGGTGACGCTTTGGCCGATTGATATCACCGAGGCGCAATATTTCGCCGGCAAAGAGCCCGTGGCTTCGCTCGATTTGCCCGACGCGCATAAAATCCGGGCGGGCCTTCGCCTGCGCTTGCGGACGACTCAGCCCGGCTTGCCGTTTAGCAAACTGCCGCTGGAGCGGTTGACCCTGTATTTACAGGGGAGCGATGCATTGCCGATGCGGTTGTATGAGCAATTGCTGGCGAATGTCATCATGCGCGTGGCCCGGCCCGGCCAGCGGCCAGCGCCCTGGCATGAGGCGACGCCCGGCAACCCAATGCAGCGGCTGGGTTTCGAGGAAGAGCAGGCGCTGTTGCCCTACGTTCCGCCGTCGTTCCAGGGCTATCGTCTGCTGCACGAGTATTTTGCCTTCCCGCAACGCTATTTGTTTGTGGAATTGGGCGGGCTGGGTTCGGCGGTGCGGCGCTGTGCTGGCGAGGAACTGGAGCTGTTGCTGCTGTTCGACCGCGCCGATCCATTGCTTGAAAATCGGGTGGCGCCGGAGAATTTTGTCCTGTTCTGCGCGCCAGCCGTCAATCTGTTTCCCAAACGTGCCGACCGTATTCATCTGGGGGTGCAGGTCGCTGAACATCATGTGATTCCAGATCGCACCCGGCCCATGGATTTCGAGGTTTATCAGATCAAGGGCGTGACCGGCATCGGCCCGGAAGGGGAGGAGCAGGAATTCCTGCCGTTTTACGCGCATTACGACCGGCTGAACCAGCAAGGTCAGCGCGCTTTTTACACGGTGCATCGCCTGCCGCGACTGCTATCCAGCCGCCAGCGGCGGGTGGGGCCGCGCTCCAGTTACATCGGCAGCGAGATCTATCTGGCGCTGGTAGACGCGGATGAAGCGCCCTATCGCGGCAGTTTGCAACAACTGGCGGTCTCCACGCTCTGCACGAATCGCGACCTGCCATTACACATGCCCATCGGGCGGGGCGAAACCGATTTTACGTTGAATTCCGGGGCGCCGGTCAAATCGGTGCGCTGTGTGACGGGGCCAACCCAGCCCCGCCCGTCCCGTGTGCATGGCGATACGGCTTGGCGGTTGATTAGTCATCTGAGTTTGAATTACTTGTCGTTGATCGATACCGATGATCGCCAGGGTGCAGCGGCGCTGCGGGAATTACTGGCGTTGTATGGCGATCTGGCGGAGGCGAGTGTGCGCAGACAGATCGACGGGGTGGTTTCGATCCGATCCCAACCGATTACCCGGCGGGCGCCGATTCCTGGCCCGATTGCTTTTGCCCGGGGTCTGGAGGTGGCGGTGAATCTGGATGAGTCAGCGTTCGAGGGTGCTGGCGCCTTTTTGTTGGGCGCAGTGCTGGAGCGGTTTTTCGCCAAATACGTCTCCATCAACTCTTTTACGGAAACGGTGGTCCGCTCGCTTGAGCGAGGTGAGATGATTCGATGGCCAGCGCGGATCGGACGGCGGCAGATTCTGTAGACCTGTTCGAGGCGTTGCGGCATGAGCCGCATGCCTTCCATTTCTTTGAGGCGTTGCGGCGTCTGGAATGCCATTATCGGGATCGGCCACGATTGGGAAAGGCGACCCGTCTGAGCGATGATCCAGTGCGGCTGACGCAAGAACCGTCGATGGCTTTCGCGCCGGCTACGCTGGCCGGATTCGATCCCGGTGATGAAAGCCACCCACCGCATTTAGCCGAGTATTTTCTGGGGCTGTTCGGGCCGCAGGGGCCGTTGCCGCTGCACCTGACCGAATACGCTTACGAACGCAAGCGGTCTTATGGCGACCGCACCTTTTCCCGCTTTGCCGATGTGTTCCATCACCGGATGTTGAGCCTGTTTTACCGGGCGTGGGCAAATGCCCAGCCAACGGTGAGTTTTGATCGGCCAGAGATGGATCGTTTCAACACCTATATAGGCGCTGCATTCGGTCTGGGCATGCCATCACTGTGGCGGCGAGACGCTGCGCCGGACTTGGCCAAATTCCATTACGCGGGTCGGCTGGCCTGCCAGACGCATAACGCCGAGGGTTTGCAAGCGCTGCTGGGGGATTTTTTCCATCTGCCGGTCACGATTGAAAACTTTGTCGGTCATTGGTTGCCACTGGCTGAATCCAGCCAATGCCGGCTGGGAGAAACCCCGGCGACCGGATCGTTAGGCATGACGGCCGTCATCGGCGAGCGGGTCTGGGATGGTCAATACAAGTTTCGGATTGTCATTGGCCCGATGAGCTTGGCGGAATTTCGGCGATTCCTGCCCGGCAGCGCCAGCCTGAGCCGTCTGGTTGCCTGGGTGCGCAATTACCTCGGTGATGAACTGCTCTGGGACGTCAATCTGGTGCTCAGGAAAGAAGAGGCGCCGCCCTTGAAGCTGGGCGAGGAAGCACAACTGGGCTGGACGACCTGGCTGACCAGCCAACCGCTGGCGCATGACGCCGATGATCTGAAGCTGGACGCCGTGACTTATTGTAAAGGCTAAAGGCCAAAGAGACCTTTACCTTCAACCTCTGACCTTTCACCTCATGCAAAGGAGTCCGAATCCATGGCCGAAATCAGCCGCGTTGCGTTGTTCGGGAAGTTAAATAGCCTGGGCTATAAAGCCATTGAAAGCGCCACCGTATTTTGCAAACTGCGGGGTAATCCCTATGTGGAGCTCGTGCATTGGCTGCATCAGGTGTTGCAATTGCAGGATTCGGATTTGCATCGGATCATCCAGCATTTCAATCTGAACCCGGCGCGGCTGGCCAAGGATTTTACCGAGTCGCTGGATCGCTTGCCGCGTGGAGCTACGTCGATTTCCGACCTCTCCGCGCATGTCGATGCGGCGGTCAAAGAGGCCTGGGTCTATGCGACGCTGATGTTCAAGGAGGTCCAGGTACGCACAGGCCATTTGCTGGTCGGAATGCTGAAGACCACGGATTTACGCAATGCGCTGCTGGCCATCTCCCGCGAGTTTGACAAGATCAAGCTGGATGAGCTCACCGAGCGCTTTGCCGACATTGTCGCGGCTTCGCCGGAAGCCGGGCTGCGGGCTGCGGACGGTTCCCAGGTCGGCGGTGGCGCCGCACCTGGTGAAGCCAGCGAGGCAATGGCGCCGGCGCAGATGGGTAAGCAGGAAGCTTTGCAACGTTTTTCCGTAGATTTGACGGAACGGGCGCGTAAAGGGGAGCTTGATCCCATCGTGGGCCGTGATGAGGAAATCCGCCAGATCGTCGATATTCTGATGCGTCGTCGCCAGAATAATCCAATTTTGACGGGCGAGGCCGGGGTGGGCAAGACCGCAGTCGTGGAGGGTTTCGCCCAGCGGATTGCCTCCGGCGATGTGCCGCCGCCCTTGCAGGAGGTGGCCCTGCGGGTGCTGGATGTGGGTTTGTTGCAGGCCGGAGCCAGCATGAAAGGCGAGTTCGAGAACCGGTTGCGGCAGGTGATTGATGAGGTGCAGTCCTCGCCCAAGCCGATCATTCTGTTCATCGACGAGGCGCATACCCTGATCGGGGCTGGCGGCGCAGCCGGCACGGGTGATGCGGCCAACCTGCTCAAACCCGCGCTGGCGCGGGGTAAGTTGCGCACCATCGCCGCCACGACCTGGGCCGAGTATAAAAAACATATTGAGAAAGATCCGGCGCTGACCCGGCGCTTCCAGGTGGTGCAAGTCGGCGAGCCGAGTGAAGAGAAAACAGTGCTGATGATGCGCGGTATGGCGTCCACCATGGAGCAACATCATCGGGTGCAGATTCTCGACGAGGCGCTGGAAGCAGCGGTTAAGTTGTCACACCGTTATATTCCCGCCCGGCAGTTGCCGGACAAAGCGGTGAGCTTGCTGGATACCGCCAGCGCCCGGGTCGCGATCAGTTTGCACGCCGTTCCCGCCGCAGTGGAAGATTGTCGCCGACGGATCGAGGGCTTGAAGACCGAGCTCGAAATTATTGCTCGTGAAACCGCTGTCGGTATTGATACAGCCCAGCGCCAGTCTGACGCTACGGCGAAATTGCAAGCCGAGGAAGCACGGTTGGTGGAATTGGACGCCCGCTGGCAGGAAGAAAAGGGCTTGGTCGATCAGATTTTGGAGTTGCGCGCCAGATTGCGTAGTGGTGCGGGTGTGATGGAAACCGGGACGGCTACCGAACCTGACGCCGAACGGCAGGCGCAACTCGCCGAGTTGCAAAATTTGCAGGTGAAATTGCACGAATTACAGGGCGAGAAGCCACTGATTTTACCCAGTGTCGATGCTCAGGCGGTGGCTTCGGTGGTGGCTGATTGGACAGGCATCCCCGTAGGCCGCATGGTGAAGAATGAAATCGAAACGGTACTGAAACTGGCCGATCTGCTCAATCGCCGCATCATTGGCCAGCGTCATGCGTTGGACATGATCGCCCGGCGGATTCAAACCTCGCGGGCGGCGCTGGACAATCCTAACAAGCCGATTGGCGTGTTCATGCTGGCCGGCCCGTCCGGGGTGGGTAAGACGGAAACAGCGCTGGCCCTGGCCGAGGCGTTGTACGGCGGAGAACAGAACGTCATTACTATCAACATGAGTGAATTCCAGGAGGCGCACACGGTTTCCACCCTCAAGGGCGCTCCGCCTGGCTATGTCGGTTATGGTGAGGGCGGGGTGCTGACCGAGGCGGTGCGGCGGCGTCCCTACAGCGTGGTGCTGCTGGATGAGGTAGAAAAGGCTCATCACGATGTGCATGAGATTTTCTTCCAGGTTTTTGACAAGGGCTGGATGGAAGATGGGGAAGGGCGATTCATCGACTTCAAGAATACTTTGATCCTGCTGACGACGAATGTCGGCACTGACCTGATTGCCAGCATGTGCAAGGACCCGGAATTGTTGCCAGATCCGGAAGGGCTGGCTAAAGCGCTGCGTGAGCCCTTACTCAAAGTGTTCCCGCCCGCGCTGTTGGGCCGGTTGGTCACTATTCCCTACTATCCGCTCAGCGACGAAATGATTGGCGAGATTGTTCGCCTGCAACTGGGCCGGGTTGAAAAACGGATTCTGGACAACCACAAGGTGCCGTTCAGCTACGATGATGAGGTGGTCAAGCTGATGGTCAGCCGTTGCACTGAACTGGAAAGTGGCGGGCGCATGGTGGATGCCATTTTGACCAATACCGTTCTGCCGGCGATCAGCGCCGAGTTCCTGAATCGGATCATGGCGGGCCAGCCCGTGGCACAAGTGCAGGTGCAGGTGCGGGATGGCGATTTTGTCTACCGGTTCGATTAAAAGGATGCGGCAAGCCTGCCTCCGGGGATGTATGATTTCCTTTTTTACTCCATAAAAGAGAGAGTCTCGATGGTCGAGTTTGATGAGGTGCGGCAGTTGATTGGCGAGATCTTGCAGTTGGGTGACCGGACGCAGAGATTGGACCCGGATACTCCCTTACTGGGCGGCATCCCGGAATTCGACTCGATGGCGGTGGTGACGCTGATCAATGCCCTGGAAGAGCGGTTCGATATTCAAGTGGCGGATGACGAAATCAGCGCTGAAACCTTCGAGACGGTGGGCAAGGTGTATGCGTTTATTTGCGAAAAGGTTGGCGTCGGGACCTGACGGTCAGTGATGGAAGCCTTTTTTCTGACCAGCGGCCAGGGGGCGCTGTTTGCCATTTACCATCCGCCCGCCGCCGGGATGCGCAAGCGTGGTGGGGTGCTCTATGCGCCGCCATTCGCCGAGGAGATGAACAAATCCCGGCGTATGGCGGCCCGGCAGGCGCGCCGGCTGGCCGCTGCCGGTTTCGGCGTCCTGATGCCTGATTTGTATGGCACTGGCGATAGCTCCGGTGATTTCGGCGAGGCTCGATGGAGTGTCTGGCGGGAAAATTTAACCCACTGTGCGGAGTGGTTGCGCCAGCGCGACCAGACGCCGTTGACCTTATGGGGCCTGCGTCTGGGCGGGTTACTGGCGACCGAACTCGCTGGTGAACTGGCGGTGGCGCGACTGGTGCTCTGGCAACCCGTGTTGTCGGGGCAGCGGTTGCTACAACAGTTTCTGCGTCTGCGGCTGACCGCTGACCGGTTGAAAGGCGGCGGCGAAACTCAGGCCCGCTTACAGGGGGCGTTGGCAGCAGGGCAATCCCTGGAAGTGGCCGGCTATGAACTGCATCCGGATCTGGCGCTGGCTTTGGAGCAAGCTCGGTTGACCAGGCCATCTGCCACGGTGCGGGTGGATTGGTTTGAACTGACCGGCGTTGCCGATAGTCCATTATCGCCGGCCAGCCAACGGGTGGTGGAGGAGTGGCGCGGTGCGGGTGTGACCGTTCATGCCCGAACCGTGGTTGGCGATTCTTTTTGGGCCACCCAGGAAATTGCCGAGGCGCCCGCCCTGCTGGATGCGACGCTGAACGCGCTGTTGGACGAGACCCCATGAGCGCCGCGCATCCTGAGACCGCGCTGATTTTTTCCTGCAAAGGGGCTGCGCTACCCGGCATTTTGCATCCTGGCCTGGCGGGCGCGACCCGTGGGGTGGTGGTGGTGGTGGGCGGACCGCAGTACCGGGTGGGTAGTCATCGCCAATTCGTGTTACTGGCCCGTGATCTGGCGGCGTCCGGCATCCCGGTGTTGCGCTTTGATTATCGCGGTATGGGTGACGCTGACGGTGAGTTCGCCGGCTTTGAGGAGATCAACGCCGATATTGCCGCAGCCATCGACGCCCTTTGTGCGCAACTTCCCACCATGCGGGAGGTCGTGATCTGGGGGTTGTGCGATGCGGCTTCGGCAGCGCTGTTCTATGCTGGGCGCGATCCACGCATCGTTGGTCTGGTGTTGTTGAATCCGTGGATGCGAACCGAAGCGGGTCAAGCGCGGGCCTATCTTCGCCACTATTACCTAGCCCGGTTAATCAACCCGGACTTATGGCGCAAGATCGGGCGCGGTGAATTCCAGTTTGCTACGGCGCTACGCTCACTACTGACGCTGTTCAGACAATTGCGGCACGTTCCGGGCGGCGTTATAGCAACGCAGGAGCTGGCGGCGTCGGTCAAAGCAGCGGCGCTGCCTGAACGAATGGCCGAAAGCTGGCGACGGTTTACCGGATCGATTCTACTGATCCTCAGCGGCGATGATCTAACCGCCGCCGAGTTCCGCGATGTGACTCAAGCGTCACGGTGTTGGCGGCAGTTGCTGGGGCAGTCATCGATCACGGTTCGAGAGTTGACTGAGGCCAATCACACATTTTCCCGCCGCGAGTGGCGGGATCAGGTGACAGACTGGACGCGAGAGTGGTTACAGAGAATTTTAAAGATTTAACGCTGAGAAATCGTGTTGCCTGGTATTGCAGTATGCAATAGCACACGCCAGCGGGGGCGCTGAAGAATAGCGATCATGGTGATCGCCATAATAAAAGCAGCGGCGAATCGCTCGATAAGTTCGATTCCCGTAGCATACTGTTGCCGGTTAGCGCTCAACAGAAATTGGAAAGCGGAAAAGACTTGATCGTATTTGATGACGAGTGGCTCGCTACCAGACTCCAGAAAGTAGTAAGTCATTGGTGTAGCGGCCAGCAGAATCGCCAGAAGGATTTTCCAAGACCGCACCGGAAGAATAGTCAGAATAGACAAGGCGCTGGCGGTGAGAAATCCACAAAATATGCCAAGAGCCAACAACGCACTGGCGCCGAAACTACCCCTGTCGCGCATCAGTTCGGTTAGGTTATCGGTGGCGGCTTGATCAACGATCGCCCAATGCAGCAGTGGCGCTAGCAAGCCCGCGATAAGTAACCAATAAATCCAAGGCGCTGGACCTTGCCGCAGTGTCAGACCCGCGATAAATAACAGAGCACCGATTGCTTGTAGCGAAATTGCGGTATGCAGAGCCAGATAGCGTAGAAAAATCTCCCCCTCACCCGGCCAATTCAGCACGGGGCTGCCAACGATGTCGTGCAAGCTTTCCATAGGTGCTATGGATAATATGAGCCAACCGCCGATCAGTGCATGTAGCAAAAGCCAGATCGGCAAGCCGAGAATCCAGCGCCGATCACGTTCTACCCAGCTCAGCGCGATTAAATGCCCAGCGGTCATCCAGTAAATGGCCAGCCCTAACCCAAGGGCAGATCGGATGCCATGCCCGCCTTCTCCAATCAGTTCGCGAAGGTTATAGGGCATCAATGGCAGGCGGGCCACCAGCAGGATTAACACCGATATGACGCCGATCCACAAAGCGTCTTCCAACCCTATCCTGTAGGTCTGATGGGAAACTGATTTCGCTACGGGAATCACGGTTACTGGTTTAGCCAAGGTCGAAATCGCGGGTTCCACGTCCCGACCTGACAAAATCCAGCAGGTCGCAATCATTCCCAACAAGACGCCGGTCCATTCCAACGCCCAATCGGTAAAATCAGCGACTTTACCGGGTAGATATAATTGTCCGACTTCCACCAAGGCGGCAATTCCACCCATCACCAGCGCGCCTGATAGCATCATGCGGCGTGAGCATCGTGCATAGCCGATAGAGTGAACAATCAGTACCCACAACACTCCACTTGGAATGAAGAAACCGATTTTACGCAGAAACTCGTTCAACGCCCGATATTCAGAATTCTGATAGTAGGTCATAAAAGGAGTGTTAAATAAGGATTTAGCCTGTTCGGGAAAGGGTAAAGTGGTATCAAACTGAAAGTTGAATGGATACCAGAGCAGACTCAATATGCTGAATAACCAAATAATCCACAGCGTGATCCACAGACTGACCGGGAGGGTTTCAAGCGTGGTAGTCCCTGCATTCCGTTGACTGACCCCCATTGCGCCCAGCGCCACGCCCAGGCCCGCCCACAGAACATCCGTAGAGTCAGTGACCCGCGAATAGATGAAGATTTGCAGAATTTCAATAATGAGCCCGGCCACCAGACCTCGGCGCATGATCGCTAGAATGCCCTCGCCGGTGCGGATTTTCCACAGCAGGCCGACGGGAACCCAAATTAGAATATCAGTGGCGAAACCGTAGAGTGTTTCTGACCAGTGTCCAGATAATCTGCCGAAGGGGATAAGAACTATGCGACCTTCTGACCATTTACGATAAATTTCGACGGGGCTGAGAGTCAGATCGAGCGGCATAACATTAAAAGCGAATAACAGGATCAAGTATCCGTACAGCAACCGGTCAATTCGCTTGGCGCGGCTTTCCTGTTGCCACAAGCTCAATAGACCGTTTTCTACCGAAGCACCCCAGCGCATTTGTAAGACGAATCCGATCATTCCTCCCAGGCTTTCGGCAAAAATATCATTTTGCGATACCGTTCGTGGCGGAAAAAATAGCTGAGTAAACTCGAGCGTCACCGCCAGCGCCACGCTGCCTAGTACGATCCCGAGTCCTCCCAGTAACTGACCGGTCAACCCCACCCCTGCGGTCATCAACCGGCCAGCGAGAAAGCCTATTGGAATAAACAATAAAAAGTTGGCAACCCAGTCGGAGCGCGACTTAATGCCCAGTTGCAGAAAAGGGATCGCCTGGAAGGTCACCAGTGCTTCATGGAGTGAGCGAAGCGTAAAGTTCAACGGCACCAAGCTGCCGTAGATGACAAACAGCAGGTAGCTCAGGAGCAGAATCCAAAGCGGCTTACGCGAAACAGTGAAACAGGAACGCATAAATTTTAGGCGGGAGCCAGGATAAAACACCCGGCGATTTCAGGAATATGCTGATGGAATGTTGCAATCGGGATTCTCCCTCCCCCATAAGAGGGAGGGTTGTGATGCGTCTACTACTCCGGCTGCGCCAGTTCCGCTTTAGCAGTGACTTTTCGGCCGATAACCGTCTTCAGTGGGGTGATTGGTTTTTCTTCCTCATCCTCATCCTTCGCTATCTCGGCTTCAATCACCGCGACCGGCTTTGGCGCGGGTTCCAGCGGACGCAACACCAGCCCGCCCAAGGGTGGCACGGTAATGGTGACTGAGTAGGGCCGATCCATCCAAGGATGCGCCTCAGCGATCAGTTCAATCCCACCATTGCCGACGCCACTGCCGGCGTAATAATGCGAGTCGGAATTAAAGATTTCCGTGTAGCGGCCCCCACGCGGCACCCCGATCCGGTAGCCATGACGCGGCACTGGTGTGAAATTGACCACCACCACCAGGAAGTCATCGTCCTTTTTACGCAGGTAGCTCAGGATCGACTGGTCGGCGTCATGACAGTCAATCCAGTCGAAGCCCTGCCATTCAAACTCATAATGGTGGAGCGTCGGTTCGCTGTGGTAGAGCCGGTTTAGATCCTTGACCATGAGCTGCATGCCCTGGTGGAGGTCATACTGGAGGACATACCAGTCGAGGGTTGTGGCGCTATTCCATTCAGTACCCTGGCCGAACTCGGTGCCCATGAACAGCAGTTTCTTGCCGGGATGAGTAAACATGTAGAGATAAAGCAGCCGCAGATTGGCGAAGCGTTGCCATTCATCACCTGGCATTTTGTTGATCATTGAGCCTTTGCCATGCACCACCTCGTCGTGGGAGAACGGCAGCATGAAATTCTCGGTGAAGCAGTACAACATGCTGAAGGTCAGCAGGTCATGGTGATATTTGCGGTGGATTGGCTGCTGCGCTACATAGCGTAGGGTGTCGTTCATCCAACCCATGTTCCACTTCATGCTGAAGCCCAGTCCACCCAGATAGGTTGGGCGGGTGACCTGTGGCCAGGAAGTGGACTCTTCCGCGATCACCATGGCGCCAGGATGCTCGCTATGCACGACCGTGTTCAGTTCCCGCATGAAGTCGATGGCTTCCAGATTCTCGCGGCCACCGTACTTGTTGGGAATCCACTCGCCTTCCTTGCGCGAGTAGTCCAGATACAGCATGGAGGCGACCGCATCGACGCGCAGTCCATCGAGGTGAAACTCCTCGATCCAGTACAGAGCGCTGGACAACAGGAAGTTTTTCACTTCGTAGCGGCCGAAATTAAAAATCAGCGTTCCCCAGTCGAGATGCTCACCTTTGCGTGGGTCGGTATGCTCGTACAGCGCCTCGCCGTCGAAACGGGCCAAACCAGCGGCGTCCTTGGGGAAATGCGCTGGCACCCAGTCGAGAATCACGCCGACGTCGTGCTGGTGACAGTAATCGATGAAGTAGCGGAAATCATCGGGGGTGCCGAAGCGACTGGTCGGCGCGTAGTAGCCAGTGGTCTGGTAGCCCCAGGAGGCGTCGTAGGGATGTTCGGTAATGGGCAACAGCTCAATGTGGCTGAAGCCCAGGTCCTTGACATAGTCAACCAGTTGATGCGCCAGTTCCCGGTAGTTCAGAAACTCGCCTTCCGGGCCACGCCGCCACGATCCTAAATGGATTTCATAGACAGACATGGACTGGTGCAGCCAGTCGGAGGCCTTGCGCTTGTCAAGCCACTCGGTGTCGCGCCAGGCATAGGCGCTGGGTTTGGTCACGATGGTGGACGTGCTGGGGCGTAACTCGAAGTGTTGACCGTAGGGGTCGGATTTCAGCAGGATGGCGCCGCTGTGGCGGTTGCGGAGTTCAAACTTGTAGAGATCGCCGGGACAGAGGTTGGGGATAAACAGTTCCCACACGCCGCTGCCGCCCCGGACTCGCATGGGATGAATGCGACCATCCCAGCGATTGAAATTGCCGACGACGCTGACTCGTTCGGCGCTGGGCGCCCAGACGGCGAACAGGACGCCAGCGACATTGTCCACCTGATGCGGGTGCGCGCCCAGGAAGCGGTAGGAATGCCAGTGCTTACCCTCGCCAAACAGGTACAGATCGAAATCGGGAATCTGTGGCGGAAAGCAGTAGGGATCATAGGAAATATGTTCGTGATGATCGGAATCACGCCAGATCAGCCGGTAACGCTCGGGAACCTGAGCAATTTTACCGCGCCATTCAAAAAGGTCGGTGTTCGGGATGCGCTCCATGAGCAGGTTGCCCTCGGCGATATGCACCTCTTGGGCGTAGGGTAGGTGAGCGCGAACGACAAGTTTCTCGTCCTGAGGGTGGCGGCCCAGGACGGCGAAGGGATCATGGTGGCGGGATTCAATGATACGTTGTAATTCGGGATTAAGTTTCGGGCTCGTCACGTTGTTCATCCTGGTTTTATGTTGACGGTTAAGGTCATGTCTGATCGGTGGCTGACGATCCAGACCGCCCAGCCTGATGGGCGGGTTGCGGAGGGCCAGCCCCGGAACCCGCCCATTGATTTGGGTAAGTATAACGCCGATTCCTCTAAGGATGGTTTTTCGTAGGGATTATTATTGAGGCGTAAGCTAGCGGTATCCGGCAACCGGCGGTCTTAGGCATCCCGGTGTGGGATCTGATAAAATCAATGCTGTCTCATGCAAACTCATTAGAACCCGTCAAACAATCCAAGGGACCATCCATGAACTCTTACCAGTTGCTTGCATCCACATTAGTTTTGGGGTTGGGTCTGCTGGCGGGCTGCTCCGGGGAAAGCCCGGCTAAGCCGGTCAGTTTCCAGAAGGATGTGCATCCGATCCTGAAGGCTGCCTGCGCCGAGTGCCATACCGTACCCAACGGTGAGGGCTATCAGAAGAGCGGCCTAGCGGTCGGTACCTATGAGGAATTGATGAAAGGCACCAAACTGGGCCCCGTCATTGTCCCCGGCCAAAGCCTGAACAGCAACCTGAACCGGCTGGCCGAAGGTCGACCTGGTGTTGATCCTTCGATCCAGATGCCGCATGGCAAGGTTAAGTTGCCGGAGGCGCAACTCGCCCTCTTGCGTCAGTGGGTCGATCAGGGCGCTAAGAATAACTAGACAGCGTCGTTTCGCCGCACCCGGCGTGTAAACAGCCCTCTCCCCGCCAGGAGGAGAGGGCTGGTCCGCTTCTAACCCCCGTCGTTCGCTCCGCTGGTTGCCCGGCGGCAGCGTTATGCCCTTTCGGGCCGTTTACTGGGGATGCATCATGGTTGCTTCCAGGCAAACCGCGCTGGTTGGCGCGGATTTCGACACATGGCTGAATACCCTGCAGGTCCAGTGGTTGCCGGCCCAGGTTGACATTGTGCGTCGCGCCTACGCGCTCAGCGGCGAACCGGAATTGGCCGTTGCGGATTTACTGGCGGATCTCGGCATGGATCATGAGACTGCGGCGGCGGCATTGCTGCACGAATCGGTGGCGTCCGGGCAGTTGGCGTTACCAGAGTTGCACGACGAATTCGGCCCCGCTATTGGGCACATGGTCGATGGGCTGATCAAGCTCGACGCCATTGGTGAATTGCATCAGAACAGTCGGCACGTCGGTCGCCAATTGGAAAGCCTGCGCAAGATGCTGCTGGCCATGGCCCAGGATTTGCGGGTGGTGCTGATCCGGTTGGCGCAGCAGTTGCACACCTTGCGTCAGCTCAGGCCGTTACCCATGGAAACACAGCAACACATCGCTCGCGAAACGTTGGATGTGTTCACGCCGCTGGCCAACCGGCTCGGCATTGGCCGCATCAAATGGGAAATGGAAGACCTGGCGCTGCGCTATCTGGACCCGCTGGTCTACAAGCAGATCGCCTCGGCCCTTGAACAGCGTCGCACTGACCGGGAACACTACATCGCCCAGGCCATGGAAGAATTGCGTGATCATCTGCATGTGGCGCAGATTCATGCTGAGGTCAGCGGCCGAGTCAAGCATATCTATAGCATCTGGCGCAAGATGCAGCGTAAGAAGCTATCGTTCGAGCAGGTTTTCGATGTGCGGGCGGTGCGGGTGATGGTGGATACCGTGAACGACTGCTACGCTGCGCTGGGGGTGGTGCATACTTTCTGGAATCACATCCATCGGGAGTTCGACGACTACATCGCTCATCCCAAGCCTAACGGGTATCAATCCCTGCATACGGCGGTCATCGGGCCGGAAGGCCGAACCCTGGAAGTGCAAATTCGCACCGTCGACATGCATCGTCACGCGGAATTGGGCGTGGCCGCCCACTGGCGCTACAAGGAAGGCGGTGCGGGGCCAGGCGCTGCGGTAACCCAGCAGATCGCCTGGTTGCGGCAAATGCTGGAGTATCGGGAAGAGGAGATGGACGACGGCGATCTGTTGGAACGCTTCAAGGCTGAAGCCTTCCAGGATCGGGTTTACGCCATCACCCCCAAGGGGAGTATCGTTGAATTGCCGCAGGGAGCCACGCCGCTGGATTTCGCCTATCACGTGCATACCGAAGTCGGCCACCGCTGTCGGGGAGCTAAAGTCAACGGACGCATTGTGCCGTTGACCTATGAGCTGAAGACCGGCGAGCAGGTGGATATCCTGAAGACCAAAACCGGTGGCCCCAGCCGCGACTGGCTTAGTCCCCACTTGGGCTATGTTAAAAGCAACCGGGCGCGGGCCAAAATCCGTCAGTGGTTTATCCAGCAGGATCAGGAAAAAAGTATTGCCGCTGGCCGCACTGCTTTGGAGCGGGAATTGCAGAGGCTGGGCGCCCGCAGCCTCAAGGTGGACAAGGTGGCGGAGCGGCTCGGCTTTGGCAAGCCTGACGAATTGTTTGCCACGATTGGCCATGGTGCATTGACGACCAGTCAAGTCGTGGCCCGGATTCAGGATTGGTTGCCTCAGGCACCGTCGGCGACTGAAAACCTGTTGACGGTCCGCAAGCCGAAAACGGTGGAATCTGACAAGGACGATGTGCAGATTCGTGGGGTTGGGCGGTTACTGACCCAGATGGCGCATTGTTGTCAACCGGCCCCGTTTGAACCGATTGCCGGTTACATCACCCAAGGACGCGGCGTAACGATCCACCGCCAGGACTGCGCCAATTTGCTGGCGCTGGTGAATCAGCACGGCGAGCGGGTCATTGAAGTCAGTTGGGGTGAGACGCCGGCTACCTATCCGGTGGATATCATGATCATCGCCCACGACCGTTCCGGTTTGTTGCGGGACATTACCTCGGTTCTGGCCAACGAGCAGGTTAACGTGCTGGGCGCGAATACGCTGACTGACCCGGAAACTTCGATAGCCCGTATGGGGTTAACGCTGGAAATCACTGATGTGCTGCAACTGAGCCGGGTGCTCGACAAGATTAGCCTGTTGCATAATGTGATGGAAGCGTATCGGAAGACCTGAATCGCGCCGAAGACGCTTGACAGGCCGCTCGCCAGACGCACACGCAGTCCCGGCTCAATCGGCCTGGGTCAGCAGCAATCGGGTTTCGCGCAGCAAGACATTGCGTCGTAGCAACAGACTCCATCGGCTGCCGCCACATTGTTGCCAAAGCATGGCGGAGCGAATCCCGGCTAACAGTAGCGCTCGAATACGGTTGGCGTTTTCCGGGTTATTCAGATGCGCCTGAGCGCCGCTGACCATGAGGCGTGGCGACAGGGTGCTGACTGTTTGCAGGTAGAGATCGGCGAATCGGGCGATGGTGTTGCTGTGCGTCATCGGGAAATGCGCCAGATTCTGGATGATGTCTTTGAGGCCGGTGCTCAGGGTATGCAACAGATCCTGGCGACTACTCAATTTGCGCTCCAGCCGCAGCAGCGTCACCACATAACGGGTCAACTCCAGATCCTGTGGATTTTGGAGTTGTTGTTCCAGCAGGCGCAGGCCAGTCGATAACCGGTCAATGCCGCCGTAGATGTCGGCGCTGCTGGGAGCATCAATCTGGAGCAGGCTGGCCATGGCGGTTGCAAATTCATCGGCCTGAATTTGGCCGCGCTGGGCAATGCTGCGCACCAGGTCGGTGGCCTGCATCATGCCGGCCAGGGCGATGACGCGATCTTGATCGGTTTTGGGCATGAGGTTCGTGGGGGGTGGGTTGCGCAAAGGAATGCGCTCAATTGTAGCCCGCCTCGATAATTCCGCCGCCCAAACATTCATCGTCCCGATAAAACACCACCGATTGGCCGGGAGTTACCGCTCGTTGTGGTTTGTTGAAGCGCACTTCAGCGTGGTCAACATCCAGGGTTTCCAGCACACAGTGCTGATCGGGTTGGCGATAGCGGATTTTCGCGACGCCGGCTAATGGCAAGGCGGGTGGTTGGCCGGCGATCCAATGGAGCTGCGAGGCGCATAGCCGCCGATGAAACAGGGCGGGGTGGTCACGGCCTTGGGCGACAATCAACGCATTACGATTCAAATCCTTGTCCACCACATACCAGGGTTCGCCACTGCCGTCGCGTTGTCCACCAATCTTTAATCCTTGCCGCTGGCCGATGGTGTGGAACATCAGACCGGTATGTTCACCAAGTCGTTCGCCATCGACGGTGCGGATCGGCCCTGGCTGAGCAGGCAGATAGCGGTTCAGAAATTCCCGAAACCGGTGCTCGCCGATGAAGCAGATGCCCGTGCTGTCTTTCTTGGCATGCGTGACTAACCCAGCCGTAGCAGCGAGTTCCCGCACCTCTGATTTGAGTAAATCGCCGACTGGAAACCAGGCGCTGGCCAGTTGAGCCTGATTGAGCCGATACAGAAAATAACTTTGATCTTTGCCGGGATCGCGGCCCTTGAGCAGTTGCTGGCGACCACCGTGATTTTCACACCGGACGTAGTGGCCGGTCGCCATGGCGTCCGCGCCCAAGCGCCGAGCATGATCGAGAAAGGCGCGAAATTTGATTTCAGTGTTGCACAGAATGTCCGGGTTGGGTGTCCGTCCACTACGGTACTCTTCTAGGAAGCCGCGAAACACCCGCTCCCGATATTCAGCAGTGAAGTTGACCTGGTGCAGCGGGATATGCAGTGTTGCGCACACCGCTCGTGCATCTTCCAGGTCTTCCGCTGCCGAGCAGTAACCCGCCTCGAAGGAATCCTCCCAGTTTTTCATGAAGACGCCGTGGACTTCGTAACCCTGTTCGACCAGCAACAGCGCGGCAACCGAGGAATCTACGCCGCCGGATAAACCGACCACGATGCGGGTGGTTTTAGGCATAGGTAATTAAAGAAGGTGTTGGGAGGAGAATGTGAAAAGAATTAGGGGCTAAGAGGTATTGGATGACCCTCGCCCCTGATCCCACTCCTTCCGCAAACGGGCGAAGGGGAGCGAACGATGTTGTGCAGGAATTATGTGCCGGAGGAGGGCAGGCTTTCCTTGATCAGCTTGTCAAATTCGGCCTTGAAGCGCCCCATCAGATCGCCCAGCGCTTTGGAGTCATCCATGAATTTCTGGTTCAGGCTCGAAATCGTTTCTGCCTGATTGGTCAGAAATGCTTGCAGGCTGGCCGGATCGCTGATGTCAGCGGCGGCTTTCATCCGAGCCATCGCCATGTCCACATAAGACTGCAGGGCGCTCATCTGGAAATTGACCAGCGCTTCGAGATTGGCGGCGGACAGCTTGTTAGCCTTGAGCGCCGGACCCATCAGATTTTGATACTGCGAGGACATTTTGGCCAACACGTCATTGGTCATGGTGATTCTCCTAAAAGTGATCAATGGATAGTGAAATTGTGCGGTTGCAGCATAGCGCAGATTTTGTTGCAGCGCAATATAATTGATGTAATTTTTTACCATGCGGAACAGACCATGGCGATACTAGCTGATTCAGTTGCCACAGGCCATATTTTGAGGTGATACTTTCCTGATGCTCTCCTGACCTCAGTCGATCGACGCGACCACTTTAATCCACACGGAATTGCATGAATTTCTACGCCTTTCTTGCTATCGGCATAGGCGCCGCAACCGGCGCCTGGCTGCGTTGGGGGTTGGGTATTTTGTTGAATCCGGTATTCCCAACTTTGCCGTTGGGAACCCTGGCGGCCAATCTGCTGGGCGGATTCTTGATGGGCATGGCCATGCAGTTTGTGCTTGAACACGCTATTTTGCCGCCCGAAATGCGTTTGGCGATCACTACAGGTTTTTTAGGTGGCCTGACAACCTTTTCCACGTTTTCAGCGGAAACAGTGACGCTACTATTGCGCGAGGAGTATCTCTGGACTCTAGCGATCATTCTGATTCATGTCATTGGTTCAGTCACCATGACCCTGCTGGGGATTCTAGTGATGAAAGGGCTGACTACATTGGGGGGGTTGTGAAAGGGACTTATCTGAAATTCTATGTCCACGAGCATCGTCGTCATCGTGGTGTTCTGCTTTATGAATGGCTGCTCGAACGGGCCAGAAAATTGGGCGTACACGGTGGATCGGCCTTCCGCGCCATTGCCGGTTTTGGCCAGCACGGCGTCCTGCACGAAGACCACTTTTTCGAACTGGCGGGTAATCTGCCGGTGGAAGTCGTGTTCATGGTCAGCGAGCAGGAAGCTACGCAACTCTTGGAGTTGATCCAACAAGAGAACATTCACATTTTTTACGTGAGGATGTTTGCCGAATACGGTGTGATCAACGGAGAGTAGTCGACTGCCTCCGAGCAGAATCACATTAACCTCTATCCTCGTGATCTGGATCAGGGACGTCATTTCCCAATGGTATGCAATGAGCCGTAGCGGTGTCAGCTTGGCGATGACGGGATATTAGCGGATAATCCACGCTTTAGAAAAAATGGACGCTGTCTCGATGTGGTTCAAAAATCTGACTTTGTTTCGTTTGGTCGAACCGTTTCCCCTGAATGCCGAAATACTGGCGAGGCGGCTGGATCAACGCGCTTTTCAACCCTGCCCCAGTTTTCAGCCGAGTGCCGCTGGGTGGACGCCGCCGTTAGGGCGCAAGGCGCGGGATCGGGTTCATGCAGTGGCTGGACGGTGGTTGATATGCCTGCACACTGAAGAAAAGCTGTTGCCGCCGATCGTGGTCAATCAAGCGCTGGCCGAGCGCATCGCCCTGATTGAAGATGAGCAGCGGCGACCCGTGCGGCGGGGAGAAAAACTGGAATTGCGCGATCAGCTTGTGCAGGAGCTGTTACCCCGCGCCTTTACCCGTGGCCGGCTCGGCTATGCTTACCTGGACGTGGTCGGTGGCTGGCTGGTGGTGGACAGCGCTAGCTCTCATGGGGTCGAAGAATTCACGGGCGCTTTGCGTGAGACAATTGATTCATTGCCGATTGCGCCGCCCCGGGTACAGCAATCTGTCTCAGTGACGATGACCGCTTGGTTGACCGAAGGCCAGGCGCCAGGAGAATTCATGCTGGGTGATAGTTGCGAACTGCGCGAAGGTGGCGATGAGGGTGGAGTAGTGCGTTGCCGGGGGCAGGACTTGACTGGTGATGAAATTCGCGCTCACCTGTCGGCAGGCAAGCAGGTCACCCAGTTGGGGTTAATCTGGAATGATCGGCTGGCATTTGTGTTGGACGAGTCCCTGGTGGTGCGTCGACTCCAGTTCCTGGATGTCGTGCGTGAGTTGCTGCAGGATGATGCGACCGACTCTCCAGAAGCCGTGTTTGACGCGGAATTTGCGTTGATGACCGGGGAATTGGCGCTGTTGCTGCCACGTCTGCTGGAATTATTCGGCGGCGAGGCCTAGCCACTTGAACTGGACGACTGAAGCAGGTGGCGTATGAACAGTTGGCAATTAAGCTGGATCGTGCTGGTTGCGCTGGTGACGGTGATTGGAAGTGGCGGCTGGTTCATTTTGCGGCATGGCCAGCAGCGGAAGCAGCAAATCGAAAGACGGTTGCGAGCGATGGAGAAAGCTGCGGCTGACAAGGCAGCAGCGGAGAAGGCTGCTGAAGAGCAAAAGGCGCAGATGGAAAGCGCAGCGGTCGCTCGGACGACGGAACGGATAGCTGCCAAGCGATTGGCGATGGAGCAAGCAGCAGCGGAGAGAGCGGAGTTGGAGAAGGCCACGGTGGAGCAGGCAATCGCTGAATGGGCGGCTGCCGAGCAAGCTGAGGCTGGCCGGGTGCGCGCTCAACGCGCCAGTGAAAATCGCCTGGAAACTGAAATGACCGAGGAACGAATGCGGGCGGTCGAGGACGCCATCGCCGAATGGCTTGAAGCGGAACGGGAAGGGAATCGGCTGGCCGCGACCACAACGCCAGGCAACCGGACCCAAAAGACCTACACCCGGACTGAGGCGCTTCAACAGCAGGTGCGCTCAGTAGCCGCTTTGGTCGAGAAAGAAATCCATGATCTGGATTTCATCAAGAATCGCATTGAAGCTGATGTGGATTTCCTGCCGATTGAATTCCAGCAAACAATCGAGGATTGGAAAGCTGGCAAGATCCTTCGCCGCAGCACGTTTGACGATCTCAAGCTGAAGTTTCGTTACAAAGCTTATTCAATTGAAGACGGCTATGAGATGTTTTATCTATACAATCAGTGGTTAAGTCAGCAACAGCAAAAACTGTGGGTGTTTATCCGATTGCTGGGTACTGAAGTGGACCCATCGGAAAGTATTCAAGCGGCTATCGAACGGGCGGAACACGCTGAACGGGAGAAGTATCTGGAAATGGATGTTGACGTGATTTTCACTTTGCGTGATATCCGCACCATTCTAGAAAGGCTGATCAGCATGGAAACCGTGCTCAAGGAACTGGAAGTTGTGTGCCGCAAGCGCTCCGAGCAAATTATTGCTCCACCTTGGGAAGCTCGGGGATCATTATAGGCATCGGCGCAAATGATCGGGATAACGCTATAATCGATTCCAGCGGTAAAGCACCCATTGATCCCGCTTCCCGCTGTATGCCTTCAGCACTTTGAAGGTTTGGAAATTCGCCACGCTGAGGATTGTTTTAATGAGAAAAACACTGTCTCTGCTCCTGTTATCCGTGCTGATGTCCCTGGGCTTGACTGCTTGGGGCGCAGAGAAAACCCTCAATCTGGGCGTTATTGCCGAACTGACCGGCGATATGCCCGCAGTCGGTGCGTCCTGCCGGAACGCCGCCGAAATGGCTGTCAAGGAGATTAACGCGGCTGGCGGTCTGCAAGTCGGCAAGGAAAAGATGAAGGTCAAGCTGGTAGTAGAGGATAACGCCGGAAAGGCTGACCAGTCCGCTGCTGCTGCTCAGAAGCTGATCACCCAGGATGAGGTGCTGGCGATTGTCGGTCCTAACGCCAGTCGTTACGCCATCCCGGCGGCGGAAATTGCCGAGAGTTCCGAGACGGTGTTGATTACTCCCTGGTCGACCAATCCCAAGACCACGCTGGACACCACCACCAATCAACCCAAGAAATACGTATTTCGGGCTTGCTTTATCGACCCTTTCCAAGGTGGCGTATTGGCCAAGTTCGCGCTGGAAAAACTGAAGGCGAAAAAGGTGGCGGTGCTGTATGACGTAGCTTCCGACTACAACAAGGGTATTGCCGAGGTGTTCAAAGCCAGCTACGAAAAGCTGGGCGGCCAGATCGTGGCGTTCGAAACCTATACCACTAACGATAAGGATTTCTCGGCGCAACTGACCAAGATCAAGGATGCCAAGCCAGACGTGATCTTCCTGCCCAACTATTACAGTGAAGTGCCTTTGCAAGTGCAGCAGGCCAAGCGGTTGGGCATTGACGTCCCCTTCATTGGCAGCGATTCCTGGGGTAGCAATGAACTGTTGATCTTGGGCGGCGCCGATCTGAACGGCTACTATTTCAGCACCCATTACGCGGCGGACAATGCCGCGCCAGCCGCCAAGAAGTTCATTGAGGACTACGAGAAGACCTACGGCGCGAAGCCGGATGATGTCGCGGCGCTGACCTATGATGCTTTCGGGTTGCTGTTTGGCGCGATCAAGAGCGCCGGTAAGGCCGACCGTGAGGCGATCCGGGCGTCCCTGTCCATCCTGCCAAGCTATAAAGGGGTGACTGGCGACATGAAGTTCCAGGCGGATTCACGCGATCCGATCAAGAGCGCGGTGATCCTACAAATCAAGGACGGCAAATTTACCTACTTCACCAACGCGAGTCCTTGAAAAGTAACGAGATAGCGAAGTCGCGAGGAGCGACCGGCAGACCGTTCGCTCCTCGCTACGGGTAATCGCCAGAGCGGCCCCAACGGGCCGTTCTTTTTGCCAAACAGCCGCACAACGGGACACGACCTTGAGCGACGGGATCGTTTATTGGCTTCAGCAAATCTTGAACGCCCTGCAACTGGGCAGTATCTACGCCCTGATCGCTCTGGGCTACACCATGGTTTATGGCATTCTGACCATGATCAATTTCGCTCATGGCGACGTGTTCATGATCGGAGCCTTTTTCTGTTTCCTGGCGGCGACCGCACTGGGGTTGCCCTTCGCGCCGACCCTGTTGTTGACCATACTGGGCACTGCATTGCTAGGTGTGGTCATCGAGCGGTTGGCCTATAAACCGCTGCGCAATGCGCCCCGGGTGTCGGCGATCATTACCGCATTGGGTGTCGGGCTGTTCCTGGAAAACTTCACCCTGGCCCTGGCCCCCTATCCCAAGAATATTCCCCCGTTACTGGAGAATGTGACCTGGAATCTGGGCGGGGTCTCCCTATCCTCCCTGCAGGTCATCATCATTTTCCTTTCGCTGGGGTTGATGCTCGTGCTGGATTATGTGGTGCATCGCACCTCGGTCGGCATGGCCATGCGCGCCATTTCCTGGGACAAGACCTTTGTGCCGCTGATGGGCATTCCGGTGGATTTGATCATCTCCATCACTTTCGCCATCGGTGCGGGATTGGCGGGCGCAGCAGGCACCATGTACGCCCTGGCCTATCCGGTTATCGATCCCTACATGGGCATTATGGTCGGCTGGAAAGCGTTCATTTCTGCGGTGGTGGGCGGCATCGGCAATATTCGCGGTGCGATGATTGGCGCCTTTATTTTGGGTGGGGTGGAGATTATGGTGGCGGCTTTTCTCCCTTCCACTTATCGGGATTTCGTGGTGTTTTCCCTGTTGCTATTACTGATTGTTATCCGGCCCTACGGTATTTTGGGTCAGCCGCGGGTACAAAAAGTATGAACGCCCTACTGAGAAATCACTGGGAATGGTTGTTGGAACAGCGCTGGTTGTTGCCCGTCTTGCTGGGGATCGGATTCGTTCTGGCCTTCGCCATTCCCGAATACAATTTGTTGAATAAATATGTCCAGTTGGTCCTGATGTACCTTGGCATCAATATCATTCTGGCGGTCAGCCTGAATCTGGTGAATGGCTACATGGGCGAGTTTTCCCTGGCTCATGCCGGCTTTATGGCGGTAGGAGCCTATACCGCGGCGCTGTTGACCATGAAGGTGTTGCCGATGGCCGCCTATCCGGGATTGTTCCCATTGGCGGTGTTGGCTGGCGGGCTGGCAGCGGCGCTCATGGGCTTGATTGTGGCCATTCCCTCGTTCAAGGTGCGCGGCGACTATCTGGCGATCATTACTCTGGCATTCCTGATGATCGTCAAGTCGGTTATTGAAAATATTGACTACATCGGTGGGCCACGCGGCATTCCGGGGATCAAGAAATTGACCACCCTGCCCTGGGTGTTTTTCTGGGTAGTGGTGTCGGTCTGGGTGGTACGGAATTTTGTTTATTCCAAGTACGGGCGCGGCGTTCTGTCGATTCGTGAGGATGAAATCGCCAGCGATTTGATGAGTGTGAACACCCGCCGGGTGAAATTCCTGGCGTTCATGACCTCGTCATTCTTTGCGGGCATTGCCGGGGCATTGTTCGCGCATTTGTTGCAATTCATCAGTCCCCGGGTGTTCGACATTATTAAGACCACCGATATTTTGATCATGGTCTATCTGGGTGGCATCGCCTCCATCACCGGCTCGATCATCGGCGCGACTTTGTACACGGTACTCCTGGAAATCCTGCGACCTTCCACAGTCGCCGGGCTCCTGTCCTGGTTGCCCGCGATGTTGTTTGATCCGTTGAATGAGTATTTCATTCGCCATTTGGGCGTTTGGCGCATGGTGATCATGCCGTTGCTGTTGGTGCTGGTGATGTTGTATTGGCCACGGGGGATCATGGGCTTGCGGGAGTTTCGCGGCTTCATCCCGCGCCGGGATCGGGAGGCGCATCATCGCTTGACGACGCTTGAGAAACGGGGAACGCCATGACGACGCTACTCGAAGCGACCCAGGTCAAGCATTTCTTTGGTGGTC
Organism: Candidatus Competibacteraceae bacterium; assembly: GCA_049288935.1. Classification (GTDB taxonomy): domain Bacteria; phylum Pseudomonadota; class Gammaproteobacteria; order Competibacterales; family Competibacteraceae; genus UBA2383. The sequence goes on from JBAQIQ010000308.1 coordinate 34,064, forward strand.
TGTGCGCGGTCGCGGATTTCAACCTTGATCTCCAGACCGGCCAGTTAATGGGCGTTATCGGGCCCAACGGCGCGGGCAAGACCACGGTTTTCAATTTGATTACCGGGGTTTACCAGGCGTCGGAGGGCAGTATCCGCTTCAAGGGGACAGAGTTGGTGGGTAAGACGCCGCATCAGATCACCGCCTTGCGGATTGGCCGCACGTTTCAAAATATCCGACTATTCCGCGATCTGTCGGTGTTGGACAACGTGCGGATTGCCCACTACGCTCAGGCCGACTACAGCCCGTTGGAAGCGTTGCTGCACATTGGTCGTTACCGCCGGGAAGAGCAGCGCATCATCGAGAATTCGCAACGATTATTGTCAATTTTCAAGCTGGAGGCGTTGGCGGGGGAAACCGCCAGGAATCTGCCCTACGGGTTGCAACGGCGGTTGGAAATTGCCCGGGCGCTGGCCATTGGGCCGGAGTTGCTGTTGCTGGACGAGCCGGCGGCGGGGATGAATCCCAACGAGATCGATCAATTGATGGAATTCATCCAGTGGATTCGCCAGGAATTCAAGCTGACCATTCTACTGATTGAACATCAAATGAAACTGGTGATGGGAATTTGTGAGCGGATTAAAGTACTGGATTTCGGCGAAACTCTGGCTGAAGGGCCGCCCGAAGCCATCCAGAACGATCCCAAGGTGTTGGAGGCGTATCTGGGTGAGGGGCCAGTCGGATGAGTGAAGCAACGGGAACGGAGAACCTGCAACTGGATGTGCGGAATCTGGAAGTGCATTACGACGGTATCCGCGCCTTGCATGGGGTGTCCTTTTCGGTGCCGAAGGGTGAGATTGTTACGCTGATTGGTGCGAATGGTGCGGGCAAGACCTCGATCTTGCGAGCGATTTCCGGCCTGACGCCCTATACCGGCTCCATCGTTTTCGAGGGGCAGGATTTGCAGCGCGTTCCGGCGCACCGGATTGTCGGACTCGGTATCGCCCATGTGCCGGAAGGGCGAGGGATTTTTGGCAATTTGACGGTACGGGAGAACCTGCGGCTGGCGACCTGGCAGCGGTCCGATAAAGAAGAGATCGAGGTGGATTATGACCGGGTGTTCACGATCTTTCCGCGATTGATGGAACGGCGGGATCAATCCAGCGGTACTCTGTCCGGTGGCGAGCAGCAAATGTTGGCGGTAGGCCGGGCCTTGATGAGTCGAGGCCGGCTGCTCTTATTGGACGAGCCGTCGATGGGGTTGGCGCCGAGGCTGGTTCGGGAGATTTTCCGGGTGATTCAGGACATCAACCAGACCGGCGTCACCGTCTTGCTGGTAGAGCAAAACGCCAATATGGCCTTGCGCATTGCCTCCCGCGCCTATGTGCTGGAGACCGGCGCCGTCATCCTGTCCGGCGCAGGTCGGGAGCTGCTGGGCGATCCACGGGTCAAGGAAGCTTACCTGGGGGCTTAGCGCAGCGCTAGAGATAACTGAACAAGTCGAGCGGATACCGCTTTCCCGCCAGATAATCATCAAGACAACGCAGCACCATTGGGCTGCGCAGCCTCGGCTCCAGCAAAGCGATTTCTTCCCGCGTCATCCACACCGCCCGCTGAATGCCATGATCCAGTGGCTGGTCGGGATGGTAATGGAGGGCGGTTCCAGCGAAACAGGTGCGCACGAAGGTTTCACCTTTGGGATGCGTCCAGTAGTAAACGCCAACGATGGCATTGATGGCGACTTCCCAGGCGGTTTCTTCCAGCGTTTCGCGGATGGCCGCCGCCGCCAGCGTTTCATATTCGTCCAGGTGACCGGCCGGCTGGTTATAAACCAGATCCTCACCGTCAGCGTATTCTTCCACCAGCAAAAAGCGCCCGTCGCGTTCGATGATCGTGGCTACCGTCAAATGTGGGTTCCAGTTATTCATACAGATTCCTCACGGTAACGGTTTGGCAATGGTGAACGCCCCGCGCAATTCGCCTGCCTTGAATCCACGCGCTTTGTCGTAGGGATACAATTCCTGCAATTTGACGTCGACTTCGGCAGGAATATTTTCGCCATGGCAGCCCAGGCAAAGAGTAATGGTCGGAATGGCCTTCATATAGCGAAAGGTTTTCTGACCCTGGTCATCGTCAATGACGGCAGAGAACTCCAGTTCATCGACCGGTTCGCCCTGGGCCTTGCGCGCCTCGAACTGTTTGAGCACTGCCAGTTCCCAATTGTCCGGCGCATGATCAGGATTACGAACCTTGAGACTGGTACGGCCTAACAGCATCTCCAGATTCTGAGACAGTTGTTCAGCGATCGGGTGAGCCTGATCGCGGCACACCGTGACTCCGTTGACTAGCCCGCCGTTGTTCACTGCCTCCTGGAGCGTGTTCTTCAATGTCGCGCCGAATTGTTGAACCACGGTCCGACTGGCCGCAATCTCGGCGCTGGTTTCCGGTGACAGGTCATCGACGGGTAGCCTGGCGCTGGCGATGCTGGCGGCGAGCGCCGCGCCCAAGGCAAGAGGCACAACGTATTGCATGCAAATTCTCCGATTTGGGTCAATACTGGATGGTGCAAAGTATAGGCAACTGAGCCTGTTCAGGTGGGGGTTTTTTCGGGTTTCGCCACGCTGAAAAAATGTCAACCGCTCAAAGAGGTGCATGATGGAGCTGTCACTGAAGACCTGTACACCCTGTCACGGTGGGGTTCCCCCGCGCACCTTGAGCGAAGCTGAGGCGTTATCGCCGCAGGCGCCCGGTTGGCAATTGATGGACAACGGCGCTCGACTGGAGCGGCGTTTCACTTTTAAAACCTTCGCCGCTGCGCTGGCCTTCGTCAACCGGGTTGGCGATCTGGCCGAAGTTGAGGGGCATCATCCCGACATTACCTTTGGCTGGGGATACGCTAACATTTCGTTCTATACGCATAAGATCAATGGCCTGCACGAAAACGACTTTATTATGGCGGCCAAGGTCAACCTATTGCATATGAACGAGTTCTCATCTGCCTGAGGTCCAGGCCAACGCTGTTGCCACCCCGCGCAACGCTGGATTGGCGGCGGTGATCACCCAGGTCGGAATCGCCGCCAGGTAGTTATTGAACCGGCCCTTGTCCTCAAACCGGGCGCGGAAGGGAGACTGGACAAAAAAGTCGCCGAGCCGAGGGACGATGCCGCCGCCGATATAAACGCCACCCCCCGCCCCAAGCGTGATCGCCAGATTGCCCGCCGCTGTGCCCAGCGCCCCGCAGAACAGATTCAGCACGTCCTGACAGTGCCGGCAGGTTTCGGCTAAAGCCCGGTTAGTGATATCCGCCGGCGTTAGCGCCTCTGCCGACCAGCCTTCCAGTTCCGCCAGCGCAGTGTAGAGGTTGACCAACCCCGGCCCCGATAACAGTCGTTCCGGCGAGACGTGGCTGAACCGGCGCTGCAAAATTTGCCCAATCGCCCATTCCCGCTCGTTAGTCGGGGAAAAGGTCACGTGGCCACCTTCGGTTTGCAGGGGAATCCAGTGTTCCCCTGACCATACCAGTCCCGATACACCTAAGCCAGTGCCGGGTCCAATCAGGGCAATCGGCGCTCCAGCCACCGCCTCACCGCCGCCGACGGCAGAGCGTTCCTTCGGTTCGAGCAGGGGCAGCGACAGGGCAAGCGCCGTGAAGTCGTTGAGGACCGTCAGTTGCTCCAGCCCGAGTTCCTGCTGTGCAGCTTCTATCGAGAACGACCAGGCGCTGTTGGTGAATTGAATCCAGTCTCCGGTAACCGGCGTAGCGACGGCGACGGCAGCCCGCTGTAGAGGAGGGGCGCCGACTTCCTGCAAATAGCGGGTAACCGCAGCGGTCAGACCTGAAAAACCAGCGCAGACCAAGGTTCGTTCCGCATAAAACTGCTGATGAGCATCGAGTAGGGCGAAACGGGCATTGGTGCCGCCGATGTCGGCGACTAGGCTAGGGAAGGCAGTCAGTTTTCTTTGCATCTTTTTTATTCCGATTGACAAATAATTAAACAGAATGAAAGGCGGCAGCCGACCTACCATTTTGCCTTGTAAAATGTTGCATAGCCACATTAGAATAGTCGAAATTACGATGACCAAACCACCCACCCCGTAACCCTCAAAGAGGATGGCAACATGGCGTTTCTAAGCGTTGAGCAACTGAAAAAAGACTGGGCTGAGAATCCCCGCTGGAAAGGCATCAAGCGCGGCTATACCGCTGAAGAGGTAGTGCGGTTGCGCGGCAACGTACCCGTCGAATACAGCCTGGCGCAACGGGGCGCCGAGAATCTGTGGAAGCTGATCACCACCACACCCTACGTCAACTGCCTCGGCGCGCTGACCGGCGGGCAGGCCATGCAGCAGGCCAAGGCCGGCGTCAAGGCCATCTACCTGTCTGGCTGGCAGGTCGCCGCCGACAACAATACCTACATGTCGATGTATCCCGACCAATCCCTGTATCCGGTCGATTCAGTGCCGGCGGTGGTCGAGCGCATCAACAACGCCTTCAAGCGCGCCGACGAAATTCAATGCGCGCGCGGCATCGGGCCGGGGCACAAGGATTTCATCGACTATTTCCTGCCGATCGTCGGCGATGCCGAAGCCGGTTTCGGCGGGGTGCTCAATGCCCACGAATTGATGAAATGCATGATCCGCGCCGGTGCGGCGGGCGTCCATTTCGAGGATCAGTTGGCGTCCGTGAAGAAGTGCGGCCACATGGGCGGTAAGGTGCTGGTGCCCTCCCAGGAAGCGGTGCAGAAGTTGATTGCCGCCCGTCTGGCAGCAGATGTTTACGGCGTTCCGACTATTCTGCTGGCCCGTACCGACGCTGAAGCGGCTGACCTGCTGACCAGCGACTGCGATGAGAATGACAAGCCGTTCTGCACTGGCGAGCGCACCGTTGAAGGCTTCTACAAGACCAGGAAAGGCCCGGATCAGGCGATTTCGCGCGGTCTGGCCTATGCGCCCTACGCGGACATGGTGTGGTGCGAAACCGGCACGCCGGATCTTAACTTCGCCAAGAAGTTTGCTGATGCTATCCAGAACCAGTTCCCCGGCAAGATGCTGGCTTACAACTGCTCGCCGTCTTTCAACTGGAAGAAGAACCTGGACGACGCCACCATCGCCAAGTTCCAGCGCGAGCTGGGCGCGATGGGTTACAAGTACCAGTTCATCACCCTGGCCGGCATCCACAACATGTGGTATCACATGTTCGATCTGGCGCAGGATTATGTGAAGCGCGGCATGACCGCCTACGTCGAGAAGGTGCAGGAAGCCGAGTTCGCGGCCCGCGACCGTGGCTACACCTTCGTGTCCCATCAGCAGGAAGTGGGCACCGGCTACTTCGACGACGTGACCACGGTGATTCAGGGCGGCGTCTCTTCGGTGACCGCACTGACCGGCTCGACCGAAGAAGAGCAGTTCCACTGAGAGAGTGGTTCACCTCCCTACTCACGCTAACGCCAACCCTAACCGGTTCAAAGGGGGGATGGAGGGTTCTGCTGATGGATTAGCCAAAACCCGACGGAAACCTTTCCGCCGGGTTTTTTGCGACTGGCGAGGCCCCAGACCCCGGTCTTACGGTTAAACTGACCGTTTCCCATCAGTCCCCATTTTCCGATCCGAACGATTCCAACATCAAAGGAGCCACCCGTGAGCTTGAATTTGCCCGCTGGCGTACAGATTACCGGTCCGATGCATCCCCGCTTCGATGAAATCCTCAACCATGACGCCCTGGTGCTGGTCGCCAAGCTGCATCGCGCCTTCGAGCCGCGCCGCCAGGAATTGCTGAAGGCGCGCATCGCCCGCCAGGCGCGCATCGATGCTGGCGAGATGCCTGATTTTCTGCCGGAAACCAAACATATCCGTGAAGGCGACTGGAAAGTTGCGCCATTGCCGAAAGCGCTGGAGCGTCGCCGCACCGAAATCACCGGGCCGGTTGAAGCCAAGATGATTATCAACGCCTATAACTCCGGCGCTGATTCCTATATGACCGACTTTGAGGATTCCAACAGTCCCAACTGGTTTAACCAGATTCAGGGTCAAGTCAATCTGAAAGATGCTATCCGCCGCCAGATCAGCTATGTCAACGAGGCGGGCAAGGAATACCGGCTTAATGACCAGATTGCCACCTTGCAAATTCGCCCACGCGGCTGGCATCTGGACGAGAAACATGTGCTGGTCGACGGGCAACGCGTTTCCGGCGGTATTTTCGACTTTGGTGTCGTGTTATTTCACAACGCTAAGGAACAGATCACCCGGGGCGCGGGTCCGTTTTTCTATCTGCCCAAGATGGAAAGCCACCTGGAAGCTCGGTTGTGGAACGACATTTTCGTCATGGCGCAGAATGAGTTGGGCATTCCGCAAGGGACGATCAAGGCGACGGTGTTGATCGAAACTGTTCTGGCGACCTTCGAGATGGAGGAGATTCTGTACGAACTGCGCGAACATAGCGCCGGCCTGAACGCCGGGCGCTGGGACTATATCTTTAGCTGCATCAAAAAATTCAAGAAAAATAAGGATTTTTGTTTGGCTAATCGCGGCGCGATCACCATGGAAGTGCCGTTTATGCGCTCTTACGCCCTGCACCTGGTCAAGATCTGCCACAAGCGCGGCGCACCGGCCATGGGCGGCATGTCGGCGCTCATCCCGATTAAGAATGATCCCGAAGCGAATGAGAAGGCGCTGGCTGGCATCCGTCATGACAAGACCCGCGACGCGAATGACGGTTTCGATGGCGGCTGGGTGGCGCATCCCGGTCTGGTGCCAATTGCCCACGAGGAATTTGTCAAGGTGCTGGGCGACAAGCCGAATCAATGGGAAAAGCAGCGGGATGAAGTGTTCACGGCGAAGAATTTCCTCGACTTTCAGCCGGAACAGCCCATTACCGAAACCGGTTTACGCAACAACATCAATGTCGGTATTCACTACTTGGGCTCGTGGCTGGCCGGCAATGGTTGCGTACCGATCCATAACCTGATGGAAGACGCCGCCACTGCGGAAATTGCTCGTTCCCAGGTGTGGCAGTGGGTGGTCAGCCCCAAGGGTAAGCTGGATGATGGCCGCAAAGTCACTGCGGAATTGGTGAAGGCTATGATCCCGGAAGAGTTGACTAAGGTAAAAGCCACGGTTACGGCTCAGGGCGAAGATACCGCGACCTATGATCAGGCGGCGGGCATCTTCGAGAAGATGTCGCTGGACCCGAATTATCCCGAGTTCCTGACTTTGCCGCTGTATGAGGCGATGGATTGAGTGGCTTGAAATCACCTTGATGTAAAAACGGCGCTTGGGAAACCGGGCGCCGTTTTTTTTTTGGTTTAAATACAGATAAAAGATGCGGTTCTTCGTCGATTCTTGTGGAAACTGCGGCTTAGTGTCTCAAGAATATGGCTTTCGGTTGATGGCTCATAAATAACCAATGGATCTTCAAGGGTATCGACCTAACCCCTCGCCAGCTCGGCAAGCCAAAATCCACCTTGGGAGATCGACTCCACAAGAACCCTCGAAGAACCAATTTTTTCAGATTGATTTGATCCCGATAAACAGCGAGCCGGTCGCTAACGGCAAGTCCACGACGGTGCTCGTCCGGTGACTGTTGCGAGGGTTGCAGACCCAGCGGATAGGTCACCGGGTTTTTTTATGCGTTGATCACTCTTGAGGAAACTTGCGGGCCGCGTATCATCTAAATAGTCGGCTGTAAAAGCCGAACGAAGCACCGCGCTTGCCGCGCCATGGTTTAACGACTGATCCACCCACCCGTTTATTTGACGCCACACGAACCCCATGAGTCAGGAATATTCACCCCAGTCCCCCGACCAGGATCACGGCACGGTGGTCGAGTCGGAAAAACCCGCGCTCAAACCGCCGCCGTTGTACAAGGTTATTCTGTTGAACGATGACTATACTCCCATGGACTTTGTGGTGCGGATTCTCGAACATTTCTTCGGGATGAACCGGGAAAAAGCCACCCAGGTGATGTTGCATGTCCACACCCGTGGTCAGGGAATCTGTGGAGTCTATACACATGACATTGCGGAAACCAAGGTAGTGCAAGTCAATGAGTTTTCCCGTCGGCACCAACATCCACTGCTCTGCACGATGGAAGAAGCCTAAGTCTGCAAACCCAGCGCAATTCGAGGTAATGAGGTATGTTGAGCAAGGAACTGGAATTTTCCATCAATCTTGCTTTCCGCGAGGCGCGGGAGCAGCGCCATGAATTTATGACTGTGGAGCATTTGCTTTTAGCTTTGTTGGACAATCCGGCGGCAGCAGAGGTGTTGCAAGCTTGCGGCGCCCACTTGGACAAGCTGAAACGCGATTTGCAAATGTTCATTCGCGAGAACACACCGGTGATGAGGCCAGGCGATCTACGAGAAACCCAACCCACCCTCGGATTCCAGCGGGTGCTGCAACGAGCAGTGCTGCATGTGCAGTCCTCCGGTCATCGGGAAGTCACCGGCGCCAATGTGCTGGTGGCTATTTTCGGCGAACAAGAGTCCCAGGCGGTGTTTCTCCTCAAGCAGCAGGAAGTGAGCCGGCTGGATGTGGTCAACTACATCGCGCACGGGATTTCCAAGGCGCATGAGGAGCAGGAAGCGACCGGCTCCCCGTCCGGGGAGGGCGGTGAAAATGCACAAAACGCTAAACCGCTGGAAAATTTCGCCAGTAATCTCAACGAATTGGCGCGACAGGGGCGTATTGATCCGCTGATTGGTCGTCGCGAAGAAGTCGAGCGCACCATTCAGATTCTTTGTCGGCGGCGCAAGAACAACCCACTGTTTGTCGGCGAGGCCGGAGTGGGTAAAACCGCTATCGCTGAAGGCTTGGCCAAGATGATCGTGGATGATGAAGTGCCGGATGTGCTGCGTAAAGCAACCATTTACGCCCTGGATCTGGGTGCGTTGGTGGCGGGTACCAAATATCGCGGTGATTTTGAAAAGCGGTTGAAGGCGGTGCTGGCGCAACTGCGTAAGGAACGTAACGCTATCCTGTTTATTGACGAGATTCACACCATCATCGGTGCGGGTGCAGCTTCGGGTGGAGTGATGGACGCCTCAAATCTGATTAAGCCGATGCTGGCTTCAGGCGAAATGAAGTGCATTGGTTCGACCACTTATCAAGAATATCGCGGCATTTTCGAGAAGGATCGGGCGCTGGCGCGGCGCTTCCAGAAGATCGATGTTGTGGAACCGACCATCGAAGAGACCTATCAAATTTTGCGCGGTCTGAAGAGCCGCTTTGAAGATCATCACGATGTCAAATACGCCGATAAGGCGTTGCGGGCGGCAGTAGAACTGTCCGCTCGTTACATCAATGACCGTCACTTGCCGGACAAGGCGATTGATGTGATCGACGAGGCTGGGGCCAGCCAGCGGTTGCTGCCGCTCGCCAAACGCAAGAAGCTGATTAATGCGACCGACATCGAAACGATTATCGCCAAAATTGCCCGTATTCCGCCGAAAACCGTGTCATCGTCGGATAAAGACACGCTGCGTAATCTGGACCGTGATCTGAAACTGGTGGTGTTCGGTCAGGAAGACGCGATTGAAACACTGGCGACTGCGATCAAAATGGCGCGGGCCGGGCTGGGTAATGAGCAGAAGCCGATTGGCTCCTTCCTGTTCGCTGGACCCACCGGGGTGGGCAAGACCGAGGTGACGCGGCAACTGGCCAAGATCATGGGCATTGAGCTGATCCGCTTCGATATGTCGGAGTATATGGAGCGGCATACGGTTTCACGGCTGATCGGCGCTCCACCCGGCTATGTCGGCTTTGATCAGGGTGGATTGCTGACCGACGCCATTCTAAAGCATCCCCATGCGGTGTTGCTGCTGGATGAGATCGAGAAGGCGCACCCGGATGTGTTCAACCTGCTCCTGCAAGTCATGGATCACGGGACGCTGACTGACAACAATGGCCGTAAGGCGGATTTTCGCAATGTGATCATTGTCATGACCACCAACGCCGGGGCGGAGCTGATGGACCGCCCCTCCATTGGCTTTACCAGTCAGGATCACAGTAGCGACGGCATGGAGGCGATCAAGCGGATGTTTTCGCCAGAGTTCCGTAACCGGTTAGACACGATTGTCCAGTTCAAGGCGTTGACCCCGGTCACCATCGCCCAGGTTGTAGACAAATTCCTGATCGAACTGGAAGCCCAGTTGGAATCGAAGAAGGTCACGCTGGAGGTGGATACGGAGGGGCGCACCTGGCTCGCCGGACGCGGCTATGATCCCAAGATGGGCGCACGGCCTATGGCCCGGGTTATTCAGGAGAACATCAAGCGCCGCCTGGCTGAGGAGTTGCTGTTTGGCCGATTAGTGAACGGCGGACATGTGACTGTGACGGTCTGTGAGGGCGAGTTGCGGGTAGAGATCGCTGAAGAGGCGTTGGCGCCTTGATGTAGGTGATGCTGGCAGCTCAGCGTCCGCGATAGATAATGCGCCCTTTGGTCAGGTCATAGGGCGTTAACTCCACTTTCACCTTATCGCCGGTCAGGATGCGGATGTAATGCTTGCGCATCCGGCCGGAGATATGCGCGGTGATGACGTGACCGTTTTCCAACTGTACCCGAAACATGGTGTTGGGCAGGGTGTCGATCACGGTTCCCTCCATCTCAATATGGTCTTCTTTGGACAAAGTTTTAATCCCTTTGGTAATGCCGGTGATTTAAGACGCGCAAACATAGCGAAAATCCCCAGGCGTGGCAACACTATTTAACCACCGCATGAGCCTTGGCAAACACCTGTTGATCGTTTATCACACCCAGACTGGTCATACCCGAACCATGGCGCGGGCCGTGGGGCGTGGGGCTCGGCGAGTGCCGGAGGTGGAAACGCGACTGAAAATGGCGCTGCGCGCCGGTCTGGACGATTTGCTTTGGGCGCATGGCTTGTTGTTGGGAACACCGGAGAATTTCGGTTATATGTCGGGAGCGTTAAAAAATTTTCTGGATCGCACTTACTATCCTGCTCAAGGCAGGATCAGCGGATTACCCTATGCAGTATTCATCAGCGCAGGTAACGATGGGGCTGGGGCATTGACCAGTATTGAACGGATTGCCCGTGGTTATCCGCTGCAATCGGTCTGCGATCCGGTCATTGCCCGTGGTGAGTTGGACAGCGAGGTTTTGCAGCGCTGTGAGGAACTGGGCGAAACAATGGCGTCGGGGGTGGCGTGGGGTATTTTTTGAGGGGTCCGCTCCAGGGATGGGTAAAGCCCTTTAGGACGGCAGCCCCGCCAGCGTCAGCACCGAAAAACCCGTTATGGCGCCGAATGGGTCGTGGGTTGTTGATAGCGCTTGGGAGTTTTGTCGCTGTTTCACTGCTCGCAGTGCTGGCGTTACGCTGGTTGCCCCCGCCAGCGTCCAGTGTCATCGTGCAGCACTGGATCAAAGCGGTATGGCGGGGCGAAAGTGCGGCATTCCGCTATCAGTGGACGCCCTACCCGGACCTTTCACCTCATGCGGCGCTGGCGATGATCGCCGCCGAGGATCAGCGTTTTCCTGATCATTACGGCTTCGATTTCGTCGAAATTCAGCAGGCATTGGAGGATCAGGAGGAAGGCCAGGCGTTGCGTGGGGCCAGTACGCTGACCCAGCAAACGGCGAAGAATCTGTTTCTGTGGTCAGGACGCAGTTGGCTGCGCAAGGGGTTGGAGATGTGGTTTACCGTGCTGTTGGAAGTGCTGTGGCCCAAGCAGCGCATCTTGGAGGTTTATCTGAATATTGCCGAGTTTGGCCAATACACGTTTGGAGTGGAGTCCGCCAGTCAGCGCTTTTTCAACAAGCCTGCTGCCCGACTGACTGCCGGCGAAGCGGCGCGGCTGGCTGCGGTGTTGCCCAATCCGTTGCGCTACCGGGTTGATCAGCCTTCAGACTATATTCGCAAACGCCAGCACTGGATTGAACGGCAGATGCGGCAACTGGGTGGCGTAGCTTATCTGGGCCGGCTGTGAAAGCGAGTGGATTGGTCAGGAAAAATGCGAAACGGACGCCCAAAACACCACAGTAGGCATCTTTCCTGCGCTTGCCGTGTCAGTCAATCAACTGAAAACGCCCCCGCCCGCCAGCGGGCAAGGAGCGTGAGAGATGACTTCATTGGATGGCCGTCCCCCGGTCTTGTTGAGGCCAGCTTCAACTTCCCGTGGATGGATCGAGCCGCGCCGTTGCTTCAGCGGCGGTTTCATAGAGGTGCGGTGTGAGATCGCGTTCGCGCAGCGCATCGCCTAGTTGAGCGCGAAGGAAGGCGCTGGTGGTGTAGCGGGTCACGCCGATGTAATAGCTTTGCACCACCTCGCCGACCATGTCCGTATAGGACTGCAACAATTCCGGTGTGATCGAGAAATTATCGTAATTAACGATAGCGAGCACCTTTTTGCCTAGCGGCTCAACTTTGCCGGCGACCGCTGCCCGGATGCGTTCGATATCCGCATGGCTGCGCACGGTCAACCCCTCAAAGTTCAAGAAAAATAAATTCTTGGCCGGATCGTAAGACAGCCGTTGCTCTAGCGGTCGCTCCAGTAAAATACCGCGCAATTCCATCGGGCCGTCGTTAAAGATGCGAGCGTCCATTAGCCGCAGGTGGGGACTGATGAGGGGGCGGAATTCCATCTGTGCTAACACATCGCGTTCCAGGTCAATGCCCGGCGCGATCTCGATCAATTCCGGGCCGTTCGCTGTTAACTGGAATACCGCTCGTTCGGTGACATAGAGCACGGGTTGGTGGCGACGGCTGGCGACCTCTCCGCTGAAGGTGCGCTGCTCAACCGCCTTGAGGAATTTGGCGGTCTCTCCTTCGCGCCGAATGCGTAGCTGCCCCTGCTCAACGGCAATATCCAACTTGCCGGCGGTGAAGGTGCCGGCGAACACCACCTTCCGGGCGTTTTGGCTGATATTGATGAACCCGCCGGCGCCGGCGATCCGTGGACCGAACTTCGAGACGTTGAGATTGCCGTGTTGGTCCACCTGGGCCAACCCCAGCACCGCGATATCCAGTCCGCCACCGTCATAAAAATCGAACTGGTTGGGCTGGTCGATAATCGCCTGGACATTGGTGGCGGCGCCGAAATCCAGCCCGCCGGCGGGAATACCACCGACTACGCCCGGTTCAGTGGTCAGCGTCAGCAGATCGATGATTTTCTCCTCGGCGGCGACGCTGGCCACCCCTTCCGGCATGCCGATGCCGAGATTGACGATGGCGTTCATAGTCAATTCCAGCGCCGACCGGCGGGCGATAATCTTTCGTTCGCTCATCGGCATGGGCGGAATTGAGGCCAGCGGAACCTTGATTTCGCCAGAAAACGCAGGATTGTACAGCGTGGCGAAAGTTTGCCAGTGGTGTTCCGGCGGCGAAACGACGATACAGTCCACCAGAATACCCGGCACCCGCACGTCCTTGGGCCGCACGAAACCATGCTCGGCGACCCGTTCCACTTGCGCGATGACGATGCCGCCAGAATTGTGCGCCGCCATGGCGATGGCCATTGACTCCAGGGTCAGCGCCTCCTTCTCCATGGTCAGATTGCCGTCAATATCGGCTGTGGTGGCGCGGATAATACCGACATTGATCGGAAAGGCCTTATACAGCAGATATTCCTGGCCGCCGATGACGATCAGATCCACCAGATCATCCTGAGTGCGGGCGTTGAGTTTGCCGCCGCCATGGCGCGGATCGACGAAGGTGCCCAGGCCGACGCGGGTTAACGTCCCCGGTTTGCCGGCGGCAATGTCGCGGAACAGATGGGTGATGACGCCCTGTGGGAGGTTCCATGCCTCGATCTGGTTAGCGACGGCGAGCGCCTGCAATTTCGGCACGAGGCCCCAATGCCCGCCGATCACCCGTTTAATCAACCCCTGATGACCGAGATGATTCAGTCCCCGGGTTTTACCGTCGCCCTGACCGGCGGCGTAGACCAGCGTCAGATCACGGGGTTTAGCGAGGCCCGGTGAGGCCGGGTCGGCATCCGGCTCCAGAAATCGGGCTTCAATAGCGATAGCGATGTCCTCGGCGAAGCCGGTGCCGACAAAGCCACTGGTGGCCAGGGTATCGCCGGGGCGGATCAAACTGACCGCCTCACGAGCGCTGACCACCTTGCCGCGTTCGGGAATACGCAGTAAAGCCAGCAGGGGATGGTGCATAGTGATTGCTCTCTTGAATGCCATCAGAAATTGCCGCCCGCAGTCAACAGGCGGCAAGCCAGAATCAGAAGCTGCCGAACAGTGTTCCCAGAGTGATGATAACCACCAGGGCGCTGAGCGGAATGATCACCGATACCATGAAGATGTCGAAGTACGATTGCTTATGCGTCAGCCGGCAAATACCCAGCAGCGTGATCACCGCGCCGTTATGGGGCAATGAGTCGAAGCAACCGGACGACATAACGGCGACCCGGTGCAGCAGTTCCGGGCTGATCCCGGCGGCGTTGGCCAGTTCCAGATATTTGGCTCCCAGGGTGCTGAGGCACTGCCATTAAGTTAAGCCCAGTCGCCCCTATATTGGTGACTCCAAATCCCTTGGGAGTCACCGATGAACCCGGCTACGTACACGATAGAAACAACCCGTCACCTGCTCACCGACGAGGGGTTTA
>JBAQIQ010000309.1:0-5918 GCA_049288935.1 Candidatus Competibacteraceae bacterium
CCACTGGGACAGCGTGGCTATTTTGCGCTGCGTCGGCGCGACCGAAACGCTGATAGTCCGGCTGTTCGTGCTGGAACTGTTGGCGCTGGCGGCGCTGGCCGGTGGGGTCGGCCTGATGGTCGGTTACCTGGCTCAATACGGGTTGAGCGGCGTTCTGGGGCCATTGGTGAGCCGCACTGAACTGCCGGCGCCATCCTGGTTACCCATCCTGCCCGCGCTGGCGACGGGTTTTATCACCCTGCTCGGTTTCGGCCTGCCGCCGTTGCTGCGTTTGCGAGAAGTGCCGCCGCTGCGGGTGCTGCGCCGCGATCTGGGGCCGGTGAATCCGCGTCTGTTGGCGTTGTACGGCCCGGCAATTGCGGCGACGGCGGCGCTGTTGGTCTGGCAAGCGGGCGAATGGCGTCTGGCGCTCTACGTCTGCGCTGGCGTAGCGGGCACTATGATCGTATTGTCCCTGGCCGCCTGGGGGTTGGTGAAATCGTTGAACCTGTTGCGCGGTCAGGTCGGCGTCGCCTGGCGGTTTGGCTTGGCGAATATCGCCCGGCGCGGCTCCGGCAGCGCGGTGCAAGTGGTGGCCTTGGGACTGGGATTGATGGCGCTGCTGATTTTGACTCTGGTGCGGACAGACCTGTTAGCCAGTTGGCGAGCCAGCCTGCCGCCCGACGCGCCGAATCATTTTCTGATCAACGTGCAAACTGCGGAAGTCGAGGGAGTTCGGGCTTTTCTACGCGAACGCGACCTGCGCGATGTGGAACTGTTCCCGATGGTGCGCGGACGGCTGACCGCGCTCAACGGTCGGGCGGTCGGGCCGGCAGATTACGCTAATCCCCGTGCCCAGCGGTTGGTGGCGCGGGAATTCAACCTGTCTTGGGCGGATGCGTTGCAGGAAGATAACCGCATTCTCACGGGCCGCTGGTGGAATGCCAGCGACCGGGGACAGGGTGTTGCATCCGTAGAAGTCGGGTTGGCCGAGGAACTGGGTATTGCGTTGGGCGATACGCTGCGGTTTCAGATCGCCGGCCAGGATTTGGTGGCGAAGGTCATGAGTTTGCGCAGCGTGGAATGGGATTCATTTCGCGCCAATTTCTTTGTGGTGTTTCCGTCCGGGGTGTTGGAGCACTATCCGGCGACCTGGATCACCAGTTTCTATCTGCCTTCTGACCGGAAACCGGTGCTGGCGGGACTGGTGCGGCAATACCCATCCGTCACGGTGCTGGATGTCGAGGCATTGATGACCAAGGTTCGGGAGATTGTGGATCGGGTGATTGCCGCCGTCGAGTATGTGTTCCTGTTCACATTGGCGGCGGGATTGGTGGTGCTGTATGCAGCGATTCAAGCCACTCAGGACGAGCGCCGTTTTGAAAGTGCGGTGCTACGCACTTTGGGAGCACCGGGGGGCGTCGTGCGGCAAAGCCTGCTGGCGGAGTTCGCCACGCTGGGTTTGTTGGCCGGCGTGCTGGCCGCCACGGCAGCCACGGTGCTGAGCTATGTCCTGGCGACGCAGATCTTTGACTTTCCCTACCTGTGGAATCCGTGGGTCTGGCTGCTGGGCGCCATCGCCGGCGTGCTGGGCGTGGGGCTGGCGGGCTTATGGGGCGCCCGTTCGGCGCTCAATCAACCGCCTTGGCGAGCGTTGCGGGAGAAATAGCCCATCCGGCTACCGTCAGACCGTGCGCCGTAACCGGTTGGGGAGGAGTGAGCTGAGCAGAAACAGAAGGGCGGCGGCCACCACGACCGAGGGACCTGCCGGAGTATCCCAACGCCACGACGCCCAGAGTCCCGCGCCGACCGCTATGCAACCCAGTCCGCCGGCCAACAGGGCCATGCTTTCCGGCGAACGGGCGAAACGTCGGGCCGTCGCGGCGGGAATGATCAACAACGAGGTGATGAGCAGGATGCCGACCACTTTCATCGCCACCGCGATGACGATGGCGATGAGTAGCATGAAGGCCAGGCGCACGGCGAAGACCGGAACGCCTTCCACTTGCGCCAGTTCTTCATGAGCCGTCGCCGCCAGTAAGGGTCGCCACAGCCCGGTCAGTGCGGCCAGAGCCAGCCCGGCGCCGCCCCAGATCCAATAGAGATCGTCGGGGCTGATCGCCAGAATATCGCCGAATAAATAGCTGGTCAGATCAATCCGCACGGTTTCCAGAAAAGCCAATGTCACCAGACCCAGCGACAGGCTGGTATGGGCGAGGATGCCCAGCAGCGTGTCAGTAGCCAACACCCGCTGTCGTTGCAGCAACACTAATGCGATGGCAATCAGCAGACAAGTGGCGGCAACGCCCAGTTGCGGATTGACCTGCAAGGCCATACCGAGCGCCACGCCCAGCAATCCCGAGTGCGCCAGGGTATCGCCAAAATAAGCCATCCGCCGCCAGACGATAAATGCGCCCAGCGGTCCAGCCGCCAGCGCCACGCCCAGGCCACCCAACAGAGCGCGCAGTAAAAAATCATCCATGCGGCTCTTCCTCCACGACGACGGCCCCGTGCAGATCATGGCGGTGATTATGGTGATGGTGATAGATCGCCAGTCGTCGAGCGCCGTCGAGACCGAACAGTTCCAGATAGGCTGGATGGCTGGCGACCTGGTCAGGATGGCCGGAGCAGCAAACATGTCGGTTGAGGCACAACACCTGGTCGGTCGTCGCCATCACCAGGTGCAGTTCATGCGAGACCATGAGAATTCCACAACCCCGCTGGTGACGCAGATGACTGATCAGATCGTACAGCTCATATTGCCCCGTCAGATCCACGCCCTGGATTGGTTCATCCAGGACCAGTAAATCGGGTTCGCGCAACAGCGCCCGCGCCAGCAGCATCCGTTGGAATTCACCGCCGGAGATCGTTTGCACTGGCGAATCGAGAACCTGCGCCGCACCGACTTCCGCCAGGATGGCCCGGACCCGCTCGCGGGACGCGGGCGCGCCGAGGGTGATGAAGCGTTGGACGGTCAGCGGCAAGGTGTCATCAATCGCCAGCCGTTGCGGCATATAACCGACCCGTAGCCCCGGCTTGAGTCGGATTTGGCCGCTATCGGGACGGATCAAACCCAGCACCACACGCACCAAGGTCGATTTACCCGCGCCGTTGGGGCCGATGAGCGTGACGATTTCGCCAGCACTGACCTGGAGATGAATGGCCTGCAAGATCGGGTTGCCGCGAATGGCGAGGTTGACATTTTTGACCGTGAGCAATGGTTCCGCTGGGGATAAAGCGCGGGGCGCAGGGGGGGGGTTGACCGCCACGATAGAATAGACCTGTTGGGTGAATGCGATGTTTTGGATATCGATTAAGCATGAATATCGGGGAAAATTTCAAGATGAGGATTCAAAGGTTGTTACCGATGGGGGTGTTATTGCTGGCGCCCTGGATGGCGCTGGCCGCTCCTGACGTGGTCACCAGCCTCCAGCCGGTACATTCGTTGGCGGCGGGGGTTATGCAAGGGGTGGGGCAACCGCGATTGCTGGTCACGGGTGGCGCTTCACCGCACGACTACAGCCTGCGGCCTTCTGACGCCCGCGCTATCGCCGAAGCGGATATCGTGTTCTGGATCGGGCCGGATTTGGAGAGTTTCCTGGTTCGGCCCCTGAAAAATGCCCAGCGTAAAGTTCGGAACATCGCCTTGCTCGAAGCGCCCGATATGACCGTATTGCCGTTACGCACTGGCGGTGCTTGGGAAGCGCACCTGCATGAGCATGGTGATGGCCATGGTCACAAGGCAGGCCATGATGCCCACATCTGGCTGGACCCGGTCAACGCCATCGCCATGGTTCGCCGGATGGTGGCGGTGTTGGGCGAGGTCGATTCCGACCATAAGGCTGATTATGAACGCAACGGCGCAGCGCTGATGGAGCGGCTGAATCAGTTTGATCAGCAGTTGGCGTTGAAACTGGCGCCGCTGAAAGGTCAATCTTATGTGGTGTTTCACGACGCCTATCAGTATTTCGAACGGCGTTACGGCTTGAACGCGGTCGGTTCGGTGGTGCTGGACCCGGAACAACGGCCGGGCGCGAAACGGGTTGCCGAGATCCAGGCGCGCATTCGGGAGCGGGGGGTGCGTTGTGTGTTCAGTGAACCGCAATTCCAGTCCGCCCTGGTGCAGACCGTCATTGCCGGGAGTCAGGCCCAGCCTGGAATCCTTGATCCGCTAGGCGCTGGGATTCCGCCCGGTCCCGAGGCCTATTTTCAATTGCTGGAGGGGTTGGTGGACGCCTTGCGGGATTGTTTGAGTGGTTCTTGAAAGATTTCGTTAAAACCCTGCCGGCGACATTCACTTTCGGGATGGTTTATGCTGTTATGCGCGGTCAACGGCTGAACGAGTTTTCCAAGACTCAGCCGCTGGCTGGTGGGTAATCACAAAATAAACGGGCATACCGACACAAAGGCGGATGGCTATGACTGAGACATTTGCAAGCTCTGCACCCTATCGTGCGGAAAGTGAAGAGGAGTACATGAATGACCGGCAGAAAGCCCATTTCCGCTCCATCCTGCTGGCCTGGAAGCAGGAATTGATGGAGGAGGGCCGACGCACCGTCAACAGTATGCAGGACGAGGTGCTTAACTTGCCCGATCCGAATGATCGCGCCAGTCAGGAAGAGGAGTTCTCGATCAGCCTGCGGGCGCGAGATCGAGAACGTAAACTGCTGCACAAGATTGATAAATCCCTGAGCCGGCTGGCCAGTGATGATTACGGTTATTGCGAGGCGTGTGGCGTGGAGATCGGTCTGCGCCGGCTGGAAGCCCGGCCCACTGCGGAACTGTGCATCGATTGCAAGCATCTGGAGGAACAGAAGGAGAAAAGTCAGGCAACGTGAGGCCCATCTATGTTTGAAAGCACCGGCCAAGGTCGGCCAGCATTGCCTGGCCGACCGAGGAGAGGGCGGTCAATCGGCCAGCGCGGCCTTTGCCAGCGTAGCTCAACGCAATCTCCACATCGGCTGCTGGCAGTTCTCCCTGACCCCGTTCCGGCCATTCGATCAGCAGCGTTGCCTGGCCATCGAGCTGGTCACGCAGTCCCAGAAATTCCAGTTCCTCCGGGTCAGCCAGCCGATATAAATCCCAGTGAAACAGCCGCCAGTCACCGATCTGATAGGGTTCCACCAGGGTGTAGGTAGGGCTTTTGACTGTGCCGCGATGGCCGAGCGCATGGAGCAGGCCGCGCACCAGCGTTGTTTTGCCCGCGCCAAGATCGCCGTGTAGATAGAGAATGCTGCCGGGTATGATCCTGGCCGCCAGCCGAGCGCCGAGCGCTTCGGTGGCGGTGGCGGAGTTGAGGTCGTATGTCAGCATAATTCAGGGATTAACCGCACGGCGTAGGAAAGGCAGCAAATCAGTCGCTAGCAACCCACGTTCGCCGCCCGCCTGCGCCGCCTGATCGCCGGCCAGCCCGTGCAGGTAAACGCCCGCTTTTGCCGCAGCGAACAAGGGTAGACCCTGGGCGACGAGCGCGGCGATTACCCCAGTCAGGACATCGCCCATACCGCCGCTGGCCATGCCCGGGTTGCCGGTCGTACAGAGCGCCACTTGCCCGTCTTCCCGGCTGGCGATCAACGAACCCGCGCCCTTGAGTACGGCGACACCGCCATAGCGCAAGGCCAAATCCTCCACCGCCGTGAAGCGGTCAGCCTCGACTTCTACGGGCGTCATTTTTAGCAACCGGGCGGCTTCGCCGGAGTGTGGCGTCAGAATCCAGTGATCGCGGAAGGTGGGTTCAATGGACAGGAGATTCAGACCATCCGCATCGATGACCAAAGGTTTATCGCTGGCCAAAGCGGCCTGGAGCATGGCCCGGCCCCAATCGCTGCGTCCGAGTCCCGGTCCAATCGCGATGACCGTCGCCCGATCCAGCAGCGGCGCAAGGTCATCAGTATCTTCGACGCCGTGAAACATCAATTCCGGGCGCGCCACCGTTTGCC
>JBAQIQ010000310.1:0-17792 GCA_049288935.1 Candidatus Competibacteraceae bacterium
TTTGAAGACAGGATCAGTGCTACGCATCCCCACGCTCCAGGAAATCGTTGAGCATACCGGCTCTACGGTTGCTAAGAGTCTGCTGGAGCAACAAAGCGCTACTGAATCCCGGAAAATTGAACCGGAAGTAACACCGGTTGATTGATAATCCCCCCTTGGAACAGGAGGGGTGGTGCAACAGCATCAGGGAGGTTCGAGGTTTTAACGCCAGAAGAAATTCAAGCGAGATGGCCGTGCGTCGCTGATGCGCACTGTTTGCCCTTGAGTCTGGCCCAGCGCATCAACATCCACCCTGTCCATGGATTGAATTCCCAAATAGATCAACGGCTGCTAGAGAGCCTGCCCGTATTGTTGGCGCATGACCTTCTTATCGAGTTTGCCGACACTGGTTTTCGGGATCACCTCGACCAGCAACACCTGGTCAGGGATACCCCATTTGGAAATCACCCCTCGCTCGGCAAAATCCTGAAGCCAGGCGCGGATCACCGCCGCTTCCACCTCCTGCCCTGGCTTGGCCACCACCAGCGCCAGGGGCCGCTCACCCCATTTCGGATCCGGGACGCCAACAACCGCCGCTTCCGCGACCGCCGGATGCTTGAGAATCAAATCCTCCAGTTCCAGCGAAGAAATCCATTCACCACCGGTCTTGATCACGTCCTTCAACCGGTCCGTGATCTTGAGATAGCCTTCGGCGTCGATCACGCCAATATCGCCCGTGTGCAGATAGCCGCCGCGCCAAAGCTGTTCAGAATTTTGCGGGTCCCTGAGATACCCCTGAGTCAACCACGGACTGCGCACCACCACTTCACCCTGACTCACGCCATCATGCGGCACATCCTTCATCGCCTCATCGACGATCCGCAATTCCACCATAGGAATCGGCAGTCCGGTCTTGCAGCGAATTTCCAGTTGCCGCTCCTCATCCCAGTCCAGCATATGCGGCTTGAGTTGGGCGAACACCAGAATCGGGCAGGTTTCGGACATGCCGTAAGCAGCGAAAATATCCACGCCCCGGTTCCGAGCCTGGCGGGCCAACGCCTGCGGCAATGCCGCGCCGCCAATGATCACCTTCCAGCGCGACAGGTCGGTGTCATCGACCTTGGGGCTGGCCAGCAGCATTTGCAGGATCGTCGGCACACAGTGGGAAAAGGTCACTTTCTCGCGCTGAATTAAGCTGAGCAACTGTTCGGGGACATAGCGCCCCGGATAGACCTGTTTAACGCCCAGGGTGGTCGCGACGTAAGGAATCCCCCAGGCGTGAACATGGAACATCGGGGTAATCGGCATGTACACATCGTCCTGATTAAAGCGTCCCTGACCGGTTCCGGCCAGTGCCGAACGGGTCGCCAAGGTGTGCAGCACCAGTTGCCGGTGACTGAAATACACCCCCTTGGGCAGACCCGTCGTGCCGGTGGTGTAGAAAGTCGTGGCGCACGTATCCTCGGAGAAGTTCGGGAATTTATGGTCAGGATCGCCGGAAGCCAGCAGGGTCTCGTATTCCGTGCTGATGTCGAGCGTCGTGGCCGGAGTCTGGCCGGTGTCGTTCAACAACACCAGTTGCTTGACGGGTTCGATCCGGTCGCGAATGCTTTCCAAAATCGACAGGAAGTCGGTATTGACCAAAATCACGTCATCCTCGGCGTGATTGATGGTGTAGAGAATCTGCTCCGGGGATAGCCGGATATTGATGGTGTGCAGCACAGCGCCCAGCATGGGTATGGCGAAGAAGCATTCCAGATAACGATGACTGTCCCAGTCCATCACCGCCACGGTATCGCCGGGCTTCACCCCCAGCCCCGCCAAACCACTGGCCAACCGGCGGATGCGCTCACCCATCTCCTGATAGGTTTGGCGCTTGAAATCGCCGTAAACAATCTCTTGCTGCGAAAATTGGCGAATCGGGTTATCGAGCAGGTGTTTGATCAACAGAGGATGGTAATCAGCGGAAGGGGTGCGGGCGATAGTGCGGGCGGACATGGCTGTAGCGCTCCTCGTTGCGATCATAGCGATCTCCCGGAAATGGGCGTTGTTGGTGAAACTATAGCGTTCCATCGCTCAACCGTCATGCCGGGCGATAAAAGCCTTGATCGCGGTGACATCCGCGTCCATGACTTCAAAGCGCTGCGGCAACGTCTCGATCTGCTCATAACCGGCAGGTCGCTCTGGAGAGCGGCCCAGCGCTTCGATGATGGAGTCCTCGAATTTGACCGGCAAGGCCGTTTCCAGACAGATCAGCGGCACACCCGCCTCGTGATATTCCAGCCCTACTTTCACCCCGTCCGCTGTGTGCGTGTCAATGACCATCCCGGATTCTTCATACATCCGGCGAATGGTGGCCATGCGGTTTGAGTGGGTGCTGGAGCCGGTGACGAAGCCTGATTCCCGAATCGCCGAAAAGTAGGGGGTGTTGGACAAATCGAAATAACCCTGCGCATCCACCTGCCGCCATAACTCGCGCACGACCGCTGCGTCACGCCCGACCACATCGCAAATGAACCGCTCAAAGTTGGACGCTTTGGAAATGTCCATCGATGGGCTACTGGTGTGCGCCACCTGATCAGTCGCCCGCACCCGATAGACGCCGGTGCGGAAAAATTCATCCAGCACGTTATTTTCGTTGGTAGCCAGAATCAGCCGGCGGATGGGCAAACCCATGCGCTTGGCGATATAACCGGCGCAGATATTGCCGAAATTGCCGGACGGCACGGCAAAGGAGACTTCCTGATCGTCATGGGTGGTCACGGTCAGCCAACCCTTGAAGTAGTAAACAATCTGCGCAGCGACTCGCGCCCAGTTGATTGAATTGACCGTGCCAATGGCGTAGCGGGCCTTGAATTCGGCATCGTTGCTGACGGCTTTGACCAGGTCCTGACAGTCATCAAACACCCCGCGCACCGCGATATTGAAAATATTAGGGTCTTGCAGCGAGAACATCTGCGCTGTCTGAAACCGGCTCATCTTCTGATGCGGTGACAACATGAACACCCGGACGCCGCGCTTACCGCGCATCGCGTATTCTGCGCTGGAACCGGTGTCGCCGGATGTCGCGCCGAGAATGTTGAGATGGCCACCCGTTTTCAACAGGGCGTATTCAAATAGATTGCCCAGCAATTGCAGGGCCATGTCCTTGAACGCCAGGGTCGGCCCGTTGGACAGCCTCAGGAGCCATACCCCGTCGTTTAACGGCGTCACCGGGGTAATCGCTGCGGTACGGAATGCCTCAATGGTGTAGGTTTTGTCGATCAGCGCCCGCAGGTCATCGGCGGGCAGGTCATCGGCGAAGGAGCGTAAAATGGCAAAGGCCAATTCCGGGTAAGACAAGCCGCGCCAACGCGCCAATTCGCCCGGGGCCAGCACAGGATACGTCTCCGGGAGGGTCAGACCGCCGTCAGGGGCCAGACCGCCGAGCAGGATGTCGGAAAAAGTGGCGGGGGCCAGACCGCCTCGGGTGCTGACATAGCGCATGTTGGAGAGTCCTCGGAAAGCGCGGAAGGGATAAAGGTTACTATGGCCCATTGTACCTGTCCGCTCGGGTCAGGGAGACCGGGTCTGGTGCGCAACGCAACCGCCGTTCTATCTCCCGGTCGCTTATTTCCCGGCCTTTGCCATTTCCGCCATGACCAACTGCGTCCACGCCCCGGAACCGGGCAGGTTCTGCCCACCGTCAGCGATCACCAGCGTTCCCGTAATGTAGGATGCCAGCGGCGAGGCCAGGAATACGCTGAGTTGACCAATATCGTCCGGGGTGCCGAACCGACCGAGCGGAATCATCTTCTTGAGTTGATCGGCGCTGCCTTCGGGAACCAGCCGACGCACCCCTTCGGTGCCTTCAATCGGTCCCGGCGCGATGCTGTTGCAGCGAATGCCGAACCGACCCCATTCCAGCGCCAGATTGCGCATCATCTGATCAATACCGGCTTTGGCCGCGCCCACATGCGCCTGGAAGGCATAAGGCATGAACGCCTGTCCCGCCGAAATGAAGAGGATGTTGCCGTGCGTTTCCTTGAGTTGCTCAAACGCCGCCCGGCAGGCATGGAAGGAGCCAAGCAGATCAATATCCATCACGGACTTGAAGCCATTGGGGCTGATCTGTTCTGCCGCCAGAGGGAAGTTGCCCGCCGCACCGCAGATCAGTGTATGCATCGGTCCCAACGCCCCACGACAGTGCTGCATTGCCGCTTCCAGCGCCGGATAATCGCGCACGTCGGCGGAATGCGTCGAGACCTGCGCACCAAGCGCTCGTAACTCGGCAGCAGCGGCGGCCAATTTCTCCTGCGAACGGCCTACGATGCCGAGATTGGCCCCCACCGCTGCAAAATTGCGGGCAATGCCCAGATTGATGCCGCTGCTGCCGCCCGTAATGAAAACGGTTTTGCCCTGGAACAGGTCTTTAGCGAAGTACGAGGTGATGTTCATGAGTGCGTCCTGTGAAATCGGGGAAATTAACTTTATCAAGCCTAAACAAAATCCGGTCAGCGAACCTGGTGCATTTTGGCTAATATTCCTTTTCGCATCGATTTTCTTATGATCCGTCAGAAATCCCAAACCATGACCCTCGATACGCTCAACACCTCTCATCCCTCGATTTGGGATTTAATCATCATTGGCGCTGGCGTCAGCGGCCTGAGCATGGCCCAAGACGCCGCCCACGCCGGGTTAAAGATTCTACTGCTGGAGCAAGACCACCGCCCCGGAGGATGCCTGCACTCGCACCGCTTCACCGGGGAACTGGACGGATTTTGGCTGGAACTGGGCGCACACAGCGCCTTCAACTCCTATGGCAACCTGCTGGCTCTGCTGGAATCCGCCGGGGCGCTGCATCGCCTGCGGCGGCGCGCCAAGGTGAGTTTTCGCCTGTACGCCGAGGGTGCGGTTCGCCGTATCCCCTCACAGCTTTATTTCTCCGAACTGCTGCTAGCGCCATTCCGACTACTGGGGTCGAGCAAAACAGGCCGCAGCGTCGCCGACTATTTCGGGCCTATCGTCGGCCCGCGCAATTACGCTGCGGTGTTTGAGCCCGCCTTCAGCGCGGTGATTTGCCAGCCCGCCGGAGAATTTCCTGCGGACAGTCTGTTCAACCCCCGCCCCCGACGCCAGGACGTCCCTCGTGGTTTCACCTTGTCCGGCGGCTTGCAAACAATTGCGGAGATTTTGGCCGAACAACCCGGCGTCAACATCGCATTCGGCCAGACCGTGCAGGCGGTGCGGTGTGAGGGTGGTGATTTTATCGTCCTCACGGATAGCGGTGAAGTTTTCGCCCGTTCGCTGTGCCTGGCGACCCCGGTTGCCGTCGCCACCCGCCTGCTCCAGACCGGATTCCCGGCTCTGGCCGAGCGGTTGGCGGAAATTTCAACAGCGGTGGTGGACACCGTCGGGGTCGTGGTTCCCAAGCCCGCGTTGACGTTACCGCCGGTGGCCGGGTTGATTGGCCGCAATCAAGCGTTCTATTCAGCGGTATCGCGTGATGTCGTCCCCGATGAGCAGTATCGAGCGTTCACATTCCACTTCCGGCCCGGCGTACTGGATGAGGCGGGCCAACGGGACTGCATCGCCCGGACGCTCAACTGTCCACATGAACGGTTGACGACGACGAATGTAGCGAGGAAGACCAATCAATTACCAGCCCTGCGGGTAGGGCACGGCGAGCGAACCAGGGATGTAGATCGGATACTGGCGGGAACCCGTTTGGCGTTGACCGGCAACTATTTTACCGGAGTCGCCATCGAGGACTGCGTCATCCGTTCACGCCAGGAATGGGCCCGGCTACAGCAGGAAGCTGGGTGAGCGCTGACGGGACGGGGCGGTCATCAGTCCATACCCCCCGTCCATCCGCTCATTAAAAGGCGGGAGACAGCGTGGTGGTTTCGCCAGCGGGCGCGGACATATTCTCGCCAACACACCAGACATCGTCGTTAATTAGGAACTTGAATTCGACGGCGCCCTCGATAGCCTCGTTGGTCGTCCAGACCCATACGTCATTTTCAACGTTTTTCATCAAGACGCCAGTTTCCCAGCTCAGTCCAGCGCTATCGCCGCGAATATACAAGCTACTGCCATAGCCGACATCGTACTTGGCGACGACGACAGTCACCACGGAACCGGCGCGCTTTTCGGAAGCCGGCACTTTGGACGCTGCTTTTGAGGCTTTTCCCTTGGTGGGGGGGGGCGTTGGCTTCTTCTCTTCCTTGGCCTTGGCGGGGGCCACTGCAGCCGGTTTTTCCGCAGCCTTGGCGGGTGCAGGTTTAGCTGCTTCCGCCGCTTTAGCCGGAGCCGGGGCCTCCACTGCTTTCGGCGGAACTGGCATAGCCACTTCCACCGCTTTGGCTGGAACCGGAGCCGGCTTAGCCGCTTCCATTGCCTTAGCGGGAACAGGAGCCGGCTTGGCCGCTTCCACCGCTTTGGCTGGAGCCGTTGCCTTCATCGCCTCGGTCTTGCCAACCGCCTTAACGGATTCGGATTTGACCGGGGATCCGGTCGGCTCTTTTTTCTTCGACATGAATCATTCCCCTGAATTGTTTGATGAATTCAAAAGCGCGACAAACAGTCTGATCAGCGCTGTACTGTGTTGAGTCTAACCCAAATTTGAAGCAGCCTCCAAGCCACAAGCAGCTTGAATGGCGTAAAATAGTTGCATCGTCATTAAATTTAGCTCATCCATTCGCATGTTTCGCCACGATTACCCGTTCGATCCCAGTTATGGCTACGATCTGACCGCCCTACTGCGCATTGGAGCGCCGGAGGAACCGGCGGATTTTGCTCCATTTTGGCGTGATCTATATGCCCGCGCTCGCACGGTCGCAGTCGCGCCAACACTACGGGAAATTACCAGTTCCCAGCCACGGCTTCGGGTGTTTGAAATGGAATTCACTTCGCTGGACGGGGTGCGGATCGGCGGTTGGCTCACCCGCCCCCGCGACGAACCGGTCGAACGGGGAGTTGTAGTCAGTCACGGCTACGGCGGGCGGGACAGCCCGGATTTCCATCTACCCTTCCAGCGGGCGGCGCTGCTCTTTCCCTGCGCACGCGGCATTTCCCGCAGCGTCCGTGATGACTTTTCCAGTAACCCTCTGCGTCATGTCCTGCACGGGATTCGTCAGCGCGAGACCTATATTCTGGGCGGCTGCGCGGCAGATACCGTATGGTGCGCGGCTTCGGCCTTGCTGGAATTGTTCCCCATGGCGGCGCAACGGCTTGACTATCTCGGCATCAGTTTCGGTGGCGGGGTGGGCGCACTGGCCTTGCCTTGGGATGAACGCTTTCAACGCGCCCATCTGAATGTACCCAGTTTCGGCCATCACCCTTTGCGGCTCACCAGTCCCTGCGTAGGCAGCGGCGAAGCCGTGCGCGCCTACCAGCGGCGCACAGGACGGGCGTTGGAGATCCTGCGCTATTTCGATGCGGCAGTAGCGGCCCGGCATCTGCGCATTCCGCTGCATATCGCCGCCGCCCGCTTCGATCCGGCAGTCCCGCCGCCCGGTCAATTCGCTATTTACAATGCGCTGGCTGGCCATAAGGAACTGTTCGTGCTGCAAGCCGGCCATTTCGATCATGCCGGGACGATCGAAGAGAATGTGCGGTTGCTGGATGCCTTAGCCTATTTCTTCAATCAGAATTGATCGAACCGTCATCATTTCTTCATCTGCTTGTCAATCAGCGTCAACCCATACAGTTCAATATATAGCGGCAACCTTTTGGCTGAATGGGATCACGTGTATGAACCGAGAACACCATCAATGGTATAGCCATCGACTCCATCGGAATATGGAATTGCTGGTCTTCGGTCACGCCGGGGCCAAGACACTGGTGTTCCCCACCCGGTGCGGCCGTTTTTATGAATATGAAGCGATGGGGCTGGTCGAGGCGCTGCGCCATAAAATCGACCAGGGCTTTCTGCAGTTGTACTGCGTGGACAGCATCGATGAGGAAAGTTTCTACTGTTTCTGGAATCATCCCACGCACCGAACCCAACGGCACCTGCAATATGAATCCTACCTGCTGCACGAGGTGTTGCCGTTGATGTGGGCCAAGAATGCCCATCCCTGCGTCATTGCTCACGGTTGCAGTTTTGGCGCATTTCATGCGCTCAACCTGGCGCTCCGTCATCCCCAAGCCTTCCACAAGGTGGCGGCGCTGAGCGGCCGCTACGATCTGACACTGTCCGTTGACAATTTCCGCAACCTGTTTGACGGTCATTACGACGAATACGTTTACTTCAATAATCCCAGCCATTTCCTGCCGAATCTATCCGATCCCTATTTTCTCGATCAGTTGCGGCGACTGGACATCGTGCTGGCAGTCGGCGATCAAGACCCGTTCCTGGAGAATAACCGGCAGATCAGCGAATCGCTGTGGCGCAAAGGCATTGGGCATCACCTGCACGTCTGGCAGGGCCGAGCGCACAGCCCCAAGTACTGGCGGAAAATGGTGGAATTGTACGTCTAGCGGTCAACAGGCCAGCTCATCCTGTACTGGGATTCGGCCTGAAAAACCGGCGGCAATGGATGTATTCGCTAATCACCGGTCTATAGTTGTTTGGAACCATCCAACAACTCAGGACTATGCATGATGACCGATAACTACAGCGACCCGGACCCGCAAGAAACCCGGGAGTGGCTCGAAGCGCTGGAAGCGGTTCTCGAAGCCGAGGGTTTGCAACGCGCCCACCACCTGCTGGGCGAATTGCAGAGCAAGGCGCGCGCCGCCGGGGTCCACATGCCCTACAGCGCCAACACGCCCTACCTGAACACCATTCCCGTTGATAAGGAAGAATACACCCCCGGCGATCCCGGTATGGAGTGGAAAATCCGCTCGCTGATTCGCTGGAACGCCTTGGCGATGGTCGTCAAGGCCAACCGTATCACCTCGGAACTGGGCGGCCACATTGCCAGCTTCGCCTCCAGCGCCACCCTGTACGACGTCGGCTTCAATCACTTCTGGCACGCGCCCGGCCCCGACCACGGCGGCGATCTGGTCTTCATTCAGGGCCATTCCGCGCCGGGCGTCTACGCCCGCGCCTACCTGGAAGGCCGTATCACCGAGGAGCAATTAAACAACTTCCGGCAGGAAGTGGACGGCAACGGCCTCTCCTCCTATCCCCATCCCTGGCTGATGCCCGATTTCTGGCAATTCCCCACCGTGTCGATGGGGTTGGGGCCGATTCAGGCGATCTATCAAGCCCGCTTCATGAAGTACCTGCACAACCGGGGCCTGGCGAACACCGAAGGCCGCAAGGTCTGGTGCTTCTGCGGTGACGGTGAGATGGACGAACCGGAATCGCTGGGCGCCATCGCGCTGGCGTCCCGCGAAAATCTGGACAACCTGATCTTTGTCATCAACTGCAACCTGCAACGGCTCGACGGGCCGGTGCGCGGCAACGGCAAGATCATTCAGGAGCTGGAGGGCGACTTCCGGGGGGCCGGCTGGAACGTGCTCAAGGTGCTCTGGGGCTCTTACTGGGACCCGCTGCTGGCCGCCGACAAGAAAGGGCTGCTGCTCAAGCTCATGGAGGAGTGCGTGGACGGCGAGTATCAGAATTTCAAGGCCAAGGGCGGCGCCTACACCCGCGAACACTTCTTCGGCAAATACCCCGAACTGAAGCAGATGGTCAGCCACTTGTCGGATGAGGACATCTGGCGTTTGAACCGGGGCGGCCACGATCCGCACAAGGTTTACGCGGCCTACGCAGCGGCGGTGAAACATCAGGGCCAGCCGACCGTGATCCTCGCCAAGACCGTCAAGGGTTACGGCATGGGCGTAGCCGGCGAAGGCAAGAACATCACCCACTCGCAAAAGAAAATGGGCGAACAGGCGCTCAAGGACTTCCGCGACCGCTTCCACATCCCCATTTCCGACGATCAGCTCGAAACCATGCCGTTCTACCGGCCAGCGGATGACAGCCCGGAAATCCAATACCTGCAACAGCGCCGCGCCGCGCTGGGTGGCTATCTGCCGCAGCGTCGCCGCAACGCCGAACCGCTGATCGTGCCGCCCCTGGCCGCTTTCGACGCCCTGTTGCAGGACACTGGCGAGCGCGATATGTCCACCACCATGGTCTTTGTCCGCATCCTCACCCAGCTCGCCCGCGACAAGATCATCGGCCGCTATGTCGTCCCCATCGTCGCCGACGAAGCGCGCACCTTCGGCATGGAAGGCATGTTCCGGCAAATCGGCATCTACTCCCCGCGCGGCCAGTTGTACGAACCGCAGGACGCCGATCAGTTGATGTTCTACAAGGAAGACAAGAAAGGCCAGATTTTGCAGGAAGGCATCAACGAGGCCGGCGCCATGTCGTCCTGGATCGCCGCCGGCACCGCCTATGCCAACCACGGCATCAACATGATCCCGTTCTACATCTATTACTCGATGTTCGGCTTCCAGCGCATCGGTGATCTGGCCTGGGCCGCCGGCGACCTGCAAACGCGCGGCTTTCTGATCGGCGGCACCTCCGGCCGCACCACCTTGGCCGGCGAGGGCCTGCAACACCAGGATGGCCACAGCCAGATCTTCGCCCAGTTCATCCCCAACTGCGTGTCCTACGACCCGACCTTCTCCTATGAACTGACGGTGATCGTGCAGGACGGCCTGCGCCGGATGGTGCAGGAGCAGGAACACGTCTTCTACTACATCACCACCCTGAACGAAAACTATCACCATCCCGCCATGCCGGAAGGCGCCGAGGCGGGCATCCTCAAGGGTCTGTACCTGTTCAGGAAGGGCGAAGGCAGCGGTCACCGCGTGCAACTGCTCGGCTGCGGCGCGATTCTGAACGAAGTGATCGCCGCTGCCGATCTGTTGCGCGACGACTGGGGCGTCACTGCTGATCTTTGGGCTGCGCCGAGCATTAATGAGTTGGCGCGGGAGGGCCAGGACGCGCTGCGCTGGAATTTGCTGCACCCTGACCAACCACCACGCCAAAGCTATGTCGAGGCTTGTCTGTACGACCATCCGGGGCCGATGGTCGCCGCCACCGACTACATGAAGCTCTATGCCGAACAATTGCGGCAGTTTCTGCCGGGACGCCGCTATGTCACTCTGGGCACCGACGGTTTCGGCCGTAGCGACACCCGCGCCAAACTGCGGCAACACTTCGAGGTGGATCGGCGCTACGTCGCGGTCGCGGCCCTCAAGCTGCTGGCCGAGGAAGGCGTCCTGCCTGTCGCCAAGGTGTTGGAGGCGATCAAGAAATACGGCATCGACGCCGACAAGCCCAATCCGCTGAACGTCTAAAGGGAGAATTGCGCGTGAGCATCATTAAAGAAATTCACGTCCCGGACATCGGCGATTTCAAAGGTGTCGATGTGATCGAAGTGCTGGTTGCAGCGGGTGACGCCATCGAAGTAGATGCGCCGCTGATCATCCTGGAAACCGACAAAGCCACGATGGAAGTGCCGGCGCCGCTGGCAGGCGCGGTGCGCGAAGTGCGCATCAAGGCGGGTGACAAGGTTTCCCAGGGAGACCTGATACTGTACCTGGACGTGGCCGAAAGCGTCTCCGCGCCAGAACCGGCGGCAGCCACCCAGGCAACCGCATCGATTGAGCCGGCTGCTGGACCCAGTGAGGTGCGCGAAGTGCGGGTGCCGGATATCGGCGACTTCAAGGACGTCCCGATCATTGAGATCCTGGTTGCACCCGGCGACCGGGTGGAAGCCGATACTTCGCTGATGACCCTGGAAAGTGACAAAGCGAGCATGGAGGTGCCCGCGCCTTTTGCGGGCGTCGTGCAAAGCATCGAGGTCAAGATCGGCGACAAGGTCTCGCAAGGCGATTTGATTGTGTTGTTGACCGCCAGTGGAACGGATAATGCTGTCAAACGGCAACTGCCCGATACCCTGAGTGCGGTAGCGCTGGGACCGCGCACGCCTAAACCGGTTGACGCGCTGCCTGCGCCGCCTGTGAAAGCGCCGCTCCCTGCTCCAGTCAGTGAGGTCAAAGCGGGAGAACTAGGCAAAGTTCACGCCAGCCCGTCGATCCGGCGCTTTGCCCGCGAACTGGGCGTCGATTTGACCCGGGTCGTGCAGGGTTCTGGCCCTAAGGGACGAATTCTCAAGGAAGACGTACAAACCTTTGTCAAGCAGGTCATGTCGGGAACGTCCAAACCGGAAGGCGCGACCGGGCTGCCCGCTGGCGCCATGGGCATTCCGCCGATCCCGCCAGTTGATTTCGCCAAGTTCGGCGAAATTGAGGTTAAGCCGCTCTCGCGGATCAAGAAACTGTCCGGGGCCAATCTGCACCGCGCCTGGCTGAACGTACCGCATGTCACCCATCATGACGAAGCGGACATTACTGAGGTGGAAGCGTTCCGCAAGTCGCTGGCCAAGGAGGCTGAACAGCGTGGGGTGCGGGTGACTATGCTGAGTTTCCTGCTGAAAGCCTGCGCGGCGGCGCTGAAGGCTCATCCGCACTTCAACGCTTCGCTGGACGTGACCGGGGAAAACCTGGTGTTAAAGAAGTATTGCCATATCGGCGTCGCCGTGGACACTCCGGACGGGCTGGTCGTACCAGTGATCCGCGATGTGGACAAAAAGAGCCTGTTCGAGTTGTCCGCCGATATGGGTGAACTGTCCGCCAAGGCCCGCAATAAAAAACTCGGCCCGGGCGAAATGCAGGGTGCCAGTTTCACCATTTCCAGCCTCGGCGGCATCGGCGGCGTCGCGTTTACCCCCATCGTCAACGCCCCGGAGGTCGCTATTCTCGGCGTGACCCGCTCGCAGATGAAGCCGCTGTGGAACGGTAAGGAATTCACGCCCCGCCTGATGTTGCCGCTATCGCTATCCTACGATCACCGGGTCATCGACGGCGCGCAGGCAGCGCGATTGACCGTCACGCTGGCTGGATTGATGAGCGACATTCGGCGGCTGTTGCTGTAACTCCCTAATCCCCCTTTGCTAAAAGGGGGGATT
The DNA here is from genome assembly GCA_049288935.1 of Candidatus Competibacteraceae bacterium. Lineage (GTDB taxonomy): Bacteria > Pseudomonadota > Gammaproteobacteria > Competibacterales > Competibacteraceae > UBA2383. The sequence goes on from JBAQIQ010000310.1 coordinate 12,900, forward strand.
TCTCTTCTACAACGTTATCATCCCGTCGTTTCAATGGGAGACGCCTACCATTAGGCAATTAAGAAACTGGAATTTTCAGCCTCCGAATACCCACCGACACAGAACGCATGGAACACGATCGCCAGCCATTCGAATGCAAAGATTAAGGAAAACGGGGATTCGTCTTAAACGGCCAGTCAGTCTATGATTCCAGAACTTTCAACCCATACTCCCACTCCACCATGCCTGAAGAAATCCTTACAGATGATCCCCATGACTTGGCGCCCAGCAAAAGCCAACGCAAGCGGGAAGCGACCGTTTTACAAGAACTGGGCGAGCAACTGGTCAAGCTCACCGCGACGCAGTTGAAACGGATGCTGTTGCCGGAAGACCTGCTGGCGGCGGTGCGGCTGGCCCAAAGTATCTCGCAACGAGGCGGGCGCAAGCGGCAATTGCAATACATTGGCAAAATGATGCGGCAATTAGACGAGGCGGATATTGCCGGGATGCGCGCCGTGCTGGCGACGATGCAGACGCCGCGTCGCTAATCCTGGCATTTCCGGAGCGCCCTCCCCTGACCCCCCCTTTATCCTGGCTGCTGATTCTCGGCGCGTTGATCGCTTTCGCGCCGATGTCCATCGACATGTACCTGCCCGGCCTCCCAGCCATTGCCGCCGAATTTGGCGTGGAAACCGCAGCGGCGCAGTTCACCTTGGCCAGTTTCTTTATTGGCCTGGCGTTCGGTCAAGCGATTCATGGGCCACTCGCCGACCGCTATGGCCGCAAGCCGCCGCTCTATATCGGCCTGACCCTTTATGTGGCTGCCTCTATCGGTTGTGCGCTGGTCGCTGATCTGACCACCTTGATCGTGCTGCGCTTTCTCCAGGCGTTGGGTGGGTGCGCCGGGATTGTGATTGCCCGGGCCATTGTGCGTGACTGTTGCGATGCTCACACCTCGGCGCGGGTCTTTTCCCTGCTCATGCTCATCATGGGACTGGCGCCAATCCTCGCGCCGTTCATCGGCGGCTGGATTCTCTGGTTCGCCGGATGGCGAGCAATTTTCGCCGTTCTGGCGCTGTTTGGGCTGGGCTGTCTGTTCGCCGTCTGGCGCTATTTGCAGGAAACCCGCCCAGTGGACACCATTGGCAGCGCCAGTGTTGGCGCGGCGCTGCGGGTGTATGGCGAACTGTTGCGCGACCGGCATTTCATCGGCTATGTCCTGACTGGCGGCCTGGCCCATGCTGGAATGTTCGCCTACATCACCGGCTCACCACATGTGTTTATCGAGGTGTATGGGGTATCGGCGCAACATTTCGGCTGGCTGTTCGGCCTCAACGCCCTGGGCCTGATCACCAGCTCCCAAATCAATCGCCGTTTATTGACGCGCTATTCAACAGACGCTCTCTTGCGACGGGCCAATCGCGCCACCGTATTGCTAGGGCTGGGACTGTTGGTGGTCGCGGTCAGCGGTTGGGGGGGATTGCCGATGTTGTTGGTTCCGTTGTTCGGCTACAGCGTCAGTCTCGGTTTCACCGCGCCGAACGCCATGGCGAATGCCCTCGCTCATCAAGGAACCCGCGCCGGCAGCGCCTCGGCCCTGCTCGGCGCTTTGCAGTTCGGCATTGCAACCCTTTCCAGTACGCTGGTCGGGCTGATGGGCGGGGGTTCGGCAGTGCCCATGGCGACGGTCATCGCCAGTTGCGGATTGCTGGCCTATCTCGCGCATCGCATCTGGATCACCCCCTTGCTTGCTGATCTCCAACCCGCCAAGGGGAGGGAGAATTTTTAGCGTGCTCCCCCATCACCGCCGCGCTCTGACCCTGAGTATTGGCCTGGCTGCCCTGCTATATCTGAGCCTGGTGCTGTTCGCTGACCGTGAAGCGGTGCTTGCGGTGTTGAATCGGGTCAGTCTGCCAGTGCTCGTCGCAATTTTCGTCCTGTCGCTGGTGAATTACCTATTGCGATTCTGGCGCTGGCAACGCTATGTGGGTGCCTTTGGCCACGTTCTGCCGTGGCGGCGACATTTCCTTTACTACCTGGCCGGTTTTACCCTGACGGTGACGCCGGGCAAAGCGGGCGAGGCGGTACGGTCGCTGTATTTGCGCCAATACGGCGTCACCTATGCTCAGAGTCTGGCGGCGCTGTTCGTGGAACGCTTGCTGGATGTACTAGCGATGAGTCTGCTGGCGCTGCTGATTCTGCTGGTCCGGCCCGATTATGCCTGGCTGGTGGCGATAGCCTGGGCGTTGACCCTGGGACTGGGCTGGCTGGTCACCCGCGCCTGGTTGCCGGAGAAGCTCCGGGGCTGGGGACGTAACCATCGCTACGGCTATCAGTTCGACCGGCTGGCCCGGTTGCTGGATTCGGCGGCGGTGCTGCTGCGACCGGGTTATTTACTGTTCGGATTGAGTCTGGGTGTATTGTCCTGGGGGCTGGAAGGATTATCTTTATATTTAATCGCTCAGGATGTGGGCGTTGGGGTCAGCCTGGAAACGGGCATCGGTATTTACGCCATCGCGGTGCTGGCGGGGGCGTTGTCGTTTTTGCCGGGCGGCTTGGGTAGCACTGAGGCGGTGATGGGTGTGCTGCTGATCGCTTTCGGCGCGGATGAGGCTTCGGCGGTCGCCATCACCCTGCTCTGTCGGATTGCGACCCTCTGGTTTGCCGTGGCGCTAGGCGGAGTGGCGGTGGGAATGTTGAGCGTCGGCGGCAAGCCATGCAACCCCGAATAAAAAACTCAAACGCACTGAGGCACTGAGAGAAGAGCAGATGACTGACCACGATCACGGCTACAAACGACTCTTCTCCCACCCCGAGATGATCCGCGACCTGCTGCGCGGCTTCGTCCCAGCGGACTGGATTGCCCAACTGGATTTCACCACCCTGGAAAAATATCCCACGGAATTCATTGATGACCGGTTGCGGAACCGGCGTAGTGATGTCATCTGGCGGGTGCGCCGAGGATTCGAGTGGCTTTACCTTTACCTCCTGCTGGAATTTCAATCCGGGGTGCATCCGCTGATGGCGGCGCGGGTGTTCACCTACATTGATTTGCTTTATCAAGACCTGATTCGCAGTCGGCAACTGGGAAAGTCTCGGCAGTTACCGGCGGTGCTGCCCATCGTCCTTTACAATGGTCGGCGGCGGTGGACGGCGCCCACTGACCTGGATACGCTGATCGAGCCGGGGCCTGCCAGCCTGGCTGCGTATCGGCCACAGGCGCGCTACCTGTTGATTGACGAAAGCGCGTATGCCGATGCGGAGTTGGCGAGTATGCGGAATCTGGCGGCGGCGTTGTTCCGATTGGAGAACAGCCGGGGGCCAGAAGCCGTGCGCGAAGTACTCTTGGCCCTGGCCGAGTGGTTGGCAAAACCCGATCAAGAGGAACTGCGACATTCGTTTCTCATCTGGCTCCGGGAAGGTTTTTTGAAAGCCCGACTGCCGAAGGTGTCATTCCCTGAACTGAACAATCTGGAGGAGATACGCAACATGTTGACCGAGCGTGTGGTGGACTGGACGCAAGACTGGAAGCAGCAAGGCTTGCAGGAAGGTTTGCAGGAAGGCCTCCAACAAGGCCTCCAACAAGGCCTCCAACAAGGCCTGCATTCGGAACGGCGGTTGTTGCAACGGCTCATCCGCCGCCGGTTTGGCGAGGCGATTGCTGTACAAAGCGTTCCAGCACTGGAACGGATTGAGCAACCAGTGGTGTTTGAAGACTTGGGCGAGGAACTGTTCGACTGCGCCGACGAAACCGTCTGGTTAACGCGATTGCAGGCGGTAGCCGGAGAAAACCGGCACTGAATTACCCTGTTGTTCTGTTGGACTGCGACGTTGTGTGGTTTGCAGTAGCGCTGGGCGGCGTGGCGGTAGGAGTGTTGAGTGTCGGTGGCAGGCCATGCAACCCCGAATGAAAAATTTAAACGTGCTGAGAAGCTGTATAAAAACTAATAAATTGATTTTTATAGGTTAATTTTGGTAAAATAGGGTCAAAATTCGGTGATTATTTTAATTTTTTAAATTCTATTCGAGGTGCTTCTGAGGTGCTGAGAGAAGCACCGCAACAGTAGCCATTTATTTTTCATCACTTGGGCCTAAGTAAGCCTGATTATTTACAGTTAGCTTTTGCGCTTATAAAGATAAGCGCCTCGCTGCAAATTAAGCTCCCAGTAAGGATGAGAAAATTCACCGACAAATTCATAAGAATCAGAAAACCAAGATCGCTCATGTGGAGAGTATTTTCCACCCCAAGATACAATTACATATTGAGGAGAAAACATGGTAAAAGGAAAATCTAAATTTCCTTTCATAATATTTTCGGCCACTCCGGGAGTTACCAAGCCAAGCTCATCAATCAATTTATAGCGCGGCCCTAACTTAAATCCGATATTTCCAGGTTCAGCAGTGGCTATTGAAGTTCCTTCAGGTTCATGACCCAACAGATAGTCAATGATTGGATCATAGCTGGTAACATGCATGTTTATATTACGACTGGCCAGTAATAATTTTAAATCATAGTTTAAAGCCTCTCTATTAAACAGCATCAAAAAAACAGTGCCTGTCAATAGTAAAATTCTTGTCGAAAAAATAACCCGTCTTTCTTTTTTTGAAAATCCCTCCAATAAATCAATCATGGCAAGAAAAGCGCTCAAAAGCAGAATAAGACATAATGGAAAAATGTACCAAAACCAGAAACTTACTTTAATCAAGCTATAAAAAAAATTTGTCCAAAACCAAAAATCAATAAACACCCTGCAAATGCTGACAATGGATTGGAAAGCAAGCTCCACCATATAGCGTTCCTTTGCGAGTTGTGGATTAGGTATTTTCGCCATCCGTTTTATCTTAAAATATATTTGAAAATATTTTCAATTAGTTATAAATCATGGTGAAATTTTAAGAATTCCACAACCTGTA
>JBAQIQ010000311.1:0-4356 GCA_049288935.1 Candidatus Competibacteraceae bacterium
TCGGTGATTGGAAAACGGATCATAGCTACATCGTCCTACGTGCTGTACTTCTGGGATTCTGCCAGAATTCCAGGAGTCTTGCTGCACCTACTTCTTGGGGTTTCATCCATTTGCCGACATGAGCGACTCTATCTTATTGATTGGCCGCTGCGACCGCTAATGGAGACCCGAGTCCAGTTCCCGAACCCGCCTCCCTCGCCCTACTCGGCATCGGGCTGGCCGGGCCGGGCTTCGCGCGGCGGCGTCGGACCTAATTAGCCGGATCTCTAAACTAGCGCGAAACGGCGGCCTGCGGGCCGCCGTTTTAGTTGGATGTGTTAGATAGCGAGCCTAGCGAGAGGACACTACTCTACGAACCCCGGCAGGGTCTCAGTGACCATCGGCAGCCCAAACCGTTCCGGGTAACGCACGGCCAATAGATAGAGTCCTTCCGCCGGAGCGGTAACGCCCGCCTGAGTGCGGTCGCGCTGTTCCAGCACCTCCTGCGCCCACTCTACGGGCTGGTCGCCCGCGCCGATGGTCATCAACACTCCGGCGATATTGCGCACCATATGCTGCAGGAAGGCATTGGCCTCCACTTCCAACACCACGCCATTGCCCTGTCGGTGAAGGATGAGTTCATGAATATCCCGAATCGGATGCCGGGCCTGGCATTCAGCGGCGCGGAACGCGCTGAAATCGTGTTCACCGATCAGCGCTTGACCAGCGATCTGCATTTGTTTCACATCCAGCGGCCGGTAATGCCAGGTTGCTCGTCCCCGCCACAGCGCCGAGCGTTGCGGCTGATTGAGGATGAGATAACGATAGCGCCGGGCCAGCGCTGAGAACCGGGAGTGAAAGTCGCCTGGCGCTTCCCGCGCCCAGTTCAGGTTGATATCCAGCGGCAGATGAACGTTGCCGCCCAACACCCAGGCACGCTCTGAGCGCACTGCCGTCGTGTCGAAATGCACAACCTGGCCAACACCATGCACCCCAGCGTCGGTGCGGCCCGCGCAGATCACACGAACCGGATGGTCGGCCACCCGGGACAACGCCTGTTCCAGCGCGGCTTGCACGGTGCGCGTTCCTGGTTGCTGCGCCTGCCAGCCCCGAAACCCCGATCCGTCATACTGAACGCCCAGTGCGACCCGCATTGGCCACAAGCTATCGACGATGCTTCACTGGCCGGTTGCCAGGGGAAAAGCCGCCCTAGCCTTTGCCACTCTTCTTGTTATCCTGATACAACGCCCGCACCAATGACTTGTCGCGTTTGTAGATATCATCCCGGAAATTCAGCAGGCCATCGGCATCCACCCAGGCAGTCCAGTACAGCAGGTACACCGGCACTTCCTTGGGGAGATGCACCACCCGTTGTTTGCCACTGGTGGAAGCCGTTTTAATCGCGCCCTTGTTCCATTTCGAGTCATGCTTGAGCAGATACTCAGCCAGATCGAGCGGATTGGAGACCCGGATGCAGCCAGAGCTGTAAGTGCGCTGGTTGCGGCTGAACAATTCCCGCGACGGCGTATCGTGCAAATAGACGTTGTAGGGATTGGGGAACATGAATTTGATCCCACCCAGGGCATTGCGGGGACCCGCATCCTGGCGCAACTGATAGTTGAAGTTGCTGGCGCTGACCGCACTCCAGTTGACTGCGCCGGGATTGATCTGCTGACCGGCGCTGTTATAAATGCGAATCTTCTGCCCCGACAGCGCATGAGGATTGCGTTTAAGCTGCGGCAGCTTGTCCTTGACCGCAATCGAACGTGGTACATACCATTTTGGACTGAGCACCAGGTAGGCCATGTTAGCGGTGAAGGTCGGAGTCTGCCGCTCCTGGCGTCCCACCACCACTTTCGATTCCAGCACCGGCTTGCCTTCCTCGAAGACCTGCATTTTGTAGCTGGGGATATTGACCAGGATATAGCGAGACCCGAAGCCGTCCGGCATCCAGCGCCAGCGTTCCAGGTTCAGCTCAATTTGCTGGATGCGCTCAGACACTGGGACGTTCAATGCAGCCCGAGTCGCGGCGTCGACCGTCCCGGTTTCCGCCAGTCCATGCCGCTTTTGGAAACGACGCACGGCCTCGGCGATGACATTGCCTTTAAGACTTTCACGCAAATCGCCGCTAGCCTCCAGCCGCGCCCGCAGCGTTTTGTCCGCTGCGCCGCTACCCAGGGTCGGCCAGCCGCCTTCCTGCGCTACTTTTCGATATTTATGCAACATTTCAAGTAGTTGGATATAGCCCTTAGCCTGGGGCGCCAGCGCCCGCAGCGTTTCTGCGACCTGGTTTTGGCGCAGCGCTTCTTCCAGCACGCCGGCCAGATCACGGGAACGGGGTTTCATCGCCCAATCGGGATCGACCTTGCGGGGTGATAATTGGCCGCTCAGCAGGTGCGAACCATAGGTCAGAAAGGTATCGGTGAACAACAGGTCGAAATCCGCCAACCGGCCGGCGTCCGACGCCCTATCATTTTGCTGGAGCGCTGTTAGCCGCTTGCGCAACGCTACATGAGGATAGTCAGCAGTGTGCAATCCATCGCGATCCGCCTCGCTCAGCGCCTTGAGCAGTTCCTCCGCAGCAGGCTGTGGCGTACCGTTGGCGTTCAGCCAGGCGGGTTGATAACCGCGCCCGCTGTAGAAGGCGGTCAGGGCTGGCAACATGCGCACTGCGCGACCGTCAACCTTCAGTTGGGTTAGCGGGGGCTCAGTGCGGATCTGCTGGCAGACCTGAACGGCGATTTCATCCTGCAAACTCAAGGCGCTGTCCGGACAGGGTGGCAACGGCGGCGGCCCGGCTACCACCGGTTCGGTTGGCGGCGATTCCTCGACAGTAGATTCCGGTTCGATCTCTTCACGCAGACTGTCCGCAGGCTGCTCAGCCTGCAGGCTGGCTACGTTTTGCATGGCTGGCGCTGAGCCGTCGGCGACTTGCGCCTCGACCGGGAGATTCAGCGCACAGGCGCTCAGCAGGGTGCAAACCCAGGCAGTAACAAGAACTCGTTTGGACATGGCGATAACTGACCTGATGCGGGCGAATGGCATACTGTATCGTATCATCATACCAACAAAGTATTAAAATGACCACTTTTAAGTAAGTGAATACAACACTACGCGGTCACTCTGTCTCACTCGCTAACGGGAAAAAGGCTGACGACGCGGTGTTTTGCGGTTAGATCACCGAGTTGGCTGCAAATTCCAGGGCTACCAGTGGGAAACTTCCCGCAGTTCGAGCAGAATATCGTTCAGCGGCGCCCCAGTACGGTCCACAACGCAAACCAGATTGCCGACGCCGCAGACCGACTGCACGGCCCCCCGGATGATCCAGCCACGTGGTGGCGTCCAACCGCGCATCCCCGTAAACATCGCCAGTTGATCGGCATTGCCCTGGATCATGCGCCGGTAGTCGTGCGCGAAGTGTGCTAACCGGACCATATCGTCGCGGTTCATCAGCCCATAGCCTTCGACAAAGCCGCCATCATCGCGGAAATGGCAAACCACGTTGACCCCGTCCAACGCCAGCACACGCCTGATCATGCTCATGCGGTTGGCTCCTGGCCTTCCAGGAGGGTGAGCGCCGCTTCATAGTCGGCGCTTTCGTTAGCCAGCACGATGCCGATAAAGGGGGGCAAATTGGGTTTGCCGGCCTGTTTATGCCGTTCCCGGCGCAGGGCGCTGACCACGACGGACCAGTCAAAACCGATCAAAGTAAACTCTTGGACTGGGTAGAATCCCTGCATCGCGGTGACCTGTTCCCAACCTCGGGTTTGCATGGCGGCGATGCTCATGTTTGCCGAACACATGTGGGCCAACAAGTCAAGGGTCGCCGGCTTGATCCGGTCGGGGTAGGCGATGCGGTGTTCCAGCAGCTCGCCGCTACCGCGAAATTCAAAAGCCGCCATCGCTCCTGGCAGCCGCATCAGGTCATCCAGTATCGCCATCAGGGTTCTCCTTTTTCCGCAGGTGGGCGGGCAGTGGATTCAGATCATGTCGTGTGGGATATCGCCCAGGTTCTGGCGCATGAACCCGAGGACATCATTGACTGAACCCTGGGTATGATTGAGCAGGCAGAAGACATTCGCCATCACGCAAATGGTGTGAACCGGGCCACGCACCAGCCAGCCGCGTGGCGGGTGCAGGCTATTGCCGGCATGGATCGAATCAAGCATGGCCCCTTCCATGTGGGCGCCCATGGTTGTAGCGCGACACATAATCGAAGCCATGCGGGCGTGTTCCTCGGTCAGGGCCCCCCGGTAGGAAAACCGGTCTCCCCGGTAAGCATATTCGCCAGCGGCGACAACGCCGGGTCGGGCCAGTAGATCGGTGACGATGCTCATCTTCGGATATCCTCCCCTGGAGACGGGCGTACTTGCACCC
>JBAQIQ010000312.1:0-34555 GCA_049288935.1 Candidatus Competibacteraceae bacterium
GTTGTACAGGACGATGGGGAGCACCAGCGGCAGCCGGCGCGGTTGGCCGGGTGGCCGCCGTTCGAGTTGCCGGCCCCGGATCAGATCCTGGTAGAGCAGGTCGAGGTAGGTGGACAGCCGGGCGGCCATGAAACGATGCACGCCGGACTGGAATTCCAGCAGGAGGTAGAGATACAGCCAGTCCGGCCCGCGCCGCAGCCGCCAGATAACGTCGTTGCGCCGCTGCTGGAGCCGGTCGTCGATGAATTCGCCGGGGTATTTTTCCAGGGTGGCGAAATTGAGGTCGGCGATCCAGGGTTCGCGCACGAAGCCCAGCAGTAAATCCCGAATCATTTCGGGATGGGAAAACAGCCGTTTGTAGCCGTGATCATGGTCGGTCATCGGGAGGTCTTCGCCTTTCGCCTTTCGCCTTTCGCCTTTCGCCTTTCGCTTTTTCAGAACAAGCGCGGATCGTACAGCCATTTGCGAAGTTTGATGGCGGTCAAGGTGACCGCATCGAGGTGTTGGGGATTGATGAGGATAATTTCATCTTCAGGCACAATTACCGAGGGCAGGACCAACACGGCGTCGCGCCGTCCGCTCAGCCAGGCATCACCGAAGTCGAGACTGACCTTGCCCGTGGGTACCGCATCCCACCCCACCGGCAGGGAGGCGGGCGTCTCCACCGCTCGCGCCGCCCAGACGGCGTCCGGTATATCGATCGCCACCAGATAGCGATTCATCGGCAGGCTGCCGGTACCCAGATGGACGAGAGTTTCCAGGCTGGCCAGCGCGGGCGATGCCGCGCAGTACAAGACGGGTTGTCCCGGCCGGTTCCAGCGCCCGCCGGTGAGGCGTGCGCCCGTACCGGTGAGATCGTCCGCCACGAAATCCGGTGTGTCGGTGGCGATACGCCAGACCCGCATCAAGCAAAGACGCCGGCTTGGGATTGGGCGAGCAGTCGGGATACCAGCGCCTGACCTTGCAAGGTGTCCATGAAATCGGCGGGCTTGGCGCCGCCCAGCGCCGGCACGGGGCGATCGAGCCATTGTCCGACCCACCGGCAGGCGTTGAAATCCGATGCGGCTTCGGCGTCTTCGACCATGGCCTGGACCTGGCCGATGAGGCGCTCCAGTCCGACGACCCGTTCCGAATGTTCCGGCGACAGCCGTTGGTGCTGGCGAATCTTGTGGTCCATGGTCGAGCGCGGCAGCTTGAGGGTGTGAAACAGCCATTCTTTGGAGCGGTGCAGGCAGACGCCGATCTCGACGAGCCGCTCGGCCGGCATCCCCTGGCGGACGATTTCGATCACTTCGGTCGGGGATTGATGGTAGTGCGCGCCAATCGGGAGAATGGCCTGACCTGAACCCAGCGAGCGGTGTTTAGTCGTCGCTGCGCTGACCACGACGCGAGGCTGAGTCGGGTGCTTTGCTGCTTTCCCGCCAGAGACCTGTTCCATGGGAATCTCCTTAAATGAGTAGATCAGATGACTCGTTTGAGTCTAATCCTTTGCCATGCCATTTACACGCTATTTTTGACTTGGCGGGTTCACCCCTCGCCCGCTGGCGGGGTCCCCTCTCCCTAACCCTCTCCCCTGCCCAGGGGAGAGGGGCCTGAAGGGTTATCGCTCCCCTCGCCCACTTGTGGGAGAGGGGAGTGGGTGCAGGTGATTGGATTGGGGTCGGCCTTTCGCCTTTCGCCTCAATTCGCCTCGTTCGCTTTATGCAACAGTGCGAGGCCGCGTTCGGTCTGACCCCGCCCGCGCTCGGCGCGCAACCGGAAGCGGGTTTCCGCGTCGAATTCGGTCAGGAGCAGCGTGGTGGCTTCATCCAGCAGGTGGTTGATGCTGACGCCTCGTTGCTGCGCCAACGCTTTGAGGCGGCGGTGTTTGTCTTCGGGGATGCGCAAGGTCATGGCGGTCATGGCGGGTTCTCCTGGAGAAAGGCTTCGGGCGAAACCACGGACAGGGACGGGAATTTCAGCTCCATGCGCGATACATCACGCAGGTTGCGGGTCACGATGGCGCGGGCAGCGCCCGCGACGGCTAGTTCGACCCAATGGTGATCGGCTTCGTCCGGCAGATTGGGACGCCAGCCATAGTAAATGCGGGTCCATTGGCAAACGGAGAGGAAAATATCTAGGAGTTCATCGCGTTCGGTGCGAGTCAGGCGACATCCTGCAAACGGCGCGTCCCGTCCCAATACGTCTTCGTATTCGGCCAGGAGCGCCGTTCCCATCAATGGGGTGTGGCGACCTTGCAGACAGGTGGCGATCACGGCATTACAAGCCCCGACGCCCAAACAGGCGCCGACGAATACGTGGGTGTCCACGATAATCATCATGCTGATGAGTAAGCGTTCCGTCCCCTCTCCTCTCCCCCTGGCCAGGGGGAGAGCGAAGCGAGAGGGTCGGGTTAGGGAGAGGGGGTAGGTCGTTGAATCTCCCGCCCTCTCCCCCAACCCCTCTCCCGCCAGCGGGCGAGGCTCTTTCATACAGGTGTCGTTTACACCAAAATGCCAACCAAAACGGCGGCCCGCAGGCCGCCGTTTTACACTGCATCAACTCCTGGCGATCAGGTCCGGCGCCGCCGGGTAAAACCCAGACCGGCTAGCCCCAAACCGAACAGGGCGAGGGTGGCGGGTTCGGGGATACCACTAGCAGCTTGGCGGAACGCCACCTCGCCGATGGCACACCCAGGGAAACCAGCGGGATTTGGTTGCGGGCAATCCGACATCTCGAAGCGGACGTAGCGCGTTGTTGTCGCTGCAAAGGAGAATACTTCAGATGGATAGTTGGATACAGGGTTTGTAATTGTAAAAGGATTATCGAACGGCTTCAGGTTCAGAGCAAGCGCTGAGAAGCTTATATTGTCTAGCGAATAGCGCAAATTGAGCGTTCCAATGCCCGAGTGTTCTTCATTCCACAGCGCTAACCGGTCAATAGCGACGGACGCTCCCAAGTCATAGGTAACAGTAGCGCTTGTAGTGCCGAAGCTGCTGAACCACTCAGAACTGGTAAACGTTGTGTGTAAGGGATTGAGCGACAGATAGGTATCAAAATCTGTTACCCCATTGGTGTAAGTTATGGATAGACCGCTTTGATCGAACGTATTGCCAATGGAACCAAATCCTGGTCCACCGTGGTCGATCACAGCCGCTGTGGGAGCAAAAATGACGCCAGCGGTGACTTGAGCGGAACCAAAAGCCAAACCCGCAGCCAGCACCGCAGAAGAAAGAAGGTTTTTCCTGAACATCTCAATTTCCTCTTGAAAGAAGTGAAGTCGGTTCCACTAGGCGCTTCCCGCAACCGTGCCGAATGGTTGGCTATGGGTGCGTCTGATTTCGCGCAATGGGTATGCAAAAAAAACCAACTTCACATATTATTGAATAATAAATAAATTTTAATAAATCCCAAATTTGGAGTGTAAGAAATCCTGACAACGGGAAGCGCAACGATGTGCGGGAAATTTTGGGTGAAAAACTGCAAAATTTACTGAAAAATGTCTTTAATTACAAACGTCATTCAATAACGTCTTTTCACCAATCATCAGGAATTTTCCGTATACTTTTTACTATTCACAAGAATCCGCGAAACCGGAAAATTTGTAATATCTCAAAGAAATCAACCTAGTAGAGAGGTAGGAAATGGCAGTGTAAGATTTTCTGACAAGAAAGTCGACTCAACGGTCTTTTTTTATTAAGTCATTTTTTTACAAGGAAAAAAGACTGTAAGATTTTCTGACAACCGGGGGAAATCAACCCGGCCAAAGCCAGAATATCAGCAGGAAACCGGCCTGATATTCAACCCGGCCGGGTTTCAATGATGGGCAGCAACGTTCACAGTGACGCCCGTTGGCCACATTTACCGCTCCCGCAACCGGGGCAACAACTCCACCAGATTGCAGGGCCGACTGCGAGCGTCCAGTTGCGCTTGCAGAATGCGATCCCAGCCGGTGCGGCAAGCCCCGGTAGAGCCCGGCAGGCAAAAAATGAAGGTGGCATTGGCCAGTCCGCCCAGCGCCCGCGATTGCAAGGTCGAAGTGCCGATCTCCTCCCAGGACAACAGGCGGAACAACTCACCGAAACCCTCAATATGCTTGTCCAGCAACGGCCGTACCGCCTCCGGCGTGCTGTCGCGACCGGTCATCCCCGTGCCGCCCGTCACCAGCACCACCTGCACAACGGGATCAGCAATCCAGCGCGAAAGAATCGCCCGAATTTGATAGACATCATCGGGAACAATGGCCCGCTCCGCCAGTTGATGACCGGCTCCGGTCAACCGCTCCGCCAGAGTTTGTCCTGACGCATCATCTGCCAGAGTGCGGGTGTCGGAGACCGTCAACACCGCAATATTCATTGCTTGAAATTCGCGTTCACTCATATCGTTCACCGGGGGTCAATGATGAAGAAAAACCGGCCAGAACCGCTTGAAATTCGGCCCGCCAGCCTTATGTGAGAGGCAACAACAACCCACTTTACGAGGCTTTGGCCATGAACCCAACCCGTTACGAACCGTGGAATCACCTGCACCACCTGCGCAAAGAACTGGATCGGCTGTTCGAACCCTACGCCGCCGCCAGCGATGATCAATCCAGCTCCGCCACCTGCGACTGGATACCCCCGGTGGACATCAAGGAGGAAAAGGAGCGTTATGTGCTGCGCGCCGACATCCCCGGCGTCGACCCCAAAGAGATCGAGATTATCGCCGAAAACGGCATCCTCACCCTCCGGGGCAACCGTGCGGGCGAAACCCGCGACAACCGGACCGGCTACAGTCGCATCGAGCGGCCCTGCGGCACATTCTACCGGCGGTTCAGCTTGCCGGACACCGCCGATCTGGCGAACATTACCGCCCGCAGCGCGCATGGCGTACTGGAAATCGGCATTCCCAAGCTGACCCACACTCTGTCGCGGACCATCAAGATCGAAAGCTGAAATGGACCGCGCATGACCACCGGCGGGGCGTTCCCGCCGGCGGTGTCCTGAATCGCCGGGAGACAGCATGAAATATAAGGATTATTATCAAATTCTCGGCATAGGCCGCGACGCCTCGGAAGAGGCCATCAAGAAAGCGTATCGTCGGCTGGCGCGCAAATATCACCCCGATGTCAGCAAAGAATCGGGGACCGAGGAGCGCTTCAAGGAAGTCTCGGAAGCCTACGAGGTGTTGCGCGACGCCGAAAAACGCGCCGCCTACGATCAACTAGGCCGCAACTGGCAAGCCGGTCAGGACTTCCGCCCGCCACCCGGCTGGCGGGGTGGTCAACGCGCCCATCCCGGCGCGGGAGGATTCAGCAGCCGCGATTTTAGCGATTTCTTCGAATCACTGTTTGGCGGCGCGAGCGGACGCAGTGGTTTTTCCGGCATGGGCGGCGGTTTCGCCACTGCGGGTCAGGATCAAACGGCAGGATTGGACATCAGCCTGGAGGAAGCCTACCAAGGCGGCCAGCGCGCCGTGCAACTCCAGTCCTCGGAACGCGACGCCAGTGGCCAGGTCACGAACCGGACGCGCACCTTGAACGTCAAAATTCCTGCTGGCGTCACCAACGGCCAGAAAATCCGGCTGGCCAGCCAGGGCAGCGCCGGGATGGGCGGCGGACCCCATGGCGATCTCTACCTGGAAGTCTCCATCAAGCCGCATCATCTCTACAAACTGCGGGAGCGTGACATCACCCTGGAACTGCCGCTGGCGCCCTGGGAAGCGGCGCTGGGTTGCAAAGTCGAGGCGCCGACTCTGGGCGGGTCGGTGACGCTCAACATTCCAGCCAACGCCAAAAACGGCCAGAAACTGCGGTTGCGTGGGCGCGGCCTGCCCGGCAATCCACCCGGTGATCAACTGGTCGCGCTGCGCATTGTCAATCCGCCGGTGGATACCGAGGCGGCGCGTGAACTGTTCCAGCGGATGGAGCGGGAACTCCCGTTCAATCCACGCGATCACTGGCACTGAGACTATCGATCAAAGAGGACTTTTTCACTGATGACGACCCAACGTCCCTTGCTTTCGGCGGCGCTGCTGGCGCTGAGCCTGACCGTCGCTCTGCCGTCGCCGGTTCGCGCCGCACTGCCGGCGTCGGTGGACGGTCAACCCTTGCCCACCCTGGCCCCGATGCTGGAGCAAGCCACGCTCGCCGTGGTCAACATCGCGACCGAGAGCCGGGTGGCGCTGCGCCGCAATCCGTTGCTGGATGATCCGTTCTTCCGGCATTTCTTCAACATTCCCGATCAACCGCGTGCGCGCAAGGCACAAAGCGTCGGTTCCGGCGTCGTCGTGGATGCCCGGCGCGGTTACGTCATCACCAATCATCACGTCATCGACGGCGCCGAGAAAATTACCGTGACCTTGAGCAATGGCCGTCAACTCGCCGCCAAGGTGATCGGGTCCGATTCAGAAAGCGATGTCGCAGTGATCCAGATTCCCGGCGACAAGCTGACCGCTCTACCCTTGGCCGATTCCCAACGTCTGCGGGTCGGTGATTTCGTGGTGGCTATCGGTAATCCCTTTGGGCTGGGTCAGACTGTCACCTCCGGGATTGTGAGCGCTCTGGGACGCACTGGACTGGGCATTCAGGGCTACGAAGATTTCATCCAGACCGACGCTTCAATTAACCCGGGCAATTCCGGGGGAGCGCTGGTGAATCTGCGCGGCGAACTGGTCGGCGTCAACACCGCCATCATTGCCCCAGGCGGCGGGAATGTCGGCATCGGCTTCGCCATCCCGTCGAATATGGTGTCGCGGCTGATGAATCAGATCATCGCCCATGGCTCGGTGCGGCGCGGACAACTGGGCGTCTCGGTCCAAGACCTGACCCCGGAACTGGCGCAGGCATTCAACATCCCGGCCGATCAGGGCGCCGTCATTGCTCAGGTCAGTCCTCGTTCCGCCGCCGCTCGCGCCGGACTCAAAGAGGGTGATGTCGTGCTGCGCATCAACGATCAGGCGATCCGTGACGGCGGCGGTCTGCGCAATGCCATTGGTCTGCTGGAAGTAGGTGAAGCGTTGCGGCTCGATATCCTGCGCGATGGCCAACCGCTGACGCTGAGCGCCAAGGTCGGTGAATATGTTCCGGCCAAGGCTGAGGGGAATGACATTGATCCCCGGCTGGCGGGCGCATTCTTCGAGGACATTGGCTCCAACTCGCCGCTGTCCGGCAAGGTGCAGGGGGTATTAGTGGCGAAAGTTGAATCCGGCAGCCCGGCAGCCCGCGCTGGATTGCGCCCGAACGATGTGATCACCGCGCTGAATCGCCAGCGGGTTTCCAGCACTGACGAGTTGCGGCGCACTGCCGGAAGTGGCGATGCATTGTTGATCAACTTGATTCGGGGCCGGGGTGAGTTGTTGCTGGTGCTGCGGTAGTCCTCACCGAAACGTTTCAGTAGGGTACGCAATGCGTACCCTACAGGCTATGCACCGAGTTTCAGCGCCCCGCCTCCCCGCTCTGTAATTCCACCCGATTCTGTTTCTGGTTGTAGCCCATGCGGGCGATCACTGCATAGTCCAGTTCCGCCTTGCCGCCCGCCGGAATATCCGCTTCGAACTGCACGGTCTGAAAATCGTGCAGGGTCGGGTTCAGTTGACTGCGAAACACGATGTCGCCCGCATAGTCGCGGCGGATCTGCGCATGAATCGGCTTGGGGCTGTAGTTGCGAATTCTCTGCCGATAAACGGTATGTTCATCCCAACCGGCCACCTGGCTGTCCAGCTCCAGTTTGAGCCCGTCCTCGCCCAATTTACGGTAGAGATTGCCGCCCTTGATCTGGAACCACAGGTTGTCGCGGTAGACCTTTTGCTTGACCTGTTCGAATATCACCAGTCGATCAACGCCCAGATTCAATTCGATCTTGTCACCAATCGGGACGTACTGCAGATGCTGTGTCGCCAGATAACTCAAACCTTCCTGACCATCGGTCGCATTGGCGCGGAAAATCTGTAGGACGCCATCCGGCAGGGGGGTACTGCCCAATTTGGAGGCGGTATCGTTTTTCAGCAGGTAGAACCGGGTGAACTGATCACCGTACTCCCGTGGCCGGTAGCGATATTCAACACCCATCGGCACGGCGTCCGCCTCGAAACTGCGTAATCGCTTGGCCCAGCCATTCGGCACCGTTTCTGTCCCCTCAATGGTGTAGATGAAATACTCGCTCAGCCCCTCCTTAATAATCTCCTTGGGTGCTTTCATATCCGCCGCCCCTACCGCCATCTCCATTGCCACCATCGGCGCCGGCGCCGCCGGCGCCATCATCTTGCGCGCCGCCCGTTGCCGTAACTCCTTATATTCCTCGCGTTTGAGTTCATCCACTCGCCCCACCGGCAATTTCGCCAACTCGGCAATTTTCTCTACCAGATTGATCGTACCCACCACCAGCCGCACCTGAGCGCTTTCGTAATCCTCGCCAGAGAGATTCTTCACCCGAACAAAGCTTTCCAACCGCAACGTTTTTTCGTCGATATCGGCGATGGCCAAATAGTCCGCCGCCCAGGAAATGCCGGAAGTGAAATAGCTAATCTCGATGGTCGCCTCACGGTCGGCGTCGCTCTGCACGCTCCAGTACAGCGCTTGCGGTTTGTCATGCGGGAACGTGGTGTCCAACAGCTCCAGACCGGTCTGCGGTGTGCGGAATTTCAGCTCCACTGAGGTCGGATCGATCAGGGTATTCGCCCAGGAGAATTGCAGGGGATTGACGCCTTTCTTGAAGGTCACGACCCGGCTTTCCCGCACCAGGGTCAGGTCTTCGGAGTTGTAAATGGTTAATTGCACTGTGCGCCGTTCGGGAACGGTCGCCAGATCGACATTGCGGGCGGACAACGCCAGCGGCAGCAGTAAACAGAGAAGACCGACGATCCGGTTGAGAGTCATAGCGCTCACCACTCATTATTCAAAGTCAGGCGCAACGTTTGCGTCTGTTTAGGCGCAGGACCGCCAGCAGGACGGGCGGGCAGGTCGACGTGAAACCGCAGTTGATCCGCGTCGCTCTTTTCCGGATCGGGATTGCGCAACGTGCCATCGCCGAGGCGCCACTCCGGGTCGCGGTCCGGATTGCCCTTTATTTGATCGCGAATCTGCCGGACGCTCTCGACAATGTTCAGTGTTGCGGGCGTGTCCTTAAAATTCTCAATCTCATATTTCACTGTCACATCATATCGATAGAGATTGCCGGCGATACGCTGGCGTTCGTTGCGGTCGATAGTGCGCCGCACCACGATGTCACGGGCCAGGCCCAAATAGAGTTCCAGTTCGTCATCGGGTGGGGTGAATGGGCCACGATCTTCGCCGAGAAACGCCGAACCACCCTGACCATCATCCTGGAAAATGCGCGCCTTGCCTTCCGGCAAAGCCGCCGTGCCCAGCGGACTGCCCGCGTTTTTAATCACGTAGTGCATTGGCACGTTAAGCTTGTCCTGCGCACGATCGAGATAGCCAAATTTCACCGGATCGCTGGTATAGGTCTTGCGCACTGGAACGCCGGCAAAGCGATGAGTTTGCACTTCCCTGGTTTCATTCAATCCCAGGGATTTGTCGAACCCTACGCCGACTCCCGTTTGAAACCGAGCCAGGTTATAGGCTTCATTAGCGTGGTTGTTTACCCGCAGATATTGCGCCAGTTCCAGCGTTTTCTCGTCCCGATCGGCCACGGCCCGGTAGTGAAAATCCTTGCTCAAGCCGCCCAGCACGTAACTGATCCGTACTCGCGCCGCGCCGGAAGCGCTGGCGGCGACGGACCACACCAGCGCGTTTTCATTGGGCGGATAGCTGACCGATAGCACTTTGGCATCCAACGGTTGATCCGCCGGCGGGGAAAGCATCCGCAGCACCAAGGTGTCGGGATCAATGCGGGTATTGGCCCAGGAGAAATCGACCTGGTTGACACCCTTGACCAGAGGAACGATGCGCTCTTCTTCGACCAGGGTGGCTTGGGGATGATCGAGGTGGATTTGCACTCGTTCACGCACCGGCAAGGTGGTGAGCTTGATGCGGGCCAGGGCATCCAGCGGGATAGCGCCCAAGAGCAGCAGGACGCCCAGGGGGTAAAACAGTCGGGTTCGGTTCATCAAAATTCGCCTCCGAAAAGTGAGCGGGTCAATATAAACATAAACGCTTGGCGGCGAAGGAGGAGTTAAGGAGCCGCGTTTTTATCCAAGCTTCTGGATTAGGTTCTAAACTGTACTTGCTGTGTACCTGATCCAATGCCCATTCAAAAATTCATTTGTTTAACCCGTGAACGAAAATCTCAAAATCGTTGTCGCCCTCATCGCGTTTCTGGCGCTGGT
Source organism: Candidatus Competibacteraceae bacterium (assembly GCA_049288935.1). GTDB lineage: Bacteria > Pseudomonadota > Gammaproteobacteria > Competibacterales > Competibacteraceae > UBA2383. The sequence continues at coordinate 10,246 of JBAQIQ010000312.1, forward strand.
GGGGAGTCTGGAATTCGCCGCCGGCTACGCCTTTTACTACGTCCTGGAGCCGGAAAACAAACAACGCTTTCTGGCGATGCTGTCTCCGCAACTGGAGTTACTGATCGAACTGAAGATATTGGGCCTGATCATTCTCAGCATCGCCTTCGCCGTCGCCTGGCAACTCTACGTCAAAGGGCCGTTGAAGATTGTCGAAGGCATTCGCATCATCCTCAACGCCCACCCCAGCCATCGCCTTGAACCTTCTGGCCCCGTTGAAGTCCGGGCGCTGGCGCAGGCGGTGAACGCTCTGGCGGAACAAAGCGAAACCTTGGCAAGCGCCCTCGAAACCAAGGTTGCCCAAGCCAAATCTTCGGTCGAACAGGAGAAAAACCGACTGGCGGCGTTGATGTCGGAGCTTTCCCAAGGCGTGCTGGTCTGCAACAGCGAAGGCCGCATCCTGCTCTACAACGAACGTGCGCGCCAAGCGCTCAGCACTCCCGGCCACAGCCAGGGAACCGCTGCACTGGTCGGTCTGGGCCGCTCCATTACCGCTATCGTTGACTGTAATCAACTGGATCACGCGCTGGAAAGCCTGCGCTCCAGCCTGAACAAGGGCGAAGCAGACCCCAATGCACAATTCGTTGTCACTACCCGGGCAGGACAGTTCATCCGGGTGCGCATGGCGCCGGTGCTGGCCGCTACGCACCCGGCATCGGCGCAGCGAACGGCGATTAACGGCTTCGTCATGACGCTGGAGAACATCACCCGCGCTTTCGAGGTAGACGCCACGCGCGACATGCTGCTGCAATCGTTCACCGAAGGCAGCCGATCCGCGCTGGCCAATATCCGCGCTGCGGTGGAAACCCTGATGTGCTACCCGGATTGCGCGCCCGCCCACCGCGACCGCTTCCTTCAGGTGATCCATGAAGAGACCTGCGGCCTGAGCAACCGGCTGGATCAAACCACCGCTGAACATGCCGATTCGCTGAAAACCCGCTGGCCGCTGGAGGAAATGCTGGGTGTTGACCTGGTGGCGGCGGCGCAACGCCGGATCGAAAGCCGACTCGGCATGGCAACCTTTCTGGAAACCCCTGACGAGGGGCTGTGGATCAAGGCTGACAGCTATACGCTGGTTCAGGCATTGAGCTATCTGGCCGGCCGGCTGCGAAGCGAGGTTGGGGTGCGTGAGTTGCGTTTCCATCTCGCACGGCATGCCCGAATTGCGGAACTCGATATGATCTGGACTGAGCCACTCCTCGCGCAGCGCACGCTGTATGGCTGGGAAACCGATCCGATGCACGCTGGCGGCGAAGACAGCCCGCTATCTTTTCGTGATGTCATTGAACGCCATGGCGCAGAGATCGTGTACATGGTGGACCAAGTGCGGCAACAACCGCTGTTTCGCTGGTTATTACCCCTCGCTCAACCGACGCGGCCTCTATCCGGCGCAACCATCCGTTACGATGAAAGCCGGCCAGAGTTCTACGACTTCGATCTGTTCCACCAGGCCGGCCAGACCCCTGAACTGGACCATCGATTGCTGACGGAGCTGGCCTATACGGTGTTCGATACCGAGACCACTGGTCTGAACCCGATGGCCGGCGACGAAATCATTTCCATCGGGGCGGTGCGCATCGTTAACCAGCGCTTGCTGCGCTACGACACCTACGAGCAACTGATCGACCCGAAACGACCGATTGATTCGATGTCACAGACCATTCACGGTATCTCGAATGAGATGCTGCGCGGACAACCGACCATCAATGAAGTGCTGCCACTGTTCCAAGAGTATTGCGCCGATGCGGTGCTGGTCGGCCACAATGCGGCGTTCGACATGCGTTTTCTGCAATTGAAAGAAACACAAACCGGCGTTCGTTTCACCCAGCCGGTGCTGGACACGCTGCTCTTGTCGGAAGTACTGCATCCCCATCAGGAATCCCACGCTCTGGAGGCGATTGCTGCGCGGCTGGGGGTGACGGTGTTGGCTCGCCATACCGCCCTGGGCGATGCGTTGGTGACGGGGGAGGTGTTCCTGCGGATGATTCCATTGCTGGCCGCTCAGGGCATTCGCACGCTGGGCGATGCTCGCGCCGCGACCGAGAAGATTTACCAGAAGGTGAAGTATTAGAGCGGCAAACCCTCTCCCGCCAAGGGAGGGAGAGGAGAACCGCATTCCCTCCCCTTTACTGAGGAGGGTTTGGGAGCAGGATGATCGGTCAGTGCGCCGCCGCGCCCGCCGAGCCGAAGCCGGTCTGCGCCCGCACGTACTGATCCTCGAACGCCTCTTTTTCCTTGGCGGCCCGGATGCTGCTGTCCGTCACCGAACCCAGCCACGCGAAGAAGAACGCCAGCGGCATGGAGAAGATCGCCGGTTGCTCGTAGGGGAAGATTGGGTCTTTGTTGCCGAGTACGACCACCCAGACCGCTTTCGACAGCACCACGATCAACACCGCCGAAACCAGGCCGGCGATGCTGCCCCAGATCGCGCCCCGCGTGGTCAGCCCCTTCCAGTACATCGACAGGATCAGCACCGGGAAATTGCACGAAGCGGCCACGCCGAAGGCCAGGCCGACCATGAAGGCCACGTTCTGTTTCTCGAACGCGATGCCGAGCAGCACGGCCAACACACCCAGAAACAGCGAGGAACGCTTGGAGACGCGGACTTCCTCAGCCTCGGTCGCCTGACCCCGGCGGATGACGTTGGCGTAGAGATCGTGCGAAATCGCGGAAGCGCCGGCCAGCGCCAAGCCCGACACGACGGCGAGAATGGTGGCGAAGGCCACCGCCGACAGGAAGCCCAGCATCATGTTGCCGCCGACCGCATGGGCCAAATGCATGGCGGGCATATTGTTGCCGCCCAGCAACTTGGCGCCAAGTTGGCCGCCCTCGAAATATTGCGGGTTGGTGCCGACGATGGTGACCGCCGCCAGGCCCATGATCGCCACCACGGTGAAGAAGAAACCGACGCAGAGGGTAGCGATGAACACGCTCTTGCGCGCTTCCTTGGCGTTGGGCACGGTGAAGAAGCGCATCAAAATATGGGGCAGACCGGCGGTGCCGAACATCAGGCCGAGCGACAGGGAAACCGCCGTCACCGGATCGGCCAGCAGCGAACCCGGTCCCATCAGCGCGATGCCTTTCTTGGAATTCTCGACCGCTTTCGTCGCCAGCGTTTCGAAATTGAAGCCGAACTGGGAAAACGCCAACAGCATCACCAGCGTGCCACCGCCGAGCAGCAAGCAGGCTTTGATGATCTGCACCCAGGTGGTGGCGATCATGCCGCCAAAGGTGACGTAGACCACCATCAGCACGCCGACGATGACCACCGCGATCCAGTACTCCAGGCCGAACAGCAACTTGATGAGCTGGCCCGCGCCGACCATCTGCGCGATCAGATAAAACACCACCACGGTCAACGAGCCGATGGCCGCGACGGTGCGAACTTGCCGCTGATCGAGCCGGTAGGAGGTGATGTCGGCGAAGGTGAACTTGCCCAGGTTACGCAGCCGCTCGGCCATGATGAACATGATGAACGGCCAGCCCACGTAGAAGCAGATGCAGTAGATATAGCCGTCAAAGCCCTGGAAATAAGTCAGGCTGGTCAGGCCGAGCAAGGTAGCCGCCGACATATAGTCGCCGGCGATGGCCAAGCCGTTCTGGGTGCCGGTGATGCCGCCGCCGGCGGAGTAGTAATCGCTGGCCGTCTTGGTGCGCTTGGCCGCCCAGTAGGTGATGCCCAAGGTCATCATCACGAAGATGAAAAACATCACGATGGCATGAATGTTAAGCGCCTGTTTTTCAGCTTGGCCGACATCCGGGGCCGCCATGGCTAACCCCGCCCCGCCTAGCGCCAGCGCGGCGAAGGCCAGATTCAGCATTCGGTGATTCATTCGATGGCTCCCTTGACGATTTCCGCATTGATGTCATCGAATTCGCTGTTGGCGCGGCGCACGTAGAGGCCAGTCATCAACCAGAACAGCAGGATCATCCCGGCGCCAATCGGCCAGGCAATGGAGGCTTTGCCGCCTTCCCAGATCGGCGTCGCCAGCAGCGTCGGGTTGAACGCCACGACCATGATGAAAATAAAATAGATGCCCAGAACGATGGCCGTCAGCAGCCACGCAAAACGGCTGCGTTTTCCGACCAGTTCGTCGAATTTCGGATTTCTTCGGATCCGCTCATACACGGCGGTCGACATGTTGATTCCTCTCTATATTTTGGTGGATGGAAAAATTCCCGGCCGGTCAGTACGGGCCCGAGCATAAGAAATGTAGAATTAACAAAGAGCGTTGTCTATGGCGGCATGTTGTACTCCAAACTTTCTACATCGTCCGGCGGTTAAAAGTAGAAATCGTCCAATCACTGAGAAAGATCACCTGCAAAACTGCCTGCCTATGAGGAATGGATTATCATGACGGCCTTTTCAACCTGAACCACTGGCCATTGTCATGCATCTCATCGCCACGCTTGCCCACGAACTCGCCGCTCACGAATCCCAGGTCGAAGCGGCTGTTGCCCTGCTGGATGGCGGCGCGACGGTGCCCTTCATCGCCCGCTACCGCAAGGAAGCGACCGGCGGGCTGGACGATACGCAACTGCGTCTGCTGGAAGAGCGGTTAGGCTATCTGCGCGAACTGGAAGCGCGGCGCGGCATGATTCTGGCCAGTATCCGGGAACAAGGTGCATTGAGCGCTGAACTGGAAACTGCTCTGCTGGCCGCTGATAGCAAAACCCGGCTGGAAGACCTCTATCTGCCTTACAAGCCTAAACGTCGCACCAAGGCGCAGATCGCCCGCGAAGCGGGCCTCGCGCCGCTGGCGCACGGCTTGTTGGCCCATTCGATGCAATCACCTGAGCCATTTGCCGCCGGGTTTGTTAATGCCGAGCGCGGCGTTTCTGATGTAAAGGCAGCTCTCGATGGGGCGCGGCAGATTCTGATGGAGGAATTTGCGGAACATGCCGAATTATTGGCGAATTTGCGCGAGTACCTCTGGGAAAACGCGGTGCTGCATTCGCAGGTGGTCGAGGGCAAGGTTGAGGGCGGCGCCAAGTTCCGCGACTATTTCGACTATCGCGAAGCGTTCCATAAAATTCCCTCGCATCGTGCTCTGGCGCTGTTCCGGGGTCGTAATGAAGGCGCGTTGCAACTGAGTCTGGAAATCGGTGATGCAGGTTCGCCCGGTCCTGACCCCGGTGAACGACGGGTTATAGCGCAATTCGGTATTCGCGACGAGGGTCGGCCCGCCGACGCCTGGTTACGCGAAACGGCGCGCTGGGCCTGGAAAGTCAAGCTGCTGCCGCATTTGGAAACAGAATTGAAGCAGCGGTTGCGCGAGGCGGCGGAGGAAGAAGCGATCCGCGTCTTCGCCAGCAACCTGCGTGATTTGTTGCTGGCCGCGCCCGCCGGCGCTCGTCCGACCCTGGGGCTGGACCCCGGTTTGCGCACTGGCGTCAAAGTGGCGGTGGTTGACGCTACGGGCAAGCTGGTGAACACCGCGACGATTTATCCCCACGCGCCGCGCAATCAGTGGGATGCGAGCCTGCACACACTGGCGCAACTGTGCCAAACCCACCAAGTGGAACTCATCAGCATTGGTAACGGCACCGCTTCCCGCGAAACGGATCGATTGGCCGTCGAATTGATGCAGCGCTGTCCAGAACTGCGGCTGCAAAAACTGGTGGTGTCGGAAGCCGGCGCTTCGGTGTACTCCGCATCGGAATTGGCGGCGCGGGAATTTCCCGAAGTAGATGTCTCCTTGCGCGGTGCGGTGTCCATCGCCCGGCGCTTGCAAGATCCACTAGCGGAATTGGTCAAGATCGAACCCAAGGCGATTGGCGTCGGCCAGTATCAGCACGATGTCGGCCAGACCCGGCTGGCGCGCATGTTGGACGCCGTGGTTGAGGACTGCGTGAATGCCGTGGGAGTGGATGTCAACACCGCTTCTGCGCCGCTCCTGGCGCGGGTTGCCGGATTAAACACCACGCTGGCCCGCAATATTGTGGAATTTCGGGATACCAACGGCCCATTTCGCCGCCGGGAACAACTACGCAAAATTGCCCGGTTAGGCGATAAGGCTTTTGAGCAGGCGGCGGGATTTCTGCGCATTCTCAATGGCGACAACCCGCTGGATCGTTCTGCCGTGCATCCCGAAGCTTATCCGGTCGTCGAGCGCATTCTGGCGGCCAGTGGGCGCGGATTGCATGAGGTGCTGGGCCATGCGGCATTTCTCCAGGCACTGGAGCCGGGCCGCTTTATCGACGACCGGTTTGGTTTGCCGACCGTGCGCGACATTCTGGCGGAGCTGGAGAAGCCAGGACGCGATCCGCGCCCGGAGTTCAAAACCGCCGCCTTCAAGGACGGCGTGGAGAAGCTGACGGATTTACAACCAGGGATGGTGCTAGAGGGGGTGGTGACCAATGTGGCCAACTTCGGCGCATTCGTGGACATTGGCGTCCATCAGGATGGGCTGGTGCATATTTCAGCATTAGCCGACCGCTTTGTGAAAGACCCCCACGACGTGGTGAAAGCGGGTCAGGTGGTCAAGGTCAAGGTGCTGGAAGTGGATCTGAAGCGGCAACGAATTGCTCTGACGATGCGGTTGCGCGAATCCGCGACGGGCGCGCCCGCCCGGAAAGTGGCAAATCCCCAGCGTCAGGAGCCACGGGAACCGCGTCCGCCAGCGCAACAGCATCGTCAGGAGAAGCCGGAACTCCGTCCGGGCGCATTGGCCGAAGCCTTCGCCCGGGCGCAGCGGGAACGGTGAAAGAAAGCCGTTCAATCCCTAAAAAAGCCCCCGCGATTCAGTCTATCCATAGGCCAGTGGGCGCAAACCCGGCTTTCAATCCTCCCGGTCGGCGAGCAGGTCATCTTCGTCACTGAATTCTTCCGCTTCCTCCGCTTCCTCCACTTCATAGCCCAGGTCATCCGCTTCTATTTCATCAAAGGGCCCTGACCAGTCTTCCGGGGCTTCGATGGCGTCAATGGGGAGTTCGTACCAGGCGTCCAAATCCAGTTCCTCGACTTCGCCATCAAAGTATTGGATTTCGATAGTTTGGGCGTCTTCGTCAAGGGCGACGACCTCAAAATCGTTGCCGGTTTCCTGGTTGCGGTACCAATTACCGATGATGGGATCAACATCACTCATGACCGATCTCCTGCAGCGGGTGGACTTGGCGGGTCGCCGCAGGGCTAAGGCCACCGTGCGGGGACTCATCCGTTCTATGGGTTCATCATCTTTTAAGCCATTTTGACCAATGACCTTTGAACAATTCAACCCCGCAACTCAGGAAATTTTCGGTTACGCTGGTCGCCGCAAGGTTCCTCGTGCGGAGGTAGACGGGTGGGCGTGAGTCGATCCGCGCCAACTGGAGCCCTGATTGCGTGGATGGCTTGACCGGGCTGGCTCAGCACGGGCCGGGGCCGAGCTTCTCGACTGCGGAGCGCGGCCCGGCGTCGAGCTGCGATTGCGGCCATTCGGAATCGGTTCGGCTTTGATGCGCGGGTCCGGTTCAAAACCGGGCATCACTTCTCTCGGCAGCGAACGTTTCAGCACCTTTTCAATATCCGCCAACAGCTTGTGCTCATCCACACAAACTAGCGAAACAGCTTCGCCTTCCGAACCGGCGCGACCGGTGCGGCCAATGCGATGAATGTAGTCTTCCGGCACGTTGGGCAATTCAAAATTGACCACCTGCGGCAACTCCACAATATCGAGACCTCGGGCGGCGATGTCCGTAGCGACCAGCACCGGAAGCGCGCCGGCTTTGAATTGCGCCAGGGCATGAGTTCGCGCCGACTGGCTCTTGTTACCGTGGATGGCCAGCGAAGCAATGCCCCCTTTAGTCAATTGCTCGGAGAGTCGGTTGGCGCCGTGCTTGGTGCGGGTAAACACCAGCACCTGACGCCACTGGTTTTCACGGATCAGATGAGCCAGCAACTCGCGTTTACGCTCCCGGTCTACCAGATGCACCCGCTGAGTCACCGCTTCGGCAGGGGCGTTGCGGCGGGCCACTTCGATCAGCGCCGGACGATTCAACAAGCTGTCAGCCAGCGTCCGAATTTCGTCGGAAAAAGTGGCGGAGAACAGCAGGTTTTGCCGTTGCCGAGGCAGTAGCGCCAGGACTTTCTTGATGTCGTGAATGAAGCCCATGTCCAACATACGGTCGGCTTCATCCAATACCAGCACCTCGACCCGCGACAGGTCGAGCGTCCGCTGGCCGACATGATCCAGCAGGCGGCCAGGGGTGGCGACCAGAATGTCCACGCGATTGCGCAGTTGCTGGATTTGCGGCTGAATGCCGACGCCACCGAAGATGACCATCGACTTCAATTTCACATATTTGCCGTATTCACGGACGCTTTCCTCTACCTGCGCCGCCAGTTCGCGGGTCGGGGTGAGGATTAGAGCGCGGATCGGCGCACGACCGCCCGCATGAGTGCTGCCGCTGTTATTCGCAGCGAGACGATGCAAAATAGGCAGGGTAAAACCGGCGGTTTTACCAGTGCCGGTCTGCGCGCCGGCGAGCAGGTCGCCGCCCGACAGCACGGCGGGGATCGCCTGCCGCTGAATCGGGGTGGGAACGGTATAGCCGCGTTCCGTCACAGCACGAACGAGGGCATCGGACAGTCCAAGGGAAGCAAACGACATGAGACTCCAGAAATTTTAAGGCAACATCGGCCAGCCGCCGGGATTCGGCGCCAGTCTTCGGCAGATGGATAGGGAATGAACCAGGATGGGTGCGGCGCGGGAGACTGGAACAATGCCGCAAATGCGCATTTTAACAGGATTCGGTGGATTAAGCTTGCGTAATCCCAAAGGCTGGCTATCGCTCTGGGGGAAAGCTACACTTTTGTGGCTTCCCTAAAACGATTCCAGGAAAGGCTATCACCTTGAACAAGCTGTACGTTTGGCAAAATCGCGGCTTTTTCATGGGCCGCCTGCCGGATATTTCCGAACACCGGCTCGGTTCGGCGGCGCTGTGCGTCGGCATCGACCGGTCCTTTCGGGTGCTGGAGAGTGAGAGCAGCAGTTGGCGCGAATGCCGCTGCGTCCTGGTCCCGCCCGGCTGTCTCCATGAAATCGAGGTCGGCGGCGCTATCCTGGCGATCCTGTTTATTGAACCGGAGAGTCCTGATTACCCGGCGATCCACACGGCGATGCTCGATGGCGAATGGCAATGTTTATACGGTCTGGCGCACGAAGCGGACGTGTTGGTCGCCCTGCACCAAGCCTGGGAGCGCCCGCCGGACGCAGCCGCCATTCATGACCTGCTCGACCGGCTGATTCCACCGCCAAACCCGGAGCAGCGCCCGCAACCCCTGGATGGGCGGATTCAGAAAGTGATCCGGTTGATGAAGGAGGATTTGACCCGGAGTTACTCGATGAATGAACTGGCCGAGGTAGTGAACCTGTCGCCGACCCGGCTGGTGCATTTATTCAAGGAGGAGGTCGGGGTGCCCATCCGTCGTTTCCGACAATGGCATCGGATGCGGGTGGTCGCGGCGCTGGTGTCGAAGAATCAGACACTCACCGACGCGGCGCTGGGCGCCGGCTTCGCCGATTCGTCGCATTTCAGTCGGGCTTTCCGCAACATGTTCGGCATCACACCCTCGTCGGTGTTCGGTCGCGCCGCCAATGTCCAGATTGTTCTGGCCTGAACGATCCCTGACGATGCTGAACCTGATCGATTGCCATAACCATTTCGACGAAGCCAGTTTTGATGTCGACCGGGACGACGCCTACCAGCGGGCGCGGCAATCCGGCGTCATTGTGCAAGTGCTGGCGGCGGTCAGCGCCCGACTCTGGCCGAAGCTTAAAGAGGTCGCCACCCAGTATCCGGGACTGTATCCCTGCTACGGCTTGCATCCCGCCTATTTGGCCGAGCATCGCCCGGAACACCTGGATGCGTTGGCGGACTGCCTCCATCAGGAACGTCCGGTCGCCATTGGCGAATGCGGGCTGGATTACTACCTGCCCGATCTCGACCCCGACCTCCAGGCTGAATATTTTACCGGGCAGTTGCGACTGGCCCGGCGCCATGACCTGCCGGTCGTCATCCACGCCCGCCATGCCGTGGATCACGTCATTAAGTTGCTGAGGCGCTTTGTCGGGGTGCGGGGGATGGTGCATAGCTTTTCCGGCAGTGAAAATCAAGCGGGACGACTGCTGGATATGGGCATCCTGCTCAGTTTCGGCGGCCCAGTGACCTATCCGCGTGCGACTCGGTTGCACGGTCTGATCCGCTACCTGCCGCTGGATGGTTTGCTGTTGGAAACGGACGCTCCAGACCAGCCGCTCAGCCGTCATCGCGGCGAGCGCAATGAACCGGCGTTGCTGACGGAAGTGCTGGATTGCATCGCCCGGTTGCGCGGTGTCGATCCTGCTGAAATCGCTGCTGTGACTACGGAAAACGCCCGCCGATTATTCCGGTTGCCCGATGTCTCACCCGCAAGCCCGCACTGAGATTTTGATCGGTGCAGCCGGGCTGGCCCGGTTGCGGGCGGCGCAGGTGCTGGTGGCCGGACTGGGCGGAGTGGGAGGCTATGTGGCCGAGGCGCTGGGCCGCGCCGGGATCGGACGATTGACCCTGCTGGATCACGATGTTGTGTCCTCCTCGAATCTCAACCGCCAGTTACTGGCGTTGCACTCCACCCTGGGCCGGCCCAAGGTGGAGGTCATGGCCGAGCGGCTGCGTGATATCGACCCCTCCCTGGAACTAACCCTGATGGGCGAATTCCTCCGGCCTGAAACCGCCGAAACGCTGGTGGTCGCGGCCGCTTATGACGCGGTGGCTGACTGCATCGACAGTATTGCCTGCAAGGCGGCGCTGGTCGCGGCCTGCCACCGCCATGGGATTCCGGTCATTTCCGCTTTGGGGGCGGGAAATTGCCTGGATGTGGGCCGGGTACGGGTCGCGCAACTGAATCAAACCCGGATGTGTCCACTGGCCCGAGAGTTGCGGCGGCAATTACGGGAACTGGGCGCGCCGCTGAATTACCCCGTGATTTACAGCGACGAGCCGCGCCACTCGCCGCTGCCGCATCAGCCGGTCGGCGGTGATACGCCCGGTCGACCCCGCGCGGTGAATGGCACGATTTCTTATCTACCCGCTTTGGTGGGGGTGATGCTGGCGGGAGTCATGATCCAGCGGTTGCTCAGTGACCTGGAACCCACTGCACAAGACGCGAAGCGCCACAATCCACTGTCGTAGCGAGCAATATTCGCTCAGCAGGTCGAACGTGGCGTCATGAGGATGCGCAGGAAAGCCGGAGGGTTGCTTTTCAGCCCGCTGCGGAATCTGCTCCAGGGTGGGGGGTAAAAAATGGCCTCAGCCACCGGGCGCAAGGCTCGGGATCTTCCAGATGGGGATGGTGCCCCCCCGGCACGGTCCTGACGGTCAAATCAGCGATGCGGGCGTAGCGATCCTGCATATAGGCCCGCTGGACCAGATAACCGGCTTCACCACAGATGAGCAACGCCGGCGCTTGAATCCGCTCCATGTAAGCCAAAATCTGCGGCTCGCTGAGATGGAGCGGTGAAACAAAGCGCAATCGGGGATCGGTGCGCCAGGTGAAACCGTGACCCGCCGGCTGCAGACCGCGTTCAACCAGTTGCATCGCCGCTCGCCACGACAGACCGCTGCCTTCGCAACGGGCCTGAATGGCGGCTTCCACACCGGGATAAACCGGCGGACGTTTGCGCCGCAAGGCCTCCATTTGTTCCATCGACTTGCGCAGGTTGACTGGCCCATCAGCGGGTTGACTGGTCGGAGGCCCCAACCCTTCGATCATCGCCAGCCGGGTGACCCGCTCCGGCAGAATCGCCGCAATAAAACTGGCGATGCCGCTCCCCATGGAATGACCCAGCAGCGCAAAGCGTCGCCAGCCGAGGGCGTCGGCGGCAGCGACCACGTCAGGGATGAAATCTACAAAATGATAAGGTACGCCAGGCGGGCGACGGCCTGACCGACCGTGTCCCGGTAAATCGATGGCGACCACCCGCAGTCCTGGCAACAGCGGCGCGAGCGTGTCGAAGCTGGCGGCGTTATCTAACCAACCATGCACCGCCAGCACGGGCATACCGTCCGGTGGCCCCCAAGCGCACGCCGTTAACCGCAGCCACGGCGTTTGCAGGTCCAGCTCCTCAGCCATCCAGCGCTGCCGGATATTCCCAACCTGTATCCTGCGGAAACAGATTGACGTATTTCACGCTGCTCCGGGGCTCTGCCATCCAGTCCGCCACCGTGTCGCGCCAAGCAGAGTAATGAGCGGTTTCCTTATGGTTGGCTGGAGCAGCGGCAGTGCGGTAAATCTCGACCAGCACAAAACGGGTGGGATCATCGACTTGTTGAATCACGTCGAAACGGACGATGCCCGGTTCCTGAATACTGTGGCGGGCGTTCTCAAGCGAGGCCGCTTTAAAGGCTTCAACACAGTCCGGCTTGACCCGAACGAAGACATGAACAATGAACATCAGAGCTCTCCTCAGCTAATTACAGCCTGGCGACTCAGTAGGCAACCGCAACGCTGTTGACAGACTGTCGAGTTCCGCCATGCTGGCCTGCACCCGCGCCAGCGCGCCCATTGCCTGTTCCTGGGTGATGCCCAGCGTGAACATGGCCAGAGCCGGTAACCGGGAATTGAGTTCCTCGTCCATGCCCAGATGGTGCAGCAACCGGTTGGCGATCAGCACCAGGTTGGAGTATTCGGCGTACGGCTGGGTACAGTCCTCGTTGTGGTGCCATCGCACCGCGGCGATCACTTCCTCAGGCATGGCCCAGGCCTGCATCAGCCAAGCGCCAATATGCCAGTGTTCAACACCCAGGACATATCGCTCCACCACATCAAGCGGCACACTGCGGTTGACCGCCAAAAAGCGGTTGAACAGGAAAAAACGGGCGGGGAAGACATGACCCAACACCAGATAGCCGAAATCGTGCAGTAATCCACAGAGATAGGCGAGTTCAGGTTTGACCGCCGTCAGCTCAGGCAGCAGCTTGGCCAGCTCGCTGACGAGTGAAGCGCAATAGATGCTGTGCCGCCAAAACGCCTGTAGCCCGACCGGGCCATCAACCGGAATACGAAAGGTCTGGCCCATGCAGGAACCCAGCAGCAGATTAAGGGTATTGTCTACACCCAGCACCTGCTCAATAGCTGTTTGCAGCGAATCGACGGGTCCATGATAACCATGTAACGGGGAACGCGCCCAATACACCACCTGTGCGGCCAGGCTCGGATCATGCTCGACTACATGGACAATATCTTCAATGGTCACGATGGGTTGGCCGCGCAGCGCCATGATCCATTGCGCAGTTTGCGGCATGAGCGGCAGTTCAGTAATGGCTTCAATACCTTCCCGTAATTGGGCAGGCGTGTAGCGCTTGGTGATGATCGCCAGGTTTTGCGTCGTCAGCGTCTGCTGGCGCAGCAAGGAATCCAGATCCTCAGGCGATACGGCAAAATGCTTCCAACGAGCGGTAGCCAACAGTTTGCGGAAATCGGCAGCGCGCATACTGACCAGAACATCGCCGTTACCTCCATCAAAGTAAATGTCAGCGTTGTCATCGGCAATGAGGCTGGCGTCGGCCAAAGCGGGGATGGCAAACGCGCCAGGCAGGGGAGGGTGACAACCGGCCTTACAGCCGAATTGCTGAAAAAAACGGTGGGTTTCAATGCCGTACATCGGCTCTAAATCGCGTTGCAATACCTGGCAAAGCATCGAGAAATCCAGGATGTAACTGCAGGGCAGAATCGCCATCGCCAGCCCCGTCGTATCTCTGAGCAACACCGCCCGCGCTATCTGCCGGAGAGGGATATCGAGCTTTTCCGCTGCCTGCACCAGGCTTTCAACGGATGGGCAATCAAGCAACCGGTAGGGAAGCCCCTGCCGGTCCAGATGGAACCGAATGACATCGGGAAGGTTCATGGCGCTAGCTTTGAGTCGTTTGCTTCATTAATGAATCATTCTCACACTGAAAATTATAACGTTGATTTTATTTGGCGCTGGTTTTCTTTACTGGATGCCGACCTGGCGTTTGGGCAGTTCAGTATAAAAATCGTACTTGGGTTTGGACGACTCAGATGCTGCGGGTACAGCAACCACTGGCGCTGGCGGAGTCACGGGCGCAGCGGGTCTCGCTGACTTCACCGGTGGCGCCGAAGCAGCCAGAGCTTCCTGGTTTCGCCCCCCCTTGATATAGGTCAGTAGACCACTGAATAAGCCTACCAGAACAAGGGTGATGACCAGCAGGCCATTGCGGCGCACCGACCGGCGGCGTTGTCGGGGTGAGACGGATTTGTAATCGCTGCGGGTACTCACATGACCTCCGGGGCGGAAACGCCCAGTAAAGCAAGACCGTTCCTGATGACTTGCCCAGTCGCCAGGCTCAGATTCAACCGGGCGTCGCGCAAGGCGTCGTCATCGACCAGCACCCGGTGTTCGTTATAATAAGTATGGAAAGCATTGGCCAATTCCCGCAAATAGTGCGCCAGTTGGTGCGGTTCATGACTCAGCGCAGCGATCTCGACCACCTCCGGGTAACGAGACAATGCCATCAACAATGCTTCCTCATGCGGTTCCGCCAACAACGTCCCATGCGCCTGGCCACGCGCTTCATCACGCGGCAAACCCTTGTCCCGCAGTTGTTTAAATACGCTGCAAACTCGGGCGTGGGCGTACTGGATGTAATAAACCGGATTATCCCTGGATTGCGATTTGGCCAGATCCAGGTCGAAATCCAGATGCTGCTCGCTCTTGCGCATCACGTAGAAAAAGCGGGCAGCGTCGTTACCCACCTCCTGGCGCAATTCACGCAGAGTCACGAACTCGCCGGAACGGGTGGACATAGGGACTCGTTCGCCATGGCGATAGAGAATGGCGAACTGCACCAGGAGCACGTCCAGCCGGTCGGGATTCTCCCCCATCGCTTGCAGGGCAGCCTTGATTCGGGGGACATAGCCATGATGGTCAGCACCCCACACGTCGATCACCTGGTTGAAGCCACGCTCGAACTTGTCCAGGTGATAGGCGATGTCAGAGGCGAAATAAGTGGTTTGGCCATTCTCCCGCTCCACCACCCGATCCTTTTCATCACCGAAGGCGCTGGCGCGAAACCATAATGCCCCGTCCTGCTCGTAGACATAGCCGGCATCGCGCAGCCGGTTCAGGGTTTTGTTGACTGCGCCGCTTTCCGCCAGGGCGCGTTCCGAATACCAATCGTCGTAGACCACGCCGAATTCTCGCAAGTCGTCGCGGATATCATCGAGCAGAGTGTTCAGGCCCAGTTCGAAGATATAGCGGTAGCGAGGTTCGCCCAGCAGGGTGCGCGCGCGCTCCACCAGGGCGTCAATATGCGCTTCCCGGTCGCCAGGAGTGACTACCGTGCCCGCCTCATCGCGAACTTCATCCTGGGGCAGGTCGCGAAAAATCTGCCGCGCCGAGATCATGTAAGCGCCGCCATGCTCCACGTAAAGTTGCACTGCAATGTCGCGTACATACTCGCCCCGGTAGCCATTGCTGGGAAACCGGAATTTTTCTCCGCAATGTTCCAGATAGCGCAACCAAAGGCTGACGGCCAGGATATTCATCTGCCGGCCCGCATCGTTGACGTAGTACTCACGATGAACCTGATAGCCAACCGCTTCCAGCAGATTGGCGACCGTCGCGCCAAACGCAGCGCCCCGGCCATGACCTACATGCAACGGCCCGGTAGGATTGGCGGACACAAATTCCACCTGCACTCGCTGGTCCTTGCCGAGTTTGCTCCGTCCAAAGTGTTCGCCACGCTCCAGAATTTCGCCCACGACCGCCTGATAGGCGCCGGGAGCCAGAAAGAAATTGATAAAACCCGGACCGGCGATTTCCACTTTGACGATCTGATGGGAGGCGGGTAGCGCGGCGACGATGCGCTCGGCCAGTTCACGCGGTTTGCGGCGGGCGGTTTTCGCCAACGCCAGGGCGATAGTGGAGGCAAAGTCACCGTGCGTCCGGTCGCGGGTGCGCTCCAACGGAATCGCCGGCAGCTCGCCAGCAGGCAGCCATCCCTCTTGTTGCAGAGGTTGCAGCGCTTGGGCAACAAGATTTTGCAGATGCGTTTTCAAGGGGAAATCTCGTAGGGGGTTCCGGTTTAACTGATCATACCCAGCTTAAAGTGGTAGGTAATGAATTTCTTGAATTCATTGACAATCTTGAATGAATCCCGGAGCAGTTCCCGCTCCAGTTTATTCAACTCCTTGGGGTTCAAATAGTTGTCCTGCGGCAGGTTCTGCTGAATTTTGTTCAGGCCCGCCTTGACCCGCAGGGTAGAGAGATAGGTGAACACCTCGATCAATTCAATACCGAAAGACGCCTTGAACAGGTTGCGCTGGCTCAGGGCCATAATGCGGTCAATGGTGTTGGTCTGCGGCAACCGGTATTCCAGCGCCAGGCTGCGAATGCCATGCACGATGGGGAAAATGCCGCCTTTTTTGAGATCCAGTTCATCACGATGCTTCTCGACCACAAAGTTAGTGAAAAATCCCAGGGGGGTTTCAAAGGCGACCGTGGCTTTGGCGAACTGGGCGTAGAAAGCGCGATGGTCTCCCAGCAAACGGTACATGTGGTCCTTGACATGGCGGAGCAGATTATCGTCGCCGGTCACCGCCATGGCGTCGAAAAAGATGGCGAATTGCAGGAAAGAGTCTGAGGTGGGATAGACGATCCACTGGAACAGTTCGTCTTTGAATGCCGCGACCGATTTAGTCCAGTACGGATTCGACACCATGATGTTGCCAGGACAACGCGGATAGCCGAAATCAATCAGGCAGTCGGTGAACTCGCTGGTGATCCGCTCCAAGTCGGAATAAGTGAAATCGTCGCGCAGAATCAGGGCATTGTCCTGATCGGTCTTCAGCACCTGTTCCTCGCGCCCCTCACTGCCCAGCACCAGCAGACAGGCGTTCGCCATCAGTTCCGGTGGGGCCAGCAAGTCGAAGAGCTTGCCCAGCAGTTTTTTGTTCAGCTCGGACACCAGTTGCATCACATAACGGATTTTGATGCCCTTGATGTGCAGATCGCGGATGACATTGACCAAATCCTGGCTGGCCCATTTCAGGTCTTCCCGGGACTGCGCCCGCTCGATGCGCAGGGCGATCAAGTGCGAGTGATTGGAGAGGTAGCTGAGCAGGTCGATTTGTTCAAGAACGCCATGCAGGGTACGGCCTTCGCGGATCACCAGCCGGTTGATGTTGTAGTGGGTCATCCGCAGCAGGGCGTTGAACAGAAAATCGCCCGGTTCCATGCTAATCAATTCATAGGTAGCCAGTGGCCCCACCGGCTCATCCACCGATCGCCGCTGGATGATGGCGGCTTCGCGCAGATCGGTGGCGGTCACAATGCCCAGCTCGTCACCGTCCTGCACCAGTACCGAGTTGGTTTTATGCGCTTTCATCGCCAGGGCAGTTTCGTGGATGGAGCTGCCCGCACCGACAAAGACCGGTGGGTGAATATAAGCGTCCTGAATTTTGGCCAGCGTGAATGACGACAAATCGCGGCTGTCGCCCGTTTCTTGCAGGGTGGCCAGCCGCTGGGAAATCTTCTGGTCATAGAAAGTCGCCAGCGCAGGGTAGCTCTGCACAGCGCGCAGAAAGGCTGGCCGGGGTAATAGAAAACAGCGGGTCGGTTCATTGGTGACAAAATGATGCTTGCTGGCGCCGTGCAATAAGGCGCGGGCGTCGAAAGCGTCTTCAGTGGCGTACAGTGAAACCACGCACCACAAGGCCGGTTGACTCGGAGGAACCGCATCGTCTTGACCTGGCGCGCACGGATTGCCGTCCACTTCATAGACCGCGCCTTCAATGATCAGATAAAGACCCGCCGGGATTTCGCCAGCCTTCACCAGCACTGCGCCGGCTGGATAGCAGTCCACGGTCAATTCCCTGGCGATCGGTTCCAGTTCTGCTGCAGAAAGCCGATTGAAGGGGGGCAGTCGAGCAAGAAACGCAGTTTGATCCGGAGTCGTCACGACGGTTGATCCTGATAGCCAGACACCAATGAAGAACCCCTTCGCAGCGGGCGCCGGAAGGGGTTTTATCTTAGCAGGATTCAAACCGGACCGGGGATGCTATCCGCTGCTGGCAATCTCCCAGGCCGGTCGTGGATCGCTCAGTGACTGGCTGCGCCCTCGGCGCCGATGCCGGTCTTGCAGCGCACATCCTGCGCCTCGAAGGACTCGCATTCCCGCCGCCCTTGCTCGCTGCTGTCCATGATTGAGCCGATCCAGATGCCCAGGAAAGAGATGACCATCGAGAACAGCGCCGGGTTCTTGAACGGGAAGATCGCCTCGGCGTTGCCCAGTACATCCTTCCACACGGTCGGGCCGAGAATGACGAACAGGGTGGAACTCACCAAGCCCAGCCAACCGCCCAGCAGCGCACCCTTCGTGGTCATCTTCGACCAGTAGATCGATACGATCAGAATCGGGAAGTTGGCGCTGGCCGCCACCGAGAAGGTCAAGCCGACCAGGTAGGCCACGTTCTGCTGCTCAAACGCGATGCCCAGCAGGATCGCGATAATGCCCAACACCACAGTCGCCATCTTGGAGACCCGCACTTCCTGCTGCTCGTCGACATTGCCGTGCGCCCACACGCTGGCGTACAGGTCATGCGAGATGGCTGAAGCGCCGGCCAGGGTCAGGCCGGAGACCACCGCCAGAATGGTGGCGAAAGCGACCGCCGAGATGAAACCGAGCAGCAGGTTACCGCCCACCGCCGCGGATAATTGCACCGCCGCCATGTTCTGGCCACCCTTGAGCGCCAGCACGCCGGTCTTCGGATCAGCCACCATAAAACCGGATTCCGCCGGCATCAGCAACACGATGGCGCCAAAACCGATCAGGAAGGTCAGGATGTAGAAGTAGCCGATGAAGCCAGTGGCGTAGAATACCGACTTGCGGGCTTCCATCGCGTTCGGCACGGTGAAGAACCGCATCAAAATATGTGGCAGGCCGGCGGTGCCGAACATCAACGCCAGGCCGAGCGAGATCGCTTCAATGGGACTGGTGACCAAGGCGCCGGGTCGCATGAGGGCGTCTTTCTTGGCGTGAATTTCAGTGGCTTTCTGGAAGAGCCGTTCCGGGCTTAAAGTGCCTTCGGTCGCCACAAACAAAGCGCCGAACGCGATAATGGTCGCGCCGCCCAACAGCAGGCAGGCTTTGATGATCTGCACCCAGGTGGTGGCCAACATGCCGCCAAACGTGACGTACAGGATGATCAAAATGCCAACGATAGTCACCGCATAGACATAATCCAGGCCGAAGAGTACCTGAATCAGCTTGCCCGCGCCGACCATCTGGCCGATCAGGTACAGCACCACCACCACCAGCGAGCCGGTCGCGGCCATGGTGCGCATCGGCACCCGCTGGAAGCGGTAGGACACGACGTCGGCATAGGTGTACTTGCCCAGGTTGCGGAGCTGTTCGGCCATCAGGAACATGATGATCGGCCAGCCGACCAGCCAGCCGACCGAGTAAATCAGGCCGTCATAGCCGTTGATGAACACCAGGCCGGAAATCCCCAGGAACGACGCGGCGGACATGTAGTCGCCGGCGATGGCCAGGCCGTTCTGGAAACCGGTGATGCCGCCGCCGGCGGCGTAGAAGTCCTTGGCGGTCTTAGTGCGCTGCGCCGCCCAGTAGGTAATCCCCAGGGTGGCGGCGACGAAGGCCAGGAACATGATAATGGCGGGGATGTTGACCGACTGTTTCTTGACTTCGCCGACATCGCCAGCGGCCAGCGCTGCGCCGGCGACGAGGCTCAGGGTGATAGCTGTCAGTGCATTTTGCCAGAGTCTCATAGGACTTCCTCCTTGATTTCCGCCGTCAGACGGTCGAACTCGGAATTAGCGCGGAAGACGTAGATACCGGTCAGAATAAAGGCGCTGATGATGACGCCCAGACCGATGGGAATGCCCACCGTAGTCACAGCGCCTG
Source organism: Candidatus Competibacteraceae bacterium (assembly GCA_049288935.1). GTDB lineage: Bacteria > Pseudomonadota > Gammaproteobacteria > Competibacterales > Competibacteraceae > UBA2383. The sequence continues at coordinate 30,193 of JBAQIQ010000312.1, forward strand.
ACCACAAGGGTTGGGAGAGGAACTCCTTGTTGAAGGCGACGATCAGGATGAAGCCGTAGTAAATCAATAACATGAGGACCGCCAGAATCCAGGCGAACTTGGAGCGCTTGGAGGTCAGCTCATGGTATTTGGGGTTGCTTTTTATGGCGCGCACCAAATCTTGTTGCATCGTTATATCCCATGGGTGGTGGTGGATTGGGGTGGCAGGCGCTTGTCAATGAACCTGGCGGCCCATACTCGCCTCCCCCTTTAGTGGTTCGCTTGACGGCGGGAGGATGCCGCAAACTCTCAAATTCTAGCTTCATCCGGCGTCAAGTAAAGGTCTCCGGGTTTACTTATTTTTTAATAAGTTCAAATCTTGAAATTTCACAGGCCGAAAATGAACACCAGGATGGGTCATTCGCCGGGAATCCCATCAACCCTGATCGGTCACCCACACCCGTTCAAGGGACCGTCCGTCCGGAGTGCGGTAGACATTGAAATCACGGCGGTCGGTGGTGAGCACCCGGCTGGTTTTTTCCTGTCCGGCCAGCCAGATCAGGCAGGCGTCGGCCAGGTCGATGCGTTGGTCAGCGTAGCGATCGAGAATAGTGATGATCGCATCGATATCTACCGCTTCAATAGGGCGCACGCTAACGGCCCCCCGTTCGATCCATCGCAGACAGGACTTTCGCTTTCCGTCATTCCCGCGTAGGCGGGAATCCAGTAACCCACTGAAAAAACTGGATACCCGCATTCGCGGGTATGACGAATTTAAGGGTTTGGCGAAAGTCCTGAAAAAAGAAAGGCGCCTGACAAGTCAAGTCAGCGTGCAAACTCCTCCCATCGGGGGAGGTTGGGAGGAGGGGACTCAGTACAGCTCCAGCGGATCGACATCCAGCGACCAGCGCACTTGGCGATCCTGGCGCTCCGCCCAGAGCAACGCCGTCCAGCGATGGAGAAAACGGTGCAAATCCTGACGCTGTGTAGCCTGCGTTAACAAGTGCGCCCGGTAACGGCCAGCACGACGCTCCATCGGCGCCGGGGCCGGTCCCAATAATTCCACGCCGTCCGCCACCGGCTCCGCCCAGGCCCGCGCTGCTTTCAGAAAACCGTTCACCCGCTCCGGATCAACGGCGTCGGCCCGCAGCAACGCTTGATGGGCGAAGGGCGGCAGCAAGGCGGCCTGCCGTTCGGCCAGCGCTTCTGTGGCGAAGGCCGGATAGCCCTGTGACACCAGGGTGCGCAACAATGGATGGTCGGGATGGTGGGTCTGAATAATCACCGTACCGGGCTTTTCGGTGCGCCCGGCCCGTCCGGCGACTTGCAGGATGAGCTGCGCCATGCGTTCGCTGGCGCGGAAGTCGATGCCGTAAAGCCCTTGGTCGGCATCGATAATCCCCACCAGGGTCACGTCGGGAAAGTGATGGCCCTTGGCCAGCATCTGGGTGCCGATCAACAGGCGGCGGCCACCGGCCTGAATATCGGCCAACAGACTTTCCAGACTGCCGCGCCGACGGGTGCTGTCACGATCCATGCGGGTGATGCTGACTTCGGGAAATTCCTGGCGGAGGGCGGTTTCCAGCCGTTCGGTGCCCTGGCCGAAGCCACGCAAATCCACGCTGCCGCATTGCGGACAGGCGCTATCCACCGCCCGTTGATCGCCACAATGGTGACACATCAGACGCTGGCGGCGCAGATGCAGGGTCATGCGGGCGTCACAATGCCGGCACTGGCTGATCCAACCGCATTCATGACAAAGCAATACCGGGGAAAACCCGCGCCGGTTGAGGAACAGCAACACCTGCTCGTCCCGGTTCAGATGAACGCGAATGCGCTCCAACAACGGGGGTGACAATCCCTCACGCATCGGCTGGCGGCGCACATCCAGAAGATGAATCGGGGGTTCAGCGCCGCCGCCGACCCGTTCCGGCAAAACGAGCCACTGATAACGACCGCGCTGGGCGTTGTAACTGCTTTCCAGCGCCGGGGTAGCTGAACCGAGCACCACCGGGATGCCGAGCTGCTGCCCTCGGACGATGGCCAGATCGCGGGCGTGGTAGCGGAAACCGTCCTGCTGCTTGAAAGACGGGTCGTGTTCTTCATCAATGATCAGGATGCCGGGCGCTTGCAGTGGCGCGAACACCGCTGAACGGGTGCCGACAACCACCCGGGCGCGACCCTCGCGCGCCATCAGCCAGGCCCTGAGCCGCTCTTCATCGCTGAGACCGGAATGCGAGACCGCCAGCGGTCCCGGCAGCCGTTCCCGGAATCGGGCCAGTAACTGCGGGGTCAGGCCAATTTCCGGGGTTAGCACCAGCGCCTGCCGGCCCTGCGCCAGAGCTGCTTCAATCACTTGCAGGTAGACCTCGGTTTTACCGCTGCCCGTCACTCCTTCCAAAAGGAAAACCTGGAACCGACCCAGCGCAGCAGAAATCGCGGCTACGGCCTCCGCCTGGGCAGCGTTCAGCACCGGCGGGGGGTGAGACCGGGGAGAAGGGGTTGCGCCTTCCGGCGCCGCGCTCTGCTCTACCCATCCCTTGTCCCGCAAAGTACGCAGGGTAGCGGCGCTGTGGCTCACCACCGGACGCAGGGTTTCAGGCTCAGCGCCTTCAGGACACTGCGCCAGATAGCCCAGCATCCGCCATTGCACGGGGGCGCGGCGCAGGCGGTCGTCAGTGAGTGCGGTTACGCCAGCAGCGGTGATGCGCCATAGCGGCGTGGGGGTGGGCGCGGTCGCCGGTTCGCCCTGGCGCAACAAAACCGGCAGCGCGGTGGTAAACACTTCGCCGGGGGGATGGTGATAATAGCGTTGCGCCCAATGGATCAGCGCCAGCACATCGGGCGGCAACAGCGCCGCGGTGTCGAGAATGGCCAGCGCGGGCCGCAGGCTGGCCTTGTCCAACGCGGTGTCAGCGCTGAGTTCCACCAGAAAACCGACGATCTGTTGCCGCCCGAGGGGAACCTGGACCCGTATACCCGGTTGCAGGGCTGCGGGATTACAATCGGGCGGCGGCAGGTAGTCGAAAGTCCGGTACAGGCGTGAGGGAACGGCAATTCGTAAAATCAAGCGTTGCGGCTCACTCTCCCCTCCCGAAAAGAGAGGGGCTGGGGCATGAGGGGCGTTCAGCCGCCGGGGCGGAAGGCTCCGAGCGTACCGCCCTGGCTCTGTACAAACACAATGTCGCCGGCGACGATCGGTGGCGCAATAATGGCCTTGCTGGCGGCGCGAATGCGACCGACGATCCGGCCATCTTCCTTGCGCAGCCAGTGCAGGTAGCCTTCAAAATCGCCGACCACGACGTAATCGGTTGTGGCGGCGGGCGCTGAAAGCCGGCGACCGGTCATTTCCGCCTGTTTCCAGAACGTGCCGCCAGCGGCGCGATCCAGAGCCAATACCGCATCTGCGTCATCGCTGACATAGACTTGCCGGGCGTCCACATCCAGCCCGGCGTGGCTGGACAGATCACGATTCCAGACTAGATTGCCATCGCGCATATTGATCGCGGCCACATTGCCGCGATAGGCGGCCAGGTACAAGGTATCGCCGAACGCTTTGGGTTCCGAGTCAATGTCGATCAGCCGTTCAATCTCGGTGCGGCCACGCGGCGCGGCCACGGTCTTCTCGGTCAGTGGCAACCCTTGGGCCAAAGACAATACCAGCAATTTACCATTGTCGAGTCCAGCAATGGCCAGTTCGCGGGTCAGCAGTGGCGGGGCATTGCCGCGCAGGCTAAGGGCAGGCAGCGCATGGGTGTAAACCCAGCGCTGTTCCCCGGAACGGCTGTCGAGACCCGTGAATTTGCCGTCGATGGTGCGAACCACCACGATGCCGCTGGCGGCGCGCGGCGGCGCCAGTACTTCGCTGGAAACCTGCTTGCGCCAAGCTTCCTGACCGTTCTCCTGGCGCAGCGCGACCACCTCGCCTTTACGGGTTCCGACCAGCACCAAACCGTCATCGCTGACGCCAACGCCGCCGGAGATGGGTAACTGCGTCGCCGTCTCCCACAAGCGTTGCCCGCTGAGGGCGTCGAGGGCGACGACCATGCCATCATGACTGGCGGCGTAGAGACGCCCATCGGTCAGCGCGGGAATCAGGCGAATGAACTGGTTATCTGTCCCAGAACCCACGCGGGTTTCCCAAAGTTGCTGGATGCTGACGGATTGGGCGATCGATTTCAGCTCAGCGGGAGGAACCGAGTTGTCGGAACCGCCAAACCAGCCGCTGATCGTGCTGCAACCAGCGCTCAGGATCAGGATCAGGACAGGAAGAATAGGACGGATCATGGCGGCGGACCTGATGAGGTAGCGGGAGCAGGCGCCGGTGCGGCGGGCGCTTCTTCATGAGCGTCAGCCGGCGCAACAGGAGCAGCCGGTGCCGGAC
>JBAQIQ010000313.1:0-5174 GCA_049288935.1 Candidatus Competibacteraceae bacterium
GCACTGATCCTGTCTTCAAATAATCCATGGTCGGCTTGGTGAATGCCTGCGGATTGGCCAGGAACAACGCTTTCATCATGACATCCCGGCTCACATCGGGGTCAGGGCGCACCTTGGTCGCAATGTCCCAGAGTCGTTCGTTGTTGGAAACCGGTCCGTATTGATCACCCCCTTTGTAGACTTTATCCAGTTGGGTGGCTGCCGTATTGGGTAATTTAGTAGTAGCGGGTGATTCTTCAACGATGGGTGCTTTTTCGGCGGTGACTGGAACGGGTGGTTCGACCGGTTCTTTTTCAACGGAAATCGGGGCGGGCGCTGCTGCTAATGGTTCTTCAACGATGGGTGCTTTTTCGGCGGTGACTGGAACGGGTGGTTCTTCTTCAATAACCGTCGGCTTTTCCACAACGACCGGAGTGGGCGGTTCGTCGGACGCTTTTTCAGCGGAGATTGGCGCCGGAGGTTCCGCCGATGGTTCTTCAATGACGGGCATGGGTGGCTCGGCGACGGGCAACTCGATGGCCGTTTGCTCAGGTGCGATTACTATCGGGAGATGAACCTCATCCGCCAAGATTTCCGATATCACCAGAGACAGTAGAGGTGTTGCTGAAACCGGCTCCATAGCGAATGCCTCTGGCACGGTCGACGGGGCGACCGGCTCAGCAACCTTGGGCTTCTCTGGCTCCGGCTCAGATGTTGTTGCAGGCGGCGGGGTGACCGGTTCAACAACCTTGGGTGCTTCTGGTTCCGCTGTAATTGCTGCTACTACCGGTTCAGTAACAGGCCGGGAGGGGATGGGGGGAATCACTGGCGCGGGCATCGGCGTTTCCGTGATGGCCACTGGTTCGGGAATCGGCGTGAGCGTCAGCGGGAAGACTTCGGGGGTACTGGGAGGTGGAGCGCTATCCGTGGCTACGGGTATCGCCGGATGTTCTTCCACAGTCGCCAGTCGCTGGGCGATTGAGGAACCTGTGAAATCAGCAATCTCCCGGTAGGTCGGCATTCGCAACCGAGCGCCAATCTTCAGACCTCCCATTCCCGCGCTGGAAAACGCCTGCGGATTAGCTTGAAACAGCGCTTGCATCATCTGTTCACGGGTCACTCCCTCCGGTCGGATCTTGAGGGCGATTCCCCACAATCCTTCGCCGGGAATGACTGGACCGTAAACATCACCCGGTTTATAAGCCGGCGTGGTCGATGGCGCTTCGACCGGGAGCGGTGCGGTTGCCGGCTCACGGATTTCAGGAACGGTCACAGCGACTGCTGGCACTGGAGTGGATGTCGGTGCTGGGGACGACACGGGCGCTATGCTGGTGGGCGCATCCGGTGTGTTCAGAACCGTCTTGGTTCGGCTGCTGGGGCGTTGGGCCAAGCGCCGCACGGGGTCCAGCAGCACGGTGAATTCGCGAAATGTCTTGCCGCGTGGCCAGCCAAACTCCAACAGTAGCGCCAGCGACGGTTCGCGGATCGGCTGGGTCGATACCACCTTGACGTACACACGTCCTTCCGCATCATATTGAATTGAAAAAATTAAATTTGATAGAGTCGGCGTCCGGTCGAGGCCAAATTCTTCAAACATTGGCGGCGAGGCTATCTTGACGGAAATCCGGCCCAACTCTTCGGGCGTCAACGTCGGCAAGGGGATCGTGGCGTCGAATAACTGATTTAATGCAGACTGGACCTGAATTTCACCGACTTCCAGCGCCAGAGCGCAGGTCGGCCCCAACAATAACGAAATCAGCCAGCAGCGGAGTGGTGGGCGAGTCATGGCGCGAAATCCTCAAGGTCGGTCAGCGGGCGACAGGGTAACATGGAGAACGTTCCCAGTTCAGCGTCAGTCGGCGGCGCAAAATCGCCCGTTTGATCCAGTCTATCGGCTGGCCACGAGCAGTGGCCACGGACTCAACGACGGGTGCGTTCAGCCAGAAAGGTACTCATGTTGGCCTCTTCTCCACAGGGAGCCGGGAAGGTAGATTCAAGCAAATGTCCAGTTTAGTATAAAGACACCAGGCCGCTGCCTGGTCATCCGCCAACCCTTTGCGCCCTTGCCCCACGGACTGTTGTCATGCCTGCCGATCATGCTGGATTGTCTGCCCCTGCAGAAACCGTGATTTCTTTTGAGAAGGCTGCTCCTCGCTTGTTAGACCTGTTGCGAGACTTGCTGCGGGAAGTCCGCCAGTCGGAACGGGCGATTGAAGGGCTTTCGCTCGACAGCCATGTCGACCGCGATCTGGCGCTGGACAGCCTGGCCCGGACTGAACTGTTGCAGCGCATCGAGCAAACGTTCCAGGTGCGGCTGAATGAACAGGTGTTGTTGGTTGAAACGCCGCGTGACTTGTTGCAACTGATTTTGGCAGCGCGTGGCGAACCCATGGCGCCGGAACCTGAAGTTGCACAAGCGCCGATCCTGAGCCGTTCTGCGGTGGGCGCTCCGACCCGTGCGCAAACCTTAGTGGAAGTGCTGGACTGGCACACCGAAGCCCATCCCGACCGGGTGGCGATTGAGATTTACGGCAATCAGGATCAGATTGACGCGACGTTCACTTACGCCAGTCTACGTCAAGGCGCACGGGCGCTGGCGACGGGGTTGCGCGACCGAGGGCTGCAACCTGGCCAAACCGTAGCGATCATGTTGCCGACGGGCGCTGAATACTTTCTCAGCTTTTTCGGCATCCTGTTAGCGGGCGGAATCCCGGTACCGATCTACCCGCCGGTGCGCCCCTCGCAAATCGAGGAACATTTACGTCGCCATGCCCGGTTACTGGATAACGCGCAAGCGAAGGTGCTGATCACCGTTTCGGAAGCCAAGCTGTTGGCGCGACTGCTTCAGGCGCAGGTTGAAACTTTGCAACACATCGTTACGGCCAAAGAGTTGCAGCAAGAACCGGCGGTCTGGCGCGACGCCGCTATCAATGCCCAGGATCTCGCCTTCCTGCAATACACCTCGGGCAGTACTGGCGATCCCAAGGGCGTGATGCTGACTCACGCCAATTTGCTCGCCAATCTGCGGGCCATGGGTTCGACGGTCGCAGCCCGTTCTGAAGATGTGTTCGTTAGTTGGTTGCCGCTTTATCACGATATGGGGCTGATCGGCGCTTATCTGGGCAGCCTGTACTACGCCTTTCCACTGGTTGTCATGTCACCGCTCAGTTTTCTGGCGCGCCCCTCGCGTTGGTTGCGGGCTATTCATCGCCATCGCGGTACGCTGTCCGCCGCTCCCAATTTCGCTTTCGAACTGTGCGTCCGCGCCATTCAGGATCATGAGCTGGAAGGTTTGGACCTGAGTTCTTGGCGCATGGCGTTGAACGGCGCGGAACCGGTGAGCCCGGCGACTCTGGAACGGTTCATCGCCCGCTTTGAACCCTACGGCTTTCAGCGGAAAGCGATGGCTCCGGTGTACGGATTGGCCGAATGTTCAGTCGGATTGGCGCTGCATCCGCCAAACCGGGGACCGGTCATGGATCGGGTGCGGCGCGAGGTGTTCATGGCTCAGGGCCGAGCCGAACCCGCTGCGCCCGATGAGACGGCCATCCTGCAATTTCCTGCCTGCGGCCAGCCGATTCCCGGTCATCAGATTCGCATCGTCGATGAGAATGGCCGGGAGTTGCCGGATCGGCGGGAAGGCCGGCTGGAGTTTAAGGGACCCTCTGCGACGGAAGGTTATTACCTTAACCCCGAAGCGACCCGGCGGCTGTTTCCACATGGCGATGATTGGCTGGATTCCGGGGATCGCGGTTATCTGGCCGATGGCGATGTGTATCTGACGGGGCGGGTTAAGGATCTGATCATTCGCGGTGGACGTAATATCTATCCCTATGAGCTTGAACAGGCGATTGGCGAGATTCCGGGTATCCGCAAGGGCTGTGTTGCCGTGTTCGCCAGCGATGATCCAGCGACGGGGAGTGAACGGCTGGTGGTGGTGGCGGAAACCCGTGCGGTTCAAGCCGAAGCCCTGGAGCATTTGCGCCAGTGCGTGGTCAGCGCCAGCGTGGATTTGCTGGGCCTGCCGCCGGATGATGTGAGGCTGGCGCCGCCGCGCTCGGTGTTGAAGACGTCCAGCGGCAAGATTCGTCGAGCAGCCATTCGGGATTTATATGAACGTGATGCGCTCGGGCGCGGTGGCCGGGCATTATGGTTGCAACTGGTGCGAATTGCGCTGACCAGTGGTTGGGCGCAAACACGGAAAGTATGGCGCGGCTTGGGTGAGCGACTGTTTGCTGGTTATGCTTGGATGATGTTTGGATTGCTGGCCCCGCTGACCTGGCTGGGGATCATGACCCTGCCAAAACGGGAGTGGCGTTGGGCGCTGAGCCGCATTGCAGCATTGCTGCTGGCACAATTGACGGGTACGTCGCTTAAGGTGCGTGGTCTGGAACATTTACCGGCGGGTCCCTGCATTCTGGTCGCTAATCATTCCAGCTTTCTCGACGCCTATGTACTGATGGCGGCGATTCCCCGGCATTTTCATTACGTGGCCAAGCGGGAATTGTTGAATAATCCCTGGGTTGGCAAGCCGTTGGAGAGGATTGGCACGTTGTTCGTTGAGCGGTTTGATGTGCAGCGCAGCGTGGATGAGGCGTACAAGATGGTTGAAGCCGCCCGCACGGGTCAATCACTGGGCTTCTTCCCGGAAGGTACGTTTAAACGGACGCCCGGCTTGTTGTCTTTTCGCTTGGGGGCATTCATGGCGGCGGCGCAGGCCGGTGTGCCGGTGACGCCGGTGACGATTCGTGGTACTCGCACGATTTTGCGCGCCGGCGCCTGGTTCCCGCGCCGGGGTGCTTTGGAAGTGATCGTTGAGCCGCTAATCGCACCGGATGGCGACGACTGGTCGGCAGCAGTGCGGTTGCGGGACGCGGCGCGGGCAGTGATTTTAAGAAACTGCGGCGAGCCGGATGCAGGGGATTGAAGGCGCTTCTGCTGAAATTGCATGGACATGGGATTGCCGCAACCGGTGGCCGCCAACTCTCGGCTAAGCTCGGTCGAAAGAAAATCTGCTCCCGTCGATGCCGAGGAATGGCAGGAATTTTAGGTGTGACACGGGAGTCAAAAAATAGACATTATCAGAAACTAAAATCCATGATATAATCCAACAAATAAATTCTTGAGATTATGAGCATGATATTAACCTATGATAGCGTTAAAGGAAAGCCGGATACATTGAGAGCAATGACGAG
>JBAQIQ010000314.1:0-11252 GCA_049288935.1 Candidatus Competibacteraceae bacterium
CTCGGCCACCGCACTCGAATGTGTCACACTCGGCGGCGCGTGGAAAAAGTCGCTCTCCAGACGCCGCCATTCTTGGAAATCGTCCGAGCTGCGGAACCCCACCATGTGGTGGTCAACTGTTTCCCATCTCAAATCATCTGACGACGGACACTCCCCTTCGTTGAGCAGCGGGGGCATCCGAAGCAGCGGCGGCGGCTCTGGCGGCAGCACAAAGCCCCGGTGGTCACGAGCCGGATCGACCGTTATCTACACTTATGCCGAGGTCAAGACGCTAACGCCGATCCGCGAAAGCGTTGAGAAGCGTGCAACCCAGCCCGATCTTCGGGATGTGTTTCTCTGCCATGCGTGGGACGACCGCCAAGGACCGGCGAAACAACTTCACGACTTGCTGGAGTTGCGCGGAGTCAAAGTCTGGTTCAGCGAAAAGGACGTGGCGCTTGGCAGCGGGTTACTTCGCGAAATCGATAAGGGTCTGGCAAATTCGCGGATTGGGATCGTTCTAGTGACTCCGGCGTTCTTGAAACGCGTCCGAGGAGAAGGCATCGCGGACAAAGAGCTTTCTGCTCTCTTGGCCCGTGACCTCCTGGTTCCCATTGTTCACGACACGACTTTTGAAGCTCTTCGTGAAGTCAGCCCTTTGCTTGGCTCCCTAAGCGGCTTGAGCACTGCTGAGGACCCGATGTCAGACGTAGCAGCCAAACTCGCTGAATTGGTGGCCGTCTAGATCTACATTTGAAGAGAAACGAACTTGTCCACGCGGTTGTTCGCTGCGTCCCCCGGTACACCTCGCCGCAAGCATCAACGCTGTAAGGCCAAAGCCAATCATAGGCCAGAAGCAGCGTCACCATGGATGTGATCACAATGCCTTTGACGGGATTGGGTGACTTGAACAAGCCGGGTTTCCCTTTGTCTTGCCCTTCGTGGTGATGCTGGATCGTTAGCTGCGGTGCTGACTGGGGCACAAGGGGCAAGCCCTCGGCTTTCGCCGCCCTTCGGGTGTGCCCGTCATCAACCGCCGCTCTCCGCTCCGTGCATCACGAAGGAGCAAGCGAAAATGGCAACCGACATCTATGCAACCATCACCCAATCCGTCATTGCGGCCATGGAGACTGCAACAGGCGAATACACCTGTCCCTGGCATACACCGGCCGCCAGCCAGTCCCCTCGAAATGCCGTCTCAAAGCACTATTACCGTGGCGCCAATGTCATCAGCTTGTGGATCGTCGCCCTGAAATTCAGCTTCGAACACTCGCTCTGGGCCACCTACAAGCAGTGGCAGCAAATTGGCGGCCAGGTCCGCGCGGGCGAGAAGGGCACGCAGATATTCTTCTACAAGCGCCTCGAAGTCACCGACCGCAAGTCGGAGCAGGGCGACACCAAACTCATTCCCCTTGTCCGCCATTGCACGGTGTTCAACATCGCCCAGGTGCATGGCATAGAAGTTCCGGCGTCGGCACCAAGAGCACAACTCTTTGAACCTTCGCCCGAGATTGACACCATCGTCTCGGCCACCGGCATTGCGATCAAGCACATTGCCGGATCAGGGGCCTTCTACCTGCCAAGCGAGGATCTCGTGGTCATGCCGTTACAGGATTCCTTTGTTGGCACGGACACCAGCACCGCCTTCGAGAGCTACTACTCGGTCCTCCTGCACGAATGTGTTCATGCCAGTGGCGCTACGCATCGCCTGAGCAGGCCACTTACGATGGACCGTTCGACGGATTCTTATGCTTTCGAGGAACTCGTTGCCGAACTGGGTGCGGCCTTCGCCTGCGCGCGGCTGGGGATTTCGGCGAGCCCGCGGGTCGATCATGCGCAGTACATCAAGCACTACTACCAGCTTCTGAAGTCCGACAATCGGGCCATCTTCAAGGCGGCGACAGCGGCTGCTGCGGCCTGCGATTTTCTGCTGAGCTCCGCTACTCAGGAACTCGTCGGGGACGCGGCATAGACCCTCGGGCTGAAACTCCTCCTTGTTGGGTCGCACGGCAGTACAATTTCGGGAATGAATGTGACTTGATTTAACAAGTCAATTCGCCCAAATTGGCTGGGATGAGGCTCATTCTTCTGTTTGCATCGGGCTTGACTGATCTTGTCGCGTTGCTAGGCAAGTGGCTGTTCATCGTGGTTACGCCCGTGTTGTTGATTGTGGCGGGTTCATACTATCAGACCGGTCATTCCCTCCTTGAGCCGCTTCTGGGGCTGGCTTTGGTGTCGGGAGTCTTCATGTTGGCACGCTTGCTTTCTGCGAGATTGCACGACGCTGGACCAGTTGGTCGTAACAATGCGGCTGTGTCTCCTGAATCAACAGCTGGCCTGGTCTTCAGCTCAGCGGAGATTTGGAATCTCCATCTTGAGGAAGACGGCCGTAAACAAGTTGATGCAAAAGAAGAGACTTGTCTGGCAAATCAGCGTCAAGCAGAATTATGGAAGCAAGCCAATCCGTGGGGTGGCTACAATCCTCATTGGTAAATCATTATTTTTTTGGTGGAACCCGACTTCGTTCTATCAAAGTATAGGGTCGATAGAAAGTTGCTTTGCTCTCTGGCTACCCTCCACTTCGTGAGCCCACGCACTTCAATCAGGCACAACATATTTCCGCATGATGGGGCGAGTGGGTGAGTGTCTTGCGACTTCCTCGAAGCCAGCTCTGGTGAAAGTGCTTGCAAGCCCAGTCCACGCATAGACTGGCGGATAGTTATCCCGAGCGGTTTCGATAGGGTATCCTTCCAGAGCATTTCCACCTTGAGCACTTACAAAGTCGCCCGCCGCACTCAGGAGCGCAAGTGAAACGCCCTTTCGCCTGTACCCCTTCGCGATAACGAAACATGATACTGACCACACAGGGGTCGCATCGACGGGTTTCAGAACCCGTGATCTGTCGAGTGCAGGAAGCTTGGAACGGGGAGTGACAGAACACCAGCCAACCGGCTTGTCATTGTGGTAGGCAATTAAGCCCGGTGGGACGCCGGACTTTGTGCAGGTCTTGAGCCTTTCCCGGTTCTTCCCCGCTTTGCCTTCATCATACTCCTTGCGGCTCACGCGCCAAAGCATGCACCAACATCCGCCGGAGCCGCCTTTTGGTCCCATGACCACTTCAAGATCGGCCCATCGGTCAGCAGTTGCCGGAAGGACCACATACTCATTCTTGTTTGTGCTCAAGATTTCTTCCAGTCACCCGTCGTGTTCCACCATCGGTGCGGGTTGTTGCGATCATCAAGGCCTTTGGATCGACTGGCAAGCACGGCTTGCACAATGATAACGGGCTCCTGATAGCTGTGGACCTGAAAAATCTGTTCGACCATCCGGCTCAACAAGGACTGATCGTCGGGGAGTTGGAAGCTCAAGGAGCAGACGCCTGGGCGTTTTCGCACATCTTGTTCTGCGCCTGCAGCCGCGCCTTCCAAGGGACGATATCGCTCAAATCCGGGCGATGTTTCATAAGTGTTGTTGTCGTATTTGCCCAGGATCAATGGATCAATTTCTGCAATGGCCGCCGCCAACCTGTCCATGTCTTCGGCTGGAGCTTGCACCGAGACCAAGAGGAATTTCTCCATCCGCACGGAGTGCGTCTCGAAGCCTTGAATCATGGTCTACCCCTCATTTTGCATGTGCAGAGCACCGTCCGTAAGACAAGCATACTGACAACTGTGTGTCAGTATGCTTCCAATAGGTTCATGCACCGATAGGAAGGTAGACGTGGCCCGTTCAGATCGACTGTTTGAGATCATCCAACTATTGCGCCGACGCAAAAGGGTTGTGACTGCCCAATGGATAGCTGAGCAACTGGAAGTGACGCCCCGCACCATTTATCGCGATATTGCGGCACTTCAGGCGATGCGTGTTCCAATTGAGGGAGAAGTCGGCGTCGGATATCTGATGCGAAGCGGTTTTGATCTTCCTCCGCTCACCTTCGATGCAGAAGAAGTTGAAGCGATTTCAGTTGGCCTCTCACTTCTCACCCGAACCGGAGACAGGGGATTGGTGAAAGCCGCTACACGGGTTGCCCGGAAAATTGCAGATGTCGTACCGCAACACGCCGCCAAGCAACTGGTCGGCTCCCAATCCCAGGTGTCCAGCTATGGCATAAAACTTCCGAATGCGATCGACATGCCAATGCTTCGTCGGGCCATTCGCGAAAGCACCAAGATTCGCATTGCCTACACGAATTCCAAAGGTGAGAAATCACTGCGGACGCTCAAACCCATCGTGATCTTCTACTATGTGGAAGTGGCGCTATTGGTGGCCTGGTGCGAGATGAGAAGTGATTTCCGTCAGTTCAGGATTGATCGCATCGGTTCGATTGAACACCTTGATGCTTCCTTTTCGAAGGAAGCAGATGCCTTGCGCGAGAAGTGGCTCAAGTCGTTGGCAATATCTCCTGCTGAAAGATTTTGAGATTGCTCTGCGCAGCGTGTTTCTGCGTGGAAAATAGAGATCGCAGGCGCTGTCATCCTCAATCCGGGGCGTATGCTACGATTGGCAGACCAGAGCAGGGCTGTTTATTGCGATCTTCGGCTTTACGCTGCCTCTCGAAAGGCCGTTAGAATAGCTTCCGCAACGATGCGAATGGCTGGCGTATTCTGGACGTCCGGATGCATCACCAGCCAGGCAGTACGCGCAGGCGGTGCCGCAGACGGGACTTGCAAAAGTTTTCGAGATTGGTCTGCGATCCTGTCAGGCAGCAGAGCGATCCCGAGACCGGACTCGGCAGCGGACTTCTGGACATGCGGGTCGCTTGACATCAGGACGAAAGGTCGCCCGGCTGCAAATTCTGTCAGCCATTTCTGGGCGGGCGTGTGGGCAAGCTCTGGCCCCGCAGCGATAAACCGCCAAGAGGTGGCGTTCTGTTCGATGTGGCGGCCGGTTCCGTAAAGCCCGTAGGAGATTTGCCCCAGCTTTCGGGCGATGCTTTGGGGTGCCAGCGGTTCAGTCAAGCGGATCGCGATGTCGGCGGCGCCTTGTTCAAGTGAGGTGATGCGACTGTCTGCGACAAGATCCAGACGCAGTTCTGGGTAAGCGTCCAGTATCCCGGCAAGCCGCGGCATCAGTGTTTCGCTCAGCATTGCAGGCGGCGCACTCAGCCGGATTGTTCCGCTGACCCTGCTGGGTTGTAGCTTTGTCAGGCGTTCAATTTGTCGGGCTCGATCAGCCATCCCCAGGGCGAGATCGGCGATCTGACGGCCTGTTTCCGTTAAAGGCGTGGACCGGGCCAAGCGCCTGACCAGGCCTGTGCCGACCTCCGTCTCCAAGGCCGAAATGCGCCGGGAAATGGTGGCGTGATTGACCCCCAAAACACGTGCGGCCCCTGCCAGCGACCCCTTGCGCGCGACCGCAACGAGCACATTCAGATTGTTCCAATCCATCTGATAGATTTTGCACAGATGACTTGCCGAAACAATGAATATTCATCCGAAGTGCCTCTGGTAGGTTTGAGGGAAAGGCAGAGGATGGACCCATGACCAAGGCCTTCCGGTGGCGTCGCTTCATATTTTTCCTGTTTGGCGCAACGGTTGCGCTGACGGCGATGACTGCGATTTTTCTTCAACAAGCTTACAGGCAACCTATGGAACTCTATGAACAGCGCGTCATATCCGGTCAGATCAAGGAGGTCTGGCGGGTGGCTACGGATGTCAACCGCTGGCCCGAATGGGACCCGCATGAAGAAGCCGGCGAAATTTTTGGCGCTTTTGTTGAAGGCACACGTGGGTTTTCCAAGCCACGCGGCGGACCAGGCGCCCATTGGACTTTGACCGAGGTGACGGAGAACCGGTCCTGGTCACTGATCAATCCGATGCGGATCGGAACACTCCGGGTTGATAACCGCTACACGCAGCTGTCCGATGGCAAGGTCTTGTGCGAGAAGCACATGCAGGTCTCTGGGTGGGTATTGATTGCGCTGTTCAAGCTCCATTTTGAAGCGGCCACACGCAAAGATATGCAGGCCACATGGGTTGCGCTGGAAAGTCGGCTGGCCCGGGCCACACTCTGACTTGGGTCAAAATCCTGTGATGCGATGAGGAAAGAGATGTTCCGATGTACCAATGTGGTTATGCGAAGGGCACAGCGCACGATCCAGCCCGTTCCTCCTGGACTGGCTCCGGCGCGCGCCCGTGCTTCTGGTCGATATGGTACCCGTCCGAAGAAATGGGACCCGCCACTAATACACGCGACTGTTCCGAGGATGTTTTCGATCTCGGTCCCGTGCAATCTGGTCTGCTTGCGCTTGCAAAGCCTGTAGCGCCTGCCGTGCTGTTGTCGCACGGTACCGGGGGCACGGCTGAAAGTCTCGGCTGGATTGCCAGCATGCTGGCGAGGCGTGGCAGCCTTGTTATTGCGGTCAACCATCACGGCAATACTGGACTGGAGGACTATCGCCCGGAAGGCTTCCTCTGTTGGTGGGAGCGTGCCGCCGATCTGTCGCTACTTCTGTCAAAGTTCTCTGCCGATATGCGATTCGGGCATCTGATCCGTGATGTTCCAGTCGTCACAGTCGGATACTCCTTGGGTGCGCACACATCCCTCTCACTTCTTGGGGGAGAGACTTCCATGGACCAGTTCCGGGAGTGGGCGCAGGACCATCCTTTTGCGGCCAACGGGCCAAGGGAGTTCCCAGACCTGACAGATCACATTGACCGGCTATTTGCGACCTCGGAGGTTTTTCGTCAGTCTTGGGCGCGGCACGGGCAGTCGTACAGGGACAGCCGTATCAGTTCAGGCATAATTCTTGCGCCGCCTCCGCCTGTCCGGGCATTGACCCCAACGTCCGTCAGGGAAATCAGTAACCCTGTGTACATCCTCGCCGCCGCAAACGACACCGAGGCAGACACGAACCTTTGTGCGCGTTGGTTGTGCGATCAGAACCCGCGCTTTCACCTGACCGTGCTGGACGATGGCGATCACTACGCATTCCTGGGACCGACGACTGAGAAGGGCGCGGCAATTCTCTCTGGCCTCGTTACTGGACTTCCTCCCGAAATACGCGAAAGAACGCGCGCAGAGATTAGTGCAGCCATTCTTGATCGGATAAGCCAAATTTGACTCTGAAATACTGCAATTGGGTGTGCCCCAATTCTGCGTACAGATCCTTTGGCTGAACATTGAGATTCCCGATTCAATCACCGTTGACACTTTTGGGCGGACACACTCCACATGAGTGAATTTTTCCAGGATTAGGGCTTTGGCGCGCCGGCCTGAAATGGGTGGAATACCAGACCTGATGTACTTGTTATGTTCTAGAGAATCGGTCATTTTGCCCTGATGTCACATTCAGATAGCATCGCCCGGCTTTGCTCTTTGCTGAAGCCTACAAATGACGCCCGACCGACATTTCTTTTCGGGGCTGGCGCTTCTTTCTCATCAGGTATCCCCCTTGCAGCGGAGAGCGTTCGCCGCATTGCACGCCGGGTGTACGCCGATAGGGTGTTGCAAGGTAAGGCTCTGCCCGACCAAATAAAACTTTCGGAATGGATGGATTGGCTGCAGAAGAAGCCGTGGTTTATTAACGGCGAAGACCGGCTTGCCGAAAACTTCCCGCTGATCATCGAACATGAGCTTACTCCGTCTGAATACCGCCGATTGGTTCTCACCGATCTAACTTTGCTTGGCCAAGACATCGGTCCAGGCTATCGCGCATATTCTGAGTTGGTGCTGCGAGGCTTGGCCGCAACAGCGCTAACGACAAATTTCGATATCTGCTTGCCGAAGGCGCTAAATGATAAGCGGCCGCATATCCGCTCCGTCTCCGAAGTGAACAGATCTCCGGGGGATTTCAACGAATACAATGTGTTTTCTCGCGCCCAGATCGTCTGGCTGCATGGCAAGACAGAGCAATATACTGACCGCAATCTCGTCAGTGAAACTCAGACCTTGGCGCCCGATCTGGTTCAAAAACTGATCCCGCTTCTAGATGACACGCCCTTGGTGGTAGTCGGTTACCGCGGCGCGGAACCGTCCATTATGCAGTCCCTTCTTGGAGAAGAGACGGGTCTGAAATTTCGTCACGGAATTTACTGGTGTGCCTTGCGTGGTGAGACTCTCCACCCAAATGTCGAGGCGCTTGCCGCGAGGCTTGGCAGCAATTTCAAAGTTCTAGAAATAGAGGGCTTCGATGAGCTTTTTGTTTCGTTGAACCGTGAACTTGCGGGAGTTCAGCGATTTGCCCCACCGTCTGCAGAAGCTGTGAGGCGGTATGATGATTTGCCGGTGAAGGGGGCGACTTGGGCGGATGTCGATTTTGACCTCGCCTTAATGACCTTGCGAGAATACTGCGCAAAACTTGAACGTGGCACGCTCGAGTCCCAGAATCTCAAGACGATGATGCGCGAATTGGGGTTGTTAGTTCCAGATAATGCCAACGAGGTACCTAGCGTGGCGTGCATTCTGCTCTTTGGACGTGATCCAACCCGCTTTTTTCCGCACGCAGTGGTCTCAGTTACGGTGGCAGGGAAAAAACGCAAAGTGTTTTCTGGCAATCTTCTCAGCCAGCGTAATTCGGTGCTTGAGTGGTTTGAAGAAGAAGAAGTGAACCCAAGCCTCAAAGTAAAGGGGCGGCGCCAGCACGAAACCAAGCTTGCTTACCCTGAGCGCGCGCTGGTGGAGTTACTCGTAAACCTTCTTGTCCACCGCGATTATGAAATTCAGCAGTCCGCTGAAATTGAGTCAATCCCGAACCACTCAATGAGGTTCGTAAACCCGGGCGCGGCAATGCCCATGGCAAACAACAAATTGGCCATTGGACGTGATGGCGTTTTTGTCCCGGTACCGCAATTTAGCGATCTGCGAAACCGTGCCCTCTGCGACATCTTCTTCGGCATCAGTGCGATGGAACGCTCCGGAACTGGTTTGACTGATGCAAGCCAGTTGGCGGCCGAAGCAGGTGGAGGGACGACTTTTGCTTACCCTCCGGGGCGGGATAGCTTTTCCGCGGAACTATTCCGGATCGAAGCTTCGGCCGGCTCGAACTTTGTTGCCCGCGATACCAGGCCGGTTGGTACCTATGTCCTCAATCTTTTGCCGTTCGCAGTAAATCCTCCCTATCTCACCCATGTCGAGCTCGGCATCTCAACGTGGGACGAGCTAGAAAAGAATGTTCATCTTCATGAGGTAGGCACGTTCGTTTTCGAGGCACGCACCTGTGAGCTCTGGACTTTCCTTCCCGCCGTGTTGGCCAACCAGCTTTTTGCCGATGTGAAGTCAGGAGACGCCCGTAGCATTCCGCTGACGGAAATTGAAAGTGACCGCGTGCTTCATGCGAAGTACTCCTGGCTAATGCGCAAACATTTCGAGACGCATATCAAACGTTTTGAAGATCGCGGTTTAATCATCGAGAAAGACAAAAAAGGGCATTTGGCTCGCCGCGCTTATTTCACGGCGAATAAGAAGGACAACCGCACCATCATCTATGACACGCCGCTTCGTAGCGGGGTACGCCGGGATGTTGTGAAACGTCGGGAGGGCAAGTTGCCCTGGTTTGAGTGCGAAGGTTTTGGCTATGAGGTCGTGCGGCAAGCGGGCGTGTGGGGCGTCCGCATTAAGCCATTCTACATGTTTGCAAAGAGCGACGGCAGTTCACCGCTTCCGGGGTATATGCGCGCAAGCAAGTCCACCCGGCGTATCAAGTTCGATCGGAATGCCAACGTCGATAGCGATCTTACCTTTTGGGCGCGGTTCTTGTCGGAGGGCGCCCAGACAATCAACATTGGTAATCGTCTAGTCGGCGATCTCGTACTGGAAGGGGCCTTTGCAACTGTGGACGTACAGGAAGGAGGGTTGACCGATGGCATTTCCGCTGAAAATCGACGTTCTGCCTGAGCCGGAATTAGAGTTCGCCAACGGTGCGCGTGACATCGATCCGCGTCGCGGACTTTTGGGCCATGGTCCGGTGGATAACCGCGGGACGAAAACTGTGCGGGTCGGGCTTGTTGGCCTCCCAGAGGATGTCGACGCTGCGCGCCACTGGATCAGCAAACTCGATCAGTTCATTCCCGCCTGTGAGGGCAATTCTAAGCGCTTCAGGAATTGGCCGGGTCTTCAAAAGGCATTCAATTGCCGTTTCGTGGTCGAAGATCAGTTCCTCCGAACGATTGATGCAAGCGCCTATCAACCTCTTTTCGCCCACGCGCTGACCGGGCGATCTTTTGATGAACTCGTGGAGTTATTTGAAGGGCGAATAGGAAGCCTTTATGGCGATGACGCGCCAGACTGCATTGTGGTCTGCATTAAGCCAGAGTTGGGCGACCTAAGGGTTGCCAACCCCAGCCTCACACCTGAGGAGAGGAAGGCACTTGAGGTTTTGCAGGCAGAAGAAGAGAGCCAGCAGCTCGCTCTGTTTCAGCCCTCACCAGAGGAGTTGAAGGCTGCAGAGGCCCTTTACACAATGGCCGGGGACTTACTGTTCCGCACGTTTTACCGGGCAATTAAGGCGAAGGCGATGATACACGATGAGGCGGTGCCGATTCAAATCTTGCGCCGCGACACGATCGACCGCCCTACGGATAAGGGACAAAGCTTTGCCACTCGGGCATGGAATTTCTCGACGTCGCTATACTACAAAGCGAGGGGCACGCCATGGCGACCTACGGATTTGCCGAAGAACGTTTGTTTCGTAGGGATTTCCTTCCACCATTTGAAGAAGCGCAGTGGCCAGCTTGTCTATGCAAGTGTTGCACAGGCATATTCCAACGACGTCCAGCCCTTCGCCCTCAAGGGTGCCAATATCGACCATGAACAAAGGCGTGATAGGCAACCCTATCTCAATGAAGAGCAAGCCTTCGGCATGCTTAAGGATGTACTCGACCAGTACGGCAAAATAGCCGGTGTTTCTCCTGACCGCATTGTCATTCACAAGACGAGTGGTTTTCAGCCTGAAGAGATTGAAGGCTTCAAGCGCGCTGCCTATCACAGGGTCGCAACGGTTGACTATATATGGATGCGGTCCACGGCGTTCCGGATTGTGCGAAAGGGATTTGAAGAGCCTTGGCGCGGAACTCTTTGCTCCTTGAAAGAGCAGTCTTATCTGTTCACTGGAGGATATGTGCCTTGGTGGAACGAATATCCTGGGATGCACATTCCCGCGCCGCTTGAAATAGGGAGCGCCGTTCCGACGAATATGAAAGATCGCGCTAAAGAGATTATGACGCTAACCAAGATGAACTGGAATTCGAGTGATGGTCTCGCCCGCCTGCCTATTACCGTTTTGTTTGCGCGACGAGTGGGAGAATTGATGTGTGAACTTTCGGACAACGTGACCC
>JBAQIQ010000315.1:0-4966 GCA_049288935.1 Candidatus Competibacteraceae bacterium
GCCCGGCCCGAGGTGGCGATCACGTTGGCCTGCATCATCCGGCTCATGCCGGCCACGCCGATGGCCGACAGCAGCCCGGCGATGGTGGTCGGGATCAGGCAGACCAGCAGGGCGACGAGCACGGTGATCGAGACCGGAGAACCGGTCCGCGCCATCTCCACGCTGAAGATAGAAAATGGCAGCAAGGTCACCGTCACGCCGAGAAAGATAATCGTTAGCGCCACCAGCAGGATGGTCAGCGCGATCTCGTTGGGGGTCTTCTGGCGCTTGGCGCCTTCCACCATCGCGATCATGCGGTCGATGAACGCCTCGCCGGGATTGACCGACACGCGGACCACGATCCAGTCGGACAGCACGGTGGTGCCGCCGGTGACCGCGCTGAAGTCGCCGCCGGATTCTCGAATGACCGGGGCGGACTCGCCGGTGATGGCGCTTTCGTTGACCGAGGCGACGCCCTCGATCACTTCGCCGTCGGCCGGGATCATGTCGCCGGCTTCCACCAGCACCACGTCGCCGCGCCGCAGTTCGGCGCCGGGTATTAAATCCACAGGAGCGCCGTAACGCGGCTCCGGCAGCTTCTTGGCCATGACGGTCTTCTTGGCGCCGCGCAGGAACGCCGCCTGGGCTTTGCTCCGGCCCTCGGCCAGCGCCTCGGCGAAATTGGCGAACAGCACCGTGAACCACAGCCAAAGGGCGACGGCGAGAATGAAGCCGGCGGGGGCTTCGCCTTGGCCGCCGAGCGCCTGCGCCCACAGTACCGTGGTCAGAACGCTACCGACGTAAACCACGAACATCACCGGGTTGCGCCATTGCAGCCGAGGGTCCAGCTTCTTGAAGGAATCGACGATGGCCGGTTTCACCAGCGTCGGGTCGAACAGGGTTAGCGTTTTGCGAGACATGGATTTTTTCTCCTTTCCCTCAGTGTCCAGCCCACAGCATGAAATGCTCGACCACCGGCCCGAGAGCCAGCGCGGGCACATAGTTCAGCAGGCCCACCAGCAGGACCGTGCCGATCAGCAGGGTCACGAACAGCAGCCCGTGAGTCGGCAGAGTGCCGGCGGTCGCGGCGATGCGTTTCTTCGCCGCCAGCGAACCGGCCATGGCCAGCACCGGCACGATGACCGCAAAGCGGCCGAACCACATGGCAATGGCCAGCATCACGTTGTAGAAGGGCGTGTTGGCGCCAAGGCCGGCGAAGGCGCTGCCGTTGTTGTTGCCGGCCGAAGTGAAGGCGTACAGCACTTCCGAGAAACCGTGCGGCCCCGAATTGAAGATGCCCGCTCGGCCGCTGATGGTCATCACGGCAATCGCGGTTCCGCCGAGCACCAGCAGCGGCGTCACCAGAATCGCGATGGCGGTCATTTTCATTTCGTAAGCTTCGATCTTTTTGCCCAGGTATTCGGGCGTGCGGCCGATCATCAGACCGGCGATGAAGACCGCCATGATGGCGAACACCAACATGCCATAGAGACCGGAGCCGACGCCGCCGAACACCACTTCGCCGAGTTGCATCAGGACCAGCGGCACCATCCCGCCGAGCGGCGTGAACGAGTCATGCATGGCGTTGACCGCCCCGCAGGAGGCGGCAGTGGTGATGGTGGCGAACAGGCCGGAAGCGGCGATGCCGAACCGGGTTTCCTTGCCTTCCATGTTGCCGCCCGCCTGGGTCGCGCTGGCGGCCTGATCGACGCCGGCGGCGGCGAACAGCGGATTGCCCTGTTGCTCGAAAGAGATCGCTGCGACGGCCGCCACCACGAAAAGAACCGTCATCACAGCCAGCATCGCCCAGCCCTGCCGGATGTCTCCCACCATGCGGCCAAGGGTGTAGCACAGCGCGCCCGGAATCAGGAAAATCGCCAGCATCTGAAAAAAGTTGGTCAGCGGCGTCGGGTTCTCGTAGGGATGCGCCGAGTTGGCGTTGAAGAAGCCGCCGCCGTTGGTGCCCAGCATCTTGATCGCCTCTTGCGAGGCGACCGGTCCCATAGCTAGCGTTTGCGTGGCGTGTTCCAGCGTGGTTGCGTCCTGATAGGCGGCGAAATTCTGAATCGCGCCCTGGCTGACCAGAAAGACCGCGAACACCAGCGCCAGCGGCAACAGCAGATAAAGCGTGATCCGCGTCAGATCGACCCAGGCGTTGCCGACGCTTTGCGCCGTGTGGCGGGCGAAGCCACGAATCAAAGCGATGACGACGACGATGCCGGTCGTCGCCGACAGGAAATTTTGCACGGTCAGGGCGAGCATCTGGGTCAGATAGCTCATCGTCGTTTCGCCGCCATAACCTTGCCAGTTGGTGTTGGTGACGAAACTGACGGCGGTGTTGAACGCCGAATCGGGGCTGACGTTGGTCATCTGTTGCGGATTGAGCGGCAGCCAGAACTGGAGTCGTTGCAGCGCGTAGACGGCAAACACGCCCAGCGTGTTGAACAGCAAGAGAGCGAGCGCGTAGTGCAACCAGCCCATCTCCTCGCTCTTGCGGACACCACAAAGGCGATAGATCACCGCTTCGATGGGACCACCGATCCGCAATGCCCGCGAGCGCCCCTCCATCACATCCGCGATGTAAATGCCGAGTGGCTTGACCAGCGCCAGGAGAACGAGCAGATACAGCCCGAGCAGCAACCAGGCGTGCGGGGTCATCATAAATCCTCCGCCGTGAGGAGAGCGGCGACGAGATAGATCAGCAGCCCGACCGAGACGAGGCCGCCGAGAACGTAGAGCCAGGTCATAGCGTACCTCCCAGTTTGGCGCAGCCGGCCGCAAGACCGGCGGCCATTATAAAAAATACATATATTCCAGCGAGATAGATGAGATCCATACAGCACCTCCACGTATGCGTATGAAAAATGATGCGATGGAGTTTCGGTGGACGGCTTGCGGTCAGCGCCGCCGGATTAGCCAGGCGCAGAGTTCGATCGAACAGGTCATTAACAGGTAAAAACCGATCATGACGCCCAGCATGAACAGATCGTCCATGGCGCACTTCCACACGCGGTTCCGATGTTGTGGAGCATAAGCCGCTGGTTGAAAACACGGGGTAAAAACAAGGCGGCCCCGTATAAAGAAGATGTAAACGCCAGACTCAGGGAGCGTGCCGCCGAACCTGCTAGACTCCCTGGAAAACCGCTTTGGAGCCCCCGCCATGCAACCAGAACCTGGAACGCTCTCCCCCGCCGTTCTCCCGGAACCCCGTCATTTTCCTTGCGCGGGATGCGGCGCTTCGCTTGAATACGCGCCCGGCGTTGAGGTTTTGCGCTGCGGTCACTGCGGTTACGAAAATCCTATCATCGCCGCTGACACGCCGCTGGTGGAACAGGATTTCCGGCAGACGCTGCGTGAATTGAAAAACTCCGTTGCTACCCGTGAAAGTATCACTATTCACTGCGAAGCTTGTGGCGCCTCCTACAGTTTCGTCGCCGCGACTCACGCCGGGGACTGCTCGTTTTGCGGCTCGCCGGTGGTGGCGAAAACTGAACAACACCGCGAGTTGTCGCCCCAAGCGCTACTCCCGTTCAAAATCACCCGCGATCAGGCCCGATCCATGTTCCGTAGATGGCTTGGCGGCCTTTGGTTCGCGCCCGGCAAGCTCAAGGACTATGCCCGCAATGACGCCCGTTTGACCGGCATGTATGTTCCCTACTGGACGTATGACGCCGCGACCGCTACGCATTACCAGGGGGAACGAGGCGACAATTATCAAGTCCAGGAAACCTACCAGACGACGGAAAATGGCAGGACCGTCACTCGTACCCGCATCGTCACTAAAATTCGCTGGCGGTCGGTGTCTGGACGTGTTTCCCGGTTCTTCGATGACGTATTGGTGCTGGCTAGCCGCTCATTGCCCCGGGAGATCACGGAGCGGCTGGATCCCTGGGATTTAGTGAATTTAGTACCCTATCAAGAAGCGTATCTCAGCGGTTTTCAAAGCGAAATGTATCAGGTCAATCTGGACCAGGGATTTGAACGCGCTCAGGAAATCATGGCGGTTACGATCCGCCGCGACATCGAACGTGATATCGGCGGTGATCATCAGCGCATCCATGGGATGGATACTCATTATGGCGAAATCAGTTTCAAGCACATTTTGTTGCCGGTCTGGATGTCAGCATTCCGCTTTCGGGACAAGACTTACCGATTTGTGGTCAATGGTCGCACCGGCGAAGTGCAGGGTGAGCGGCCTTACAGCCCATGGAAGATTGCCTTCGCTATTTTGTTGGCGGCGTTGGTCATCGGCGGCGGCCTTGTGGTCTGGCAGAACTATCAGACCCATCAGCAACATCGGCCTGATCAATATCACCAGCCTTATCGAGACAAGCCGTCTTATCAGCAACATCGGCCTGATCAAGATCTATACCATCAGCCTCATCGGTACAAGCAGACTGATCAGCAAAATCGGCCCCAGCGATAGAGGTTGGACCCGAAGCGGGAAACTACGCCTCGAAAAAATCCAAACCCGCAGCGTGACGGCCAGGGCCGCTCGCCAACACCGTCCCCGTCAGGTGGTCATTACACTATTTGAATCAATAAGATCACAAATAGGACGACTAGGCCGACCGGAATCAGCACCGCTGGCCAGTCCTTTTTTGCGGTCTTACTGCGTTCCATTGCTGCCTTGACGCCCGGCCGGAACCACAGGATCACCAATAACGCGGCTACACCGCCCAATAGAATTTCCCACCACGCTGCAGTTTCCATTATTGCCTCCAGTTTTCATGAATTTCACACAACTTATACTGTGTGTCCGCTTCAATAAAACCATCTCTTACAAGCCAAAATCGCGATAAACGGGTTATATCGGAGCACAATCACTCGCCGAGGATTACCCGATGAGCACTCTCCAAACTTTCGATCTGCAAAAAACCGTTTGCGTCAATCCGGCCACCGGCGACATTGTCGGTTATTCGCAGATGAATACACCTGAAGAAGCCCGCGAGGCCATCCGCCGCGCCCGCGCCGCGCAGCCTGCCTG
>JBAQIQ010000316.1:0-4233 GCA_049288935.1 Candidatus Competibacteraceae bacterium
CTTCCTTCTGGAACGCCTGCATCGGCGTCCCAAAGCGTTCCGGACGGATCAGCCAGGCGTGCATCTTGGACGGAATTACGCCCAGCGGGGGCATTTCACCGAGGTTGTAAAGTTCTTTCGTCATCCTTGTTGCTCCTTATCGATTTGGAAGCACCATGAAGTCTGGGGTGGTCAGTACGATAGTACTGACGTTTACAGGAACTGTTTGGTGATCTCGACCAGTTCCTTGACCGACTTAACCGAGTGGTCAAACATCATCTTCTCATCAGCATTCAGTTCGATTTCGACGATCTTCTCGACCCCGCCCGCGCCCAGGATCACCGGAACGCCGACATAGATGCCACTGACGCCGTATTGCCCGCTCAGATAGGCAGCGCAGGGCAACAGGCGCTTCTTGTCCTTCAGGTAAGCGTCGGCCATGGCGATGGCCGAGGAAGCCGGCGCATAGAACGCCGAGCCGGTTTTCAATAGGGCTACGATCTCGCCGCCCCCATTGCGGGTGCGCTTGACAATGCCATCCAACCGCTCCTGCGTAGTCCAGCCCATCTTCACCAAGTCAGGCAGTGGGATGCCCGCGACCGTCGAGTAGCGCACCAGCGGCACCATCGTGTCGCCGTGGCCGCCCAGCACGAAGGCGGTGACATCCTCAACCGAAACCTTGAATTCGTCGGCCAGGAAATGGCGGAACCGTGCGCTGTCCAGCACACCGGCCATGCCGACCACTTTTTCCGCCGGCAGGCCGGAGACTTGCTGCAGCACCCCGACCATGGCATCGAGCGGGTTGGTAATGACGATGACGAAGGCGTTGGGGCAGCGCTGTTTGATGTTCTCGCCGACCGCGACCATCACCTTGGTGTTGATGCTGATCAAATCGTCGCGGCTCATCCCCGGCTTGCGCGGCACACCGGCGGTGACGATCACCACGTCCGCACCTTCAATGACCGCGTAATCGCTGCCGCCGGTATAAACACTATCAAAGCCCTCGACCGGCGCGGCCTGGGCCAGATCGAGCGCTTTGCCCTGAGGAACACCGTCGGCAATATCGAACAAGGTGATGTCGCCCAGATCCTTCATGCCGGCAAGCAAAGCGAGTGTACCGCCGATTTGGCCAGCCCCGACCAGTGCGATCTTTTTGCGTGACATATCGAGTTCTCCTTAATGAACCTACGATCAAGCTGGATTAAGTGGATCGAGCCGCACCCTTGGGGGAGGGAGGTTTCTTGCGGGCGTGGCCCGACCCTGAAACGGAAATCGATCAGGCCGCCTCGTGCGCCAGTTCCCATTGATCGGGCGAACGCCACAGCCGGGAGCGCAGTAATTCGCGTTCGAAGATGAACTCCTTGGGCAAGCGGTCGAAGAACAGATCGAACTGCTCTTCGTGGGCATGCGCTTCGGATGTGCCCGCCTTGCGGCCCACCGCCATCAGGTCGTAGAAGGTGTCGCTCGGATAGTCGAGACCTTCCCATGAGAGGTCCTCATGGCGCGGCATCCAGCCAATCGGACTTTCGACGCCATAGCCGCGACCGTGGACCCGGTCCACGATCCATTTCAAGACGCGCATGTTTTCACCGAAGCCCGGCCACAGGAATTTGCCGTTGTCGTCCTTGCGGAACCAGTTGACGCGGAAGATGCGCGGTGGATTGGGCACCCGGCGACCGACATTCAGCCAGTGGCTAAAGTAATCGGCCATGTTGTAGCCGCAGAAGGGCAGCATCGCCATCGGGTCGCGGCGCATCGCCGCCTGGCCAATGGCTGCCGCCGTGGCTTCCGATCCCATCGTGGCGGCCAGATACACGCCGTGGCTCCAGTTAAAAGCCTGGAACACCAGCGGCATGTCCTTGCTCATCCGCCCACCGAAGACGAAGGCGCTGATCGGTACGCCGGCGGGGTTTTCCCAATCCGGATCGATGCTCGGCACCTGGCTGGCCGGGGCGGTGAAGCGAGCGTTGGGGTGCGCGGCGGGCCGACCGCAGCCGGGGGTCCAGTCTTCGCCTTTCCAGTCAATGGCGTGCGTCGGCGGCGGGCCGTCCATGCCTTCCCACCACACGTCGCCGTCATCAGTCAACGCAGCATTGGTGATGATGCAATTCTTGGTGATGCTGAGCATCGCATTGGGATTGGACGCCATATTGGTGCCGGGCGCCACGCCGAAAATGCCCGCTTCGGGATTGATGGCGCGCAAGCTGCCATCCGGGCCTTTCTTGATCCAGGCGATATCGTCGCCCACTGTGGTGACTTTCCAGCCTTCAAAGCCTTTGGGCGGCACCAGCATCGCCAAGTTGGTCTTGCCGCAGGCGCTGGGCATGGCGCCGCCGAGGTAGGTTTTCTCACCCTGCGGCGATTCGATCCCCATGATCAGCATGTGTTCGGCGAGCCAGCCCTCGTCGCGGGCCATCACCGAGGCGATGCGCAGCGCCAGGCATTTTTTGCCCAGCAGGGCGTTGCCGCCATAGCCTGAGCCGTAGGACCAGATTTCGTAGGTTTCCGGGTAATGGACGATGTACTTGCGCTTGATGTCGCCTTCGCACGGCCATGGGACATCTTGCTGGCCCGGCGTCAGCGGCGCGCCCACCGAGTGAACGCAGGGGATGAAGAAGCCCTCTTCGCCGAGAACGTCCAGCACGGCGCGGCCCATGCGGGTCATGATCCCCATGTTGACGACGACATAAGGGCTGTCGCTGATTTCGACGCCGATCTTGGCAATCGGTGAGCCGAGCGGACCCATGCTGAACGGGATCACGTACATCGTGCGGCCGCGCATACAGCCGTCGAACAAGCCGTTCAAGGTGGTGCGCATTTCCGCCGGCGGCGCCCAGTTGTTGGTCGGGCCGGCGTCTTCCTTGTTGATCGAGCAGATGAAGGTGCGGTCCTCGACCCGGCCGACGTCGGAAGGGTGCGAGCGTGCGAGATAGGAATTGGGCCGCTTTTCCGGATTGAGACGGATAAAGGTCCCGCCCTTGACCATCAAGTTGCAGAGCCGGTCATATTCGGCTGGCGAGCCATCGCACCAGACGACCTGCTCGGGCTTGCACAGTGCGGCGATCTCGCCAACCCAGGCGAGCAGTTTCTGGTTGTTGGTGGGTACGCTGGCGGGGTTCGGTGTGTTGCTCATCGTTTTCCTACTCTCCAGTTCGGCACATTGGGAAACCTTATGGTTAGGCTACATACTATATGCTACCTTACCAAAATAAAGCTTATAGTAAGCAAGCTTATTATTCAACCCAAAAACTGGGATTTCGAAACTTTGTTTGCGGGTATTTGGCTTATGCTAACCTCCATCTCCATTGGGACATCGCCACTGAGGCTGACAACATGATCATCCACGATTCCTACCGAGGCCCCGGCTTCCTCCTCACCGACTCCGCTCGATTGCTTCGTAAGCTCATCGACCGCCGATTACAGCCACTGGGTTTGTCCCGTGCTCAATGGTCAATTCTGGCGATCCTGTCCAATCACGAGGGTCTCTCTCAGTCGCAAATATCCGATGAACTCGAAATCGAGAAATCTACCGTAGGCCGACTGATCGATCA
Organism: Candidatus Competibacteraceae bacterium; assembly: GCA_049288935.1. Taxonomy (GTDB): domain Bacteria; phylum Pseudomonadota; class Gammaproteobacteria; order Competibacterales; family Competibacteraceae; genus UBA2383. Next base: position 3,531 of record JBAQIQ010000316.1, read on the forward strand.
GGTTGAAAAGAGTGGATGGATTGAGCGGCGTCCGATCCTTGGCGACCGGCGCTTATGGAGCGTCCATTTGACCGACCAGGCGCGGGAACTGATCGCCGAGGTTGAGAGGGTCATTTTGAACACCCGCACGGAAATGCTGCGCGGTCTGTCGGCCGAACAGCAGCAAGACCTATCCGGGATATTGCAAACAGTGAAATCTAATCTGTCTGCCGCTCTTGAACTCGATCAGGCGCAACTGCACCTGCAAAAGTTCGAGGACGCGACGAATTGAATAGCGGCATTCAAAACGCCCTCCCCCGAGTGGGAGAGGGCTGGGATGGAAGTCTAAACAGTGATTACTCGCCGATAATCTTGCGCACCACGTCGGTCATGGAGATCACGCCGACCGGCTGATCCTTCTCGGTCACCACCAAACGATGCATCCGCCGCCCGGTCATCAGACTGACCGCGTCGCTCAGCAGCATCTCCGCGTCGCAGGTCGCACAACCCGGCGTCATCACTTCCTCAGCCCGCATCGACCGCGCCTGATCCGGCGTCCGGCCCTGCCGCGCCAGCACCATATCCGTCTGCGACACCACACCGATGGCCTTGCCCTGTTCATCCATGACCACGACCGCATGAATCTCCTTGTTCACCATGATCTTGGCGACCGTGCCGACGGTGTCGGTCGGGGTGCAGGAAATAATACCACGATGCATCAAAT